>DIKJ01000131.1 GCA_002424525.1 Bacteroidales bacterium UBA5621 | reverse complement strand
CTTTTTTCTTTGTAGCGGAGGGAGGGCTTCCCATATTGGAATTTATGTTACAACCCCTTGCAGTGGTTTACATATTAACTTCTGAATATCTGTCTTTTAGATATATTAAATGTAATTAGCTGTAATCTTGTGTAAAAATAAATGCGGTTTTTATTTCCTATCTGTTTCCAATGGTTTATCTTTGGTTCAAATTTAAATTCCGCTACACATGCCAACAGCAAAATTTCTTCTCCAGACTCCTTATGAGAAAACAAAGAGCGGCACAAAGAAACCAGCCGGCAGAGAGACCAGGATCTATTGTTATCTGATCTTCAGTAAAGGGGAGATCACTGAATCCAACAGGGACCTGCCAAACTTCATTAAGATAAAGACAGAGTATGTCATTAAACCAACAGAGTGGGACTTTGACAAACAGCTGAGGAAAGACAAACTGACCGGTTCCATAGAGTTCAACCGCCGGCTCAACAAACTGAAAGACGAGATCCTCAATAAGTATAATGAGCTTAAAGATGATCCTTCCCATTACATTGCTGATCAGATTAAACAGCTTTTACAGGAGTGGGCGAAGCTCAAAGAGAATCCCTTCCTGATCCGGGAGAAGTCATTTTTTGATGTCTTTGACGAATTCATAAAAGCCCAGGAGAACAGGCTGGCACCTCGGACTATACAGAAGTTTAACACCCTTAAAACAACCCTGGAGGAGTTCGCTGAGGCTAAGCCAAAGTACCAGCTGTTAACCTTCAGCATGATCAATCATGCTTTCATGGATGATTTTCTTAGTCACCTAATGGCCAGAAAGCCCCGTGGAAGGCAGAAAGCCCGGCCAGAGGGCGAGCAGGACGGACTTTTGACCGATACCACCGGAAAATACATAGAGTCCCTTAAAACCTTCCTAAAGTGGTCGGAGGAGAGAGGCTACAATAAGAGCCCGATATACAGAGAGTTCAAAATGTTCTCAACAGCGGACAAGAAAAGGATAAAGAGAAAGAATGACATTGTAACACTGACGGCCCAGGAGCTCCGGGACCTCTACACCCATGAATTTCCCCCGGGATCTACCCTAGACCGGGTGAGGGATCTGTTCTGCTTCGGATGTTACACCGGCCAGCGGTGGGGTGATATATCGCGGTTCAAAAAGAGTGACCTTGACGGCGACGTCTGGACCTTCGTAACGGATAAGACCAAAGAAGAGATCTCCATTGACCTGGTGGGATATGCCGCGCCGGCTCTGGATATTTTGAAGAAGTACGATTACAAGCTGCCCTCCATCTCCCTGCAAAAGTTCAATGACTACATCAAAAACGCTGCAGCTGCTGCAAAGATCGACACACCTACAACACTCACCAGGTACGTGGGAAGTAAAGAGATAAAGATCATAAATCCGAAATCGGAGTTTATCGGCAGTCATTGCGCCCGCCGCACATGTGTCTCCCTCCTGCTGAACGTTTATAACATGCCGATAACAGCTGTCATGGAGATCACCGGGCACTCAGATTTGAAGACCCTGCAGAAGTATATCAACCCGGACCGCGCTGCACGGCGGGAGAAAATGAGCAATACCACCCCCGTCACTGAGCCCCTGACCGTTAAAAGGAATGCCGTATGAACAAAGCGCGGTACACAAAGTATATCAGCTGGTACTTGAAGCTGCAGGAACAGGAGAAGTCAAGACTGGACAATATCTGCAATAATATTCTGAGCATGGTTCCGCAATGCCTGGAGGACCTTAACGGTGAAACGAATATAAGGTGGCGTGTAGACATGCCTGAGTCCCGTCAAGGTTTCTACAAAGAAGAACTGAAAAGGGCGGTTGATCAGGCCATGAAACTGCCCCTGAGTGACCAGAAAGAGCTTTATACCCTTTTGGATTTCATCTTTTATGAAATAGAGTCAGGAGCAATAAGTTTGAGTGAACTGTATCCTATTCCAGAAAGTAATATAAACCCACCAAAGGGGCTCATGGGTCCCAATAGTTACAAGTGGGTTGAAAGAACTCTTGAGGTCCTGATTTACCTGCTTTACGCTGTCCAGATAAAGGCCTTGATCATATTTGAGGGCACCAAGCGAGAGAGCGAAACACCGAAGGAAACCAGCAATGAGATCCTGCATTTACTGACCAGGCAGGTTATTATATCCGTGGGAGGTATGGAGGAGTGCCTCTACGGAAAATTACGCAATGACCCCAAGGGGAAGGAACTGAGGCTTTCAGATGTTTTGGTTAATAAAACTTCACCGGAGGAGGTGAAGAAGCTATATGAAAAGTTCCTGAACGGTGTGAACCCAATAGCGGCAGATATTGCAAAATTTCTCAGACACCTTTCTGATAAGGGCTATTATTCAAGAAAACTGATTGACCGGGATTATACGGCTGTTGGCAATAACGATTTTAAGCCGGGCTTTAAGGCTCACCGCACAAATCCCTATATGCCTCCTAAGGAAGGCGATGAAGTTTGGAACCACCCACCCTACACAAATATCCCTGATTTAAGATAACCACCTCTTCAATATACAAAATATACATTTGTTATTTTGTATATTAATAATCTGATTATTAGCGTTTTATGTTACTTTTATTGTCTTTGTTTGCAATAAATAATTATTGCTATGACAGAGATAAATATCAGTAAGGTAATTGCCGACAACGGAAGCGCTGAAGGGAAGCTTATTATCACCCTTAATGTGGAAAAGGTCAGTGACCTTGAAAATCTTTTTAGGTCCACGAATCCAGATCCAGTGCAGGACGAATTTAAGGGCAAACCGCTTAGTCCTGTTGAGGATCCTGATCAACCCTTACCACAGGCCGAGGCTGAAAAGTTTCTTGGCGTAACCAGGCAATTCATGTATAACCAGCGACGGAAAGGGCGACTTAAAGCCTACAAGTTGGGCGGAAAGGTCATGTTTTACAAGAAGGATCTGATTGCCCTGCTGGAGGAGTGTTAAAGCCAGGAGGAAAGAAAAATGATCAAGGGAAAAAATAGAAGAGAGGTTGCAGAACGCTTTATACTCCGGCGCGGCGGGCCTCCTTGCGAAGAGCTCACCAAACCGCGGGCAACCGGGCGAGGGGGCTCTTCTTTTAATTAAGTAATCTATGGGAAAGAAATCAGGAGGTAAGAAAAGCGAAGCGGTCAGGATGCTCGAGGTGGAAGCTTTAGAAGAGGCCATCAGGAAACACCCTAACGTGGACCCAAAGTACCTGGCCCCGCGGTTGTTTTCAGACTCTACTACAGGAGGACTCCAGAAGTGTATTCTCGCATTTCTGAAATTGAACAATCATAAAGCCGAAAAGGCAAACCGTTCCGGCCGCTTCACTGACACCACGGAGGTTTTTACCGATGTTGTGGGCCGCACCCGTCAGATCGGGAATGCCGGCTGGAAGCCAGAAGCCAGGAAGGTTAAAGCAGATGTACTGACTGAAATAAATGGCCGGCAGATTGCTATAATCACACATAGCACGGACACCACTCCTGAGCCAGGTACCTGGGTTGTTGAAGATTTCGCAGATTTTCTGGACAAATATAAATCTCTACGATGAAAGAGACATTCTTTTTCCCGCACGACTACAATGCGCGTAACGACCGCAAGCTTATAAAGCTAGTCAGTACTCATGGCATGGCCGGATTAGGCGTCTACTGGTGTGTAGTGGAAATGCTTTATGAGGAGGCGGGCTATTTGCCGATTGAATACGATCGTATTACGTTCGAATTACGAACGGAATACGACCTGGTTAAATCCGTGATAAATGACTTCGAACTTTTCCAATTTGATGAGGAAAAATTCTGGTCTGAAACCGCAATTAGTAGGTTAAAACTACGCATGGACAAATCGGAGAAAGCCAGAAATAGTGTGCTGTTGAGGTGGGAGAAATACGAACGTAATACGAATGTAATACGAACGAATAACGAACGTAATACAAGAACAGTACAGAACAGTACAGAACAAGAAAGTAAAAATCAAATTGATTTTGAAAAAATAATTGAAGCATATCATGCCTCATGTCCAGCTCTTCCCAAAATTACAAAGCTCACTGATCAGAGGAAGGCACACCTCCGCGCAAGGATTAATGAACACGGTGAAGAAAAGTTAAGTGAGGTCTTCACTCTCGCCGGGGGCTCTGATTACTTATGTGGCAAAAAGAACGGCTGGAAGGCGAACCTTGATTGGATCCTCAACCCGACAAACTTCCTGAAAGTCCTGGAGGGTAATTACAAAAACTCAAATGAATCGCAAAATGAAACAAGAACCTCTCAATGTTCAATTGGCATTGAAGATTTCCAAGCTCATAGCTGATCTGTACGCTTTTCATGATTACGAGGTCCAGAAGGATCGTATTGTGGAGCTGACAAAGCTGATACTTATGGCAGAACCAGAGCTCACCGATAAAGAAGCAGAGGACTTTTTCATGAAAGTGAAGATGGGAGAGTATGGAGTTCTGTACAAAGCTCCCTCCTGCCTCATGAGCATGTTCCAAACCTACAGAGGGTATATTCTCAGGCAGAAGCTTCTAAGGCCTATACCAGAGTGATATGAATTCAGAAGAGGCCATACTGAGCTGTATGCTCAATGACAGTATTCCAGCTAGGGAGGGCGCATCCCGGTTGGTACCTTCTGATTTCACTAGTCCGGAGCGTAAGAGGATCTTTGAGGCGCTCTGTAAAAATGTCTCAGACGGTCTGGTGCCTGATCTTATAACGGTTTCGCGGATCTGTAAACAGGATGCGCTTTACATCACAGATCTCTCTTCCATGGTCAGCTCCACTGCAAACTACCAGGAATATATCATTGCAGTCATTGAAGAATCTTCCCTGAGGAAGGTTCACGTTGCCGGGCTGAAGATCCAGGAGTCAAGAGATGTTCTGGAGATTGACTCCGTCCTTACCGGTGAGCTCGCGGAGATCCGTAACAGGTTGCAGGCTTCTGACGACTATAGTTCCCGAGCCACAGCTTCGTTATCAATGGACGCTCTGGATGAAAGAGCAGCCGGACGGAAGCCCGGCCTGATCACTCCGATATCCCTGCTTACTTCTTACACCGGAGGCTGGCAGCAATCCGATATGGTCATAATAGCCGCAAGGCCCTCAATAGGAAAAACGGCTTTCGCACTAGCATGTGCAGCTAAGGTGCTGGAGCAGGGAAAGGCTGTCATTTTCTTCAGTCTGGAAATGAGTCGAGCGAGACTTCTGGATCGGCTTATTATAGGGCAGTCAGGCGTTGACGCGCTTGGCTACAGGACAGGAAAGCTCTCGGATGATGAATTTCTCAGGGCCCAGAGAGCCGCCGGCTACTATGCTGATAGCAGGCTCTGGATAAATGACAGGGGGAGCATCGGCCTGAGTGAGATTGAGGCCTTCTGCATGACCAAGAAAAAAGAGGGTAATTGTGATATGGTTATTGTCGATTATCTCCAACTGATGAAAACACGTAATCAGAAAGGCCGCACTCGTGATAGTGAACTTGCCGAGCTGAGCCGGGGCTTGAAGATGCTGGCCAAAGACTTAGACGTACCGATTATTGTTCTCAGCCAGCTTAACCGTGAGGTTGAAAAGCGTGGCAACAAAAGGCCGGTGCTGTCAGATCTCAGAGAGAGCGGGGCAATAGAACAGGACGCAGACATTGTGATCATGCTTTATCGGGGCGCTTATTACGGAGAGCAGTATGTTAACGTTGGTCATGAGGAGATCTCTGCCCAGGGAATAGGTGAGCTCTCAATTTCAAAACACCGCAACGGTGAAACCGGCACAATCTTCTGGACCCACAACGAAAGCCTGACAAAGATAGGCGGCTATCCGTCAACTGATTACGAAACCTTAAACGCCTTTTAACATGGAAGCAGCTGCCGTTGATATTTGGAATGTAACAGAGCTCGAGGAATTCTTCAACTCAATGGAGCCCGTCACTGGCCCGGTCCGGATCGACTGCTGCACGGTTGTAAATGATGTTCAGAAATTCATCAAGGCAGAGCTCACAATTGTGAAGGCTCATAATGGCCAGTATCGTTATCGGCCATACTTCGAAAGACTACTGCAGTTAAAAATCGTATTGTCATGATAGACATAACAATGGTAAAACCCCGCTCACCCCGCTCAGTAAGGATCTACTCTGAAAAGCAGGATCCTCACTTTGCAAACGTGGAGGTAAGTAACTCGCGGACAGGGAAGACTGAAAAGCACTTCATAGTCGCAAGTGATGCGCCTCAGTGGCAGGGACGGTATGAG
>DIKJ01000037.1:29239-43179 GCA_002424525.1 Bacteroidales bacterium UBA5621 | reverse complement strand
TGTCGTGAAATAATGAATGAGGCTGTCCCAAAACAATATCCGGGACAGCCTCCTGCAAAAATTGATTATCAACCAAACGGTTACTTATGCTTGCTCCCGACAAGGGCGAAATATACAATATAGAGGTAACAGATTATTGGCAGAATAAATGAGAATCTCACACCTATTCCGTCAGCCATGAGGCCCATGAGAACAGGTACCACAGCACCACCGACTATCATGGTATTGATAAGTCCTGAGGCCATGCTGAGTTCACCTTTGTCAAGGCCGTCAACGCCGAGCGCAAAAATATTGGGGAACATAATTGAGTTAAAGAATCCTATAGATAAACCTACCCACAGAATGATCGGTCCATTTACAGCCATTACCACTACCAGCAGCAAAGCGGCAATTAATCCGAAAACAGCGAGAGATCTGCTTGCATTGCCTCTGCCAAGCTGCATCGCGAGATAGTTTACCACAGCAATTCCTGCGAAAATCAGTCCATCCGTTATTTCTTTTCTAACGAACCAGCCGACAAACATGGCCAGGGCAACAACAAGGACAGCATACAGGTATTTCTTTGATTTTTCAACATCCGAGAGCATGAATGATCCGTAAAACCTTCCGACCATTGCGCCGCCCCAGTAAAGGGCTATCATCAGTGCGGCGTCATTACGCGCCATCTGTAAAGCCTCCTGGAAATATCTCTGAAGCATGGCTGCAGATCCTACCTCAGCACCAACATAACAGAAAATACCCACAGCACCCAGAATGGTATGCGTATGGCTCCAGACACTTTTCTTCTCAACACTTTTGGTTGAAATTTCAGGGAGCCTTAAAAAATAAATAGCAATAGCAATAAAAATAACGACTATGGCAATTATTAAAAAAGGAGTGGTCGGGACAGATTCAGCGGTGTTCAGGGCTGCAGTTGCAGCTGTTTTAAATACAAAAAGCCCGGCAAGAAGAGGTGCAATATAGGTTGCAATCGAGTTAAGTGCCTGGGTAAGATTTAGTCTGCCCGAGGCGGTCTTTGATGGTCCAAGCGCAGTAACGTACGGATTTGCAGCTGTTTGCAGGAAAACAACACCACCAGCCATGATAAAAATGGCAAAAAGGAAAAATGGAAAGGAAATTGCCTTAGCAGCAGGGAAAAACAGAAAGCTGCCGACGGCCACAAGTAAAAGGCCAAGAATAACACCTGCCTTGTAACCGATTCTCTTGATTATGCCACCGGCTGTAAAAGAGAGCACAAAGTAGGTAAAAAAGAAAGCACCATTTACCAGCTGGGCCTGAAAGTTCGACAGCTCAAAGACTGCCTTGAACTTATCTGCCAGCGTAATATTAAAAGTCGTAACGAATCCGAACAGGAAGAATATCATTCCCATAAAGGCCATGCCAATGGCCTGCGTGTTTTTCTGTTCTGTCATTGTGTGAGTTTTTAGGTTATACAAATTAATTTTTCAGGTTTTCGAATGAAGTAAAAATACATTTTAAGATCGATTTCCAAGCAATTGTATCATATTTTTTTGGGATGGACGGGTTTTATTTGTTGTCTTTTAATATAATTACATTTGCAAAAACCAGTATGTGAAAACAAGGTATTTCATATTCATCTCATATAAAGGAACTTCATACCACGGGTGGCAGTATCAGCCCAATTCCATGACGGTTCAGCATATCCTTGATAAAGCGCTAAGCACCATTTTAGGTGAAAAGATCGCTTCGACTGGTGCCGGAAGGACGGATGCAGGAGTTCATGCACTGGCTTTCTGCGCTCACTTCGACTCCGCTTTGAATGATCTGGATTCCAGGGGAGGCATTATTACGGGTCTGAACGGTTATCTTCCTGAAGATATTTCAGTTACCGGCTTAAGAAAGGTTAACCCTGAATCGAGTGCCCGTTTCAGCGCAGTTTCCAGAACATATAAATACTACATTTCAAGAAAAAAAGATCCTTTCAGGAAAGATTACAGCTGGCTTTACACCGGCAATATTGATGTTGATCTTATGAACAAGGCTTCATTTTTGCTGACGCGTCACTCAGATTTTACCAGTTTCAGCAGATTGCACTCGAATACCAGGACCAATATCTGCAAGATATTTCATGCTTCGTGGGAGGAGGCGGACAACCAGCTGATCTTCACTATTAAAGCAGACAGATTCCTGAGGAATATGGTAAGGGCTGTTGCGGGAACACTTATTCAGGCAGGGAGGGGCAAAACAAGCCTGGAGGAGTTTGAAGAGATAATTCTTGCAAGGGACCGATCCAGAGCCGGAGGGTCAGTGCCTGCGCGGGGACTGTTCCTTACTGCGATCGAATATCCGGAAACCATTTTCATTTAAAATTGCCCGCTGTTCCAGATCTCCCACGATCGCTCTGCCTGTGAGTGAAGCATCCTGATTCCACTTATGATCCTGCAGCCTCGCTCCTGCCCCATTTTCAAAAACGATGTTATTTCCGGATTATAAACCAGATCAAACAGTATGTGCTTTTTGTCAAGAAGATCATAATCTATATCCGGCCAGCTTTCAGTGTCGGGGAACATTCCCAGCGGGGTTGTATTGACGATAAGTTCGGTTTTCTCCATTAATTCCGCAGTGATGTCCTGATAGCCTAACGTGCCTTCCTTTCCTGTCCTTGAGATTCTTGAAAAAGGGAATCCGTATTTCCCGAGGACGTAACAGACTGCTTTTGAACTTCCACCTGTACCGAGGACCATGGCCTGGTTTATTTCAGCAAGCCAGGGATCGATTGATTCTCTTATTCCCGTAACGTCAGAATTGAATCCGGCTATTTCAATCTTGTCTTTTATTCTCTTAATTTTCAAGACATTAACTGCCCCAATTTCCTCAGCCTCCGGATCGATGGTATCCAGAAACCTGATTATTTCAGATTTATACGGGATAGTCACATTAAGGCCTGCAAGATCCGGTATTGTACGGAGAAGATCATAGAAGCCGTCAAGGCTTTCGAGAGGATAATTATCGTATGAGCAATCGTCGATCTGCTCACTGAGAAATTTCCCGGTGAAGTATTTCCTTGAGAAAGAGTGTCCCAGCGGGTATCCGATAAGTCCGAATCTCCTCATAATGTCTGCACCTGCATTCTATAATTATCCCTCAGCCTGAACCATTATTTTCCATTCTTCAGCTCCGGAGGCAGAAACCGGAAGAAGGTATCACCGCGAAGGCCGCAGCGCAGGGATTCGAGGGGAATGATCTCATTAGGGGCAATATTGCCGAGGTTCACGTTGGCTCCGAAATTATTAATGAACCAGATCTGCTGGGACTTTAGCGGTGCTTCCCAGATTACCTTATCAAAGCCAATATGTTCTGAAATGGCACAGATCAAACCGGTATTAGCCGATCCGTCATCGTTATAAATACCTACGGTACCCGACTCCCTAGCTTCCGCAATCACTTTGACCGAACCTGCCTCAAGCTCAGATTTCATCATGCTCACCCATTCATCCGGTGTGTAGACCACGTTCTTTTTTTTGGATCCGACCTCAGAGATAACAGTGCCTCTTTCAGCAAGACGCATAATGTATTCAAGCTTTCGTCCATGCTCGATCTCGAAAGATCCGTCGGATACCTCAACAAATTCAAACTCATATTTATCAAGGAAATCAAGGTAATCCCCGAACATATTCCTCACAATAAATGCTTCAAAGAGAGTGCCTCCGGGATAGGGAACAACATCATGCTTCTTGTACAATTGTACTTTCCTTTCAAAATGGGGAGTCAGGATCGACGTGCCGAATCCCAGTTTTACAAAATCGGTATAAAGGTTGCCGACTGACATGAAATCTTCTGCTTCCCTGAGACTCAGGCCCTTATCCATAACCATGGTGATTCCTTCTTTTCGCGGTTTCTCAGGCCGGTCGGGAATGTAAGGAAGAATTGTTCTCATCTGACATCAATATTCTGATTAATAAATCATATCAGGTTACTGCTCTTCAGGAGTTTCCTGATTTTGCGGCTTAACAAATTATAGGGAAGAAATCGGGCGAACCCTGCAAAAAGATCTTTATCGGTGGTTAATGCTATCATCAGGTGTCTGTATGCCTTGTCGGGGCTTCCGGCATAAATATGGCATGTTGCCAGGAGGTAACTTATTCCAGGCACGTCCCCGATTATCTTATAGGCCTTTTCCAGATATGGCAACGCTTTTCTCTGAAGGCCCTCCTTTATTATGATCCTCCCCAGTTCGGTCCATACTTCATCGTAGTAGGCATCGAGCTTAAGAGCTTCCCTGTAGCATCTCAGTGCAGCTTTTTTCTCACCTATGGCATTATGAGCCCTTCCAAGGAGAAACCATATTTCCGGATTTTCATCATCCAGTCTGACCGCCTTCATCAGAAAGATAAGGCTCTCGTCAGGTTTGCCGGTAATCAGAGCTATTATACCCAGGCCAAGCCATGGTTCAGCAAAATCAGGTGAAAGCTCGATTGCATCCAGATAATATTTACGGGCAAGGATCAGTTCATTGGTCTTCTCATAACATTCTGCAAGATAAGTCATTGCCTCAAAATTATCTGGCTCGATCTCGAGATACTCATGATAGACGGGTATCGCCTCGGCATACCTCTCAAGGTTACTGAGAATGTTCCCTTTATTGAAGAGTGCAAAAGTATTGTGGGAGTTGATTGCCAGGGCAAAGTCGTAGGCTTCTATTGCTTTGTCGTAATATTCAAGCTTGCTGTAAATTATACCCAGATTATACCAGGCACTGTCAGAAAATGGCTCCTCTTCGAGGTATTTCAGATAATAGTATATACTGTTCTCGAAATCTTCCGTCTTTTCGTATGCATAGGCAAGATCATAAAGATGGGCATAAAACTCCGGTTCAAGATCTGTTAGCTTCAGCAGATATGGAATAAGGTGTTCATAATAATTGAGGTTCTGAAGGACGGATGTTATGGCAAAAAGTATATTCTCAACATCATCTGAATCGAGGGTCAGGGAATAGTCGAACATTTTCTTTGCACCCTGTATATCCCCAAGCATTCCCATGGCTGTGCCCTTTGCAATATAAATCTCGTGGTTTCCCGGTTCAATGCTCTCAAGCTTTCTCAAAATAGTAAGAGTCTCCACCGCCCGCCCCTTATCAAGAAGCACCCTTGCTTTGCGAAGCTGTATTGAAACGGAGTTCGGGTGTTGTTCCGTTGCCAGTGTTGCTGCCTCAAATGCCTTTACAGAATTGTTGTTCTCGATATAAAAATCAATTATTGATTCAAATTCAATTACATCAAAGAAATAACTCTCATTATTCCTTTTCATCCTCTCAAACTTCTGGACCGCATGCTTGATCTCTTCCTCATATGAGAATCCAAATCTCTCTTCTTCCATCTTCAGAAATTGATGTGTACAAAAATAGCAACAATTTATTTAAGCTGATTTTGACGTCTGCACAATTATCAACATTTTAACCTTTTTTTAAACACCTAAGATTCAATATCATACAAAAACATCACATTAAAACCACTGTTTTTGGGGAAACCCACGCAACCAAATCGCATAAATTTTCATCTATGTTGTATGAATTGATTTTTTACCCCTATATCCATTTTACCCTAGAATTAACCTAAATTCTACCTTCGAAGAGCCGGGCAACGACCCGGTTCTTCATTTTATATTTATATTTGTGACAGAAGTTTTTCCCGGGAAATATATTAACATGGCCAGAAACTGTTTTAACATATCATTGATATTCTGTGCTTTAATTATGTTTTATCCTTTTTATGGCTGCAAGAAGAGCGAAAATCCTGTTGAACACCTGTTGGGAAGCTTTCCGGACACTGTAATAAACCTTTCGGGCATAAACTCTTCCGGTGATGATTATAACATGAATCTGCCGCAATTGCACGGTGCGATTCCGGTTATCTTTTCGAGCAACAGGGGGAGCCCGGATGGTCAGTTTGACCTCGTACAGGGTCTGATCACATTTACATTCGATCAGACCAACGGAAACTTTTCCGTTAATTCTGAAATGGCCGGCAATCCTTTCTATAATTCCATTTTTTCCAAAACGAACACCCCTGAAGATGAGTTTGGTCCCTACTCTTTTTTCAGTTCTGTTGACGGATATGGATACTTTATTTATTCAACAGTTAACAATGAAGGAAATCTGGATTTTTATTATCTCAAACACCTTCCCTACTTCGGGTCGGCCCTCCCTTCCATTAACGGGCCTTTCCCTTTAACACTTCTGAACACCTCATCCGATGATGCTTATATCTGCTTTGGCACCAGCCAGGATACCATCTATTTTTCATCGGACAGGGATGGCAGTTTCAGGATTTATCGTCATGCAAGGCCACCCGGAACAACCCCGGAGGCCTGGTATAACCTCAATCATGCTCCCTCCGTACTGATTGGAAGCCTGACCAGTGAAGGCGAGACAAAATGTCCTTATGTCCACAGGAGTATCATGGTCTTCGCATCAAACCGCCCGGGAGGTTATGGGGGATATGATCTGTACTATTCTCTTTTCAGCGGGGGAAACTGGAGCTCTCCGGTTAATTTCGGGCCTGAGATCAATACTTCTTCAGATGAATACAGACCGGTTCTCGGGACATCTCAGGATTTCACAAATCACTTCATGATCTTCTCTTCTGACAGGCCGGGAGGCAAAGGTGGGTTTGATCTCTACCTTACAGGAATCGAATTCCCGGATAAATAATCAATTCCGCCTTATCTTACCTGTTCGCTGCTGCCATAAGTGTATTTCTCAGGAGCGAAACCCTGGTCATCGGGCCCACTCCGCCCGGTACCGGGGTAATGAATGAGCATTTTGGGGCAACATTCTCAAAATCAACGTCACCGGCAAGCTTAAAGCCTGATTTGCTGTCCGGAGATGGGATGCGGGTGGTCCCTACATCTATTATCACAGCCCCTTGTTTCACCATTTCGGCTTTAACGAAAGAGGGAGAGCCTATGGCGGCAATAATAATATCTGCCTGCCTGAGAATACCTGCCAGATCCCTGGTCCGGCTGTGGGTGACTATAACCGTTGCATCCATACCTTTCTGGGACAAAAGGATACTGACAGGACGGCCGACAATATTGCTGCGTCCAGCCACAACACAAAGCCTGCCGGAAGTCTCTATACCGTATCTTTTTATAAGCTCGGTAATGCCGTACGGTGTCGCCGGAAGGAAACAGGGAAGCCCGATCATCATTTTGCCAAGGTTCACGGGATGAAACCCATCTGCATCCTTCGCAGGATCGATTGCCTCAATAACCTTGTTCTCTTCTATATGTACGGGTAACGGCAGCTGGACGATAAATCCGTCAATATCATCATTCCCGTTGAGCCGGGCTATCTCCTCAAGCAACACGGCTTCGGTTATGCCGGTACCGAACCTCAGGAGAGTCGATTTAAAACCCACCTGATTGCAGTCCTTTACCTTGTTGGCCACGTATGTCTCGCTGGCGCCATCGTTTCCGACAAGAATTGCTGCCAGGTGCGGCACCCGCCGGCCCTCCTGCTTCATTTTAGTAACTGCTTCAGCAATTTCGGATTTAATTTCCGATGCTGTTTTCCTTCCGTCTATTATTTTATACATGGGTTATCTTCTATTTGCCATCAGCTGTGAGACATTTCCTCCCTTTGTCATCATCCTCATCATTTTCCTCGTCTCGTCAAACTGTTTCAGGAGCTTGTTCACATCCTGTACCGTTGTGCCGCTTCCCAATGCAATTCTCTTGCGCCTGCTTCCGTTAAGCACCATCGGATTGACTCTCTCTTCAGGTGTCATACTTCTGATAATTGCTTCTATGCTTTTAAAAGCATCATCGTCAATATCAAGATCCTTTACAGCCTTACCGACACCAGGGATCATCGACATAAGGTCCTTTACATTTCCCATCTTCTTGATCTGCTGTATCTGTGATATGAAATCGTTGAAGTCGAACTGATTTTTTGCTATCTTCTTCTGGAGTTTCCTGGCTTCTTCGGAGTCGTATTGTTCCTGTGCCTTCTCAACAAGCGACACAATATCCCCCATTCCGAGGATCCTGTCAGCCATTCGTTCCGGATAGAAAATATCTATCGCATCCATCTTTTCACCCGTACTTACGAACTTTATGGGTTTGTTCACGACGGATTTGATTGACAGGGCCGCACCGCCCCGGGTATCGCCGTCAAGTTTGGTCAGGACAACTCCGTTGAAATCGAGTCGCTCGTTGAACTCCCTCGCAGTATTTACTGCGTCCTGTCCTGTCATCGAATCAACCACGAACAGTATTTCGTGAGGATTTACCGCTTCCTTTACTGAAGAGATCTCGGTCATCATGCTTTCGTCGATGGCGAGCCGGCCCGCAGTATCGATGATAACAACATCAAAGCCTTTAGTTTTTGCTTCCCTGATTGAATTTTTAGCAATCTGTACGGGATTCATATTTCCGTCCTCAGTATAGACCGGCACCTCAATCTGTGTTCCAATGATCTTAAGCTGTTCGATGGCCGCAGGACGGTACACGTCGCCCGCTACAAGCAGGGGGTGTTTACCCCTCTTGCTTTTCACCCATTGTGCAAGCTTTCCGCTGAATGTGGTTTTTCCTGAGCCCTGAAGACCGGCAATCAATATTATGGCCGGATTGACCTTGATATTGATATCGCTTTTATCGCCTCCCATAAGCTCTGCGAGCTCGTCGTGAACCAGTTTGACCATCATCTGGGCAGGATTGACCGACTTCAGGACCTCCTGCCCCAATGCCTTCTCCTTGACCGTATCGGTAAACTGCTTGGCTATCTTAAAATTAACGTCGGCATCGAGCAGCGCCCTGCGTACCTCTTTAAGTGTTTCAGCAACGTTAATCTCGGAAATTCGACCATGCCCTTTCAGAATTTTAAAGGATTTCTCGAGGCGTTCACTAAGGTTTTCGAACATAATTACACACTAAAATGGTTTCAGACAAATTTTACATTCGCTCAGGCATTTCAATCCCCAGAAGCCACATACCAGAGGAGAGAACACGGCTTGTCAGTCCGGAAAGGATAAGCCTGAAATTCCTCAAAGCCATATTTTCCTCACCAAGGATGGAAAAATCGTGGTAGAACTGATTGTATTCCTTTGAAAGCTCATAACAATAATTGGCAATCATGGCAGGACTGTACGCCGCAGCGGCTTCTCTTACCGTAACGGGAAATCTCCGTAGAAGCTTAATGAGATCTATCTCCTTCTGTCCCGGCCTGGTACTCATAAGCTGAGAGATATCCGGCTCAATCCCCATCTCTCCGGCCTTGCGGTAGACCGATCCTATCCTGGCGTAGGTGTACTGAATAAAGGGGCCTGTATTGCCATTAAAATCGATTGACTCAACCGGATTGAAAGTCATGTTTTTATGGGGATCAACCTTAAGAATGTAGTACTTGAGAGCCCCAAGCCCTATTTTCCTGAAGATATCAGCCTTCTCCTCCTCCGAAAAGCCGGACAGCTTGCCCAGTTCCATTGACACATCCCTGGCCGTCTCCTTCATCTCCTTTATGAGGTCATCAGCATCGACGGTAGTTCCTTCTCGTGATTTCATTTTACCATCCGGCAGTTCAACCATTCCGTATGAAAAATGGATTAGTCCATCTGCCCACTCATATCCAAGCTTTTTCATAAGCACCCTCAGCACCTGGAAATGATAATTCTGTTCGTTGCCAACCACATATATCGTCTTCTCAAACCCGTAGTCCTTGTGGCGCGCCACAGCGGTGCCGAGATCCTGTGTAATATATACTGCAGTACCATCGGAGCGTTGTAAAACCTTATGGTCCAGCCCTTCGGCCGTAAGGTCTGCCCAGATTGAATTATCATTGTGACTGTAAAGGATCTTATCCCTGAGAGCGGAAAGGACTATCTCCTTTCCTGTCTTGTAGGTTTCTGATTCGTAGTATATTTTGTCAAAATCGACCCCCAGCATTCTGTAAGTCTCTTCAAATCCCTCGTAAACCCATGAATTCATCATTCTCCATAGATCTACAATCTCCTTGTCTCCGGCTTCCCATTTGACAAGCATATCTCTTGCTTCCTGCATCAGCGGAGCTGAATTCCTGGCTTCAGCCTCTCCTGTTCCCTGCTGGGCCAGTTCTTCAATCTGAGCCTTGTACTCCCGTTCAAAAGTCACATAATACTTCCCGACAAAATGGTCGCCCTTCATGCCAGTACTCTGTGGAGTCTCTCCATTGCTATATTTCTGCCAGGCGAGCATCGACTTGCAGATATGAATGCCCCGGTCGTTTACTATGTTGGTTTTGTAAACGTTATGGCCACACGAAGAAAGGATCCTGAACAAGGAATATCCAAGAAGATTATTACGGATGTGCCCAAGATGAAGCGGTTTGTTGGTGTTGGGCGAAGAGTATTCGACAAGAATAGTTTCGGGATGCTCCACCCTGCAATAACTGAAAAGATCCTCTTCTCCTGCAGTTGTCCGGAAATATTCCATCCACCACCTGTCGGATATCTCAAGGTTGAGAAATCCCTTGATCACATTGAAACCGGTTACTGCCGGAAGTTTTTCACTCAGGTAACTTCCGATATCCTTCCCGGTCTGCTCGGGGGTATTTTTGGAAAAACGCAGAAGGGGGAATACAACCAGGGTAAAATCACCCCTGAAATCTTTCCTTGTCTCCTGAATCTGAATCAGTTCATCCTCCGCATCACTGTTATAAAGGGTTTTAATAGCCTCTTTAATGCAGTTCTTAATGACACTCTCCATTAATATCTCTGTTTTTCCGCCTGCAAATATAACATTTTTAAAATATTGCCGTATAAAACAGAGATCCCGGGATAGAAGGATCAGGACCAATCGGGCATTTTTTCAAACAGGCCAGTTTTATTTATGAACTGGCGATAATTTTTGACAATTGTTCATTTATTTTTGATAAAGGATATGGAATAAACTTAAAAGAAGTTTTATTTTTGATTATGGTACTTAAATTCAGAAGCGGCAAAAAAATGAAAGAGCCCATTCCCCCAAGCGAGCTGAAGAATCTTTTTGTAGACCCCACAGAAAAATCTCCCCTGATCGACCTTAACCACTTTACAGGAGAACTTATTATTGCGGGCAAATCGATTCCTGTAAATGCAATCAAGATTTTCGAGCCTGTTTTTAAATGGGTGACCGAATATGTGAAAAATCCCCGGCACACAACCAACCTCAGGCTTAATCTGGAATATTTCAACACTGCATCCTCCATCTGGCTGGCAAAAATTGTCAAGGTTCTGGCTGGGATCAAAAATCCTGAATACGTACTTTTCCTTCATATATACTTCCCGATCGAAGATTTTGAAGATATCGAGGATATCAAGGACGATCTCAGTCCTGTGATCGACGTTATCAGCAATTCCACAGTAAGCGTCGGTTTGAAGATATACGGCACAGATGAACAAGGCAAGATCCTCAAGGAATCGATGATCTTCATATAAAAACCACCGGGACCTTTTATCCTGCAAATCCATAGAATCTTTTAATTTTTTGGCCTAACTTTGTTATGCCATTATATTTTTTTTGAACAATGCGAAAGGTTTGTTTTATTCTGATATTAATATTTCTTGTAATGGAAAGCTATTCCCAGAACAGGCAGGCTGACCGTCAACCGGCAGCTGCAGGAAGATTTTACGCCGCCAATAAAGAAACCCTCACGAACGATCTTTCCCGTCACTTCGAAAACTGCGTGAAAAGCTCCGGAAACCAGAATGTCAGAGCGATCATCAGCCCTCATGCCGGCTATGTCTTTTCGGGCAATACCGCCGCTTCCGCTTTTTCCGCCGTCGACAGGAACAAACCTCTTAAAAACATCTTCATCATCGGTTCAAGCCATATAATGCTGTTCGACGGCGCTTCAGTATATGGTTCAGGAGATTTTATTACCCCCCTGGGGAAGATAACCGTAAACAAAGAGATAGCCGGGAAACTCAGCAAAGAGAACAGGGTTTTCAACACATCCCTTACAGCCCATACACAGGAACACAGCCTGGAAGTACAGATACCATTTATCCAGTACTATTTTGCATCAGATCCGATGATCGTCCCGATCATTATTGGAACCAACAATATAAACAGCATAAGGAAGATCGCGGAGGCTCTTAAGCCATGGTTCACGCAGGACAATCTTTTTGTTATCAGCAGTGATTTCTCTCATTATCCCTCCTACAAGGATGCCATGGAAATAGATGACATTACTGCCAACAGCATTGTATCAGGGAATCCCCAGGAATTTCTTAATACACTGAAGAAAAACTCAGAAAGAAATATTGCGGGACTCTCAACGAGCATGTGCGGCTGGACATCTGGTCTCCTGCTTATGTATCTTACCGAAGGCAATGACCAGCTCGAATATAAACATATAGATTATTGCAACTCCGGAGACACCCGATATGGCAATAAGGATGAAGTAGTTGGATATCATGCGATTGCCGTTATTGAAAAAAACAAAAAGCCGTCAGCTGCAAATTCCCTTACTGATGATCTCTCCCTGACAGAACGGGAAACCGAAATGCTCTTCTCAATAGCACGCAGCAGCATACAGTCAAAGCTCGACAACCAAATAATAATACTCCCTGATGAAAAATCACTTCCTGAATTATTCAGAAAGCCTCTGGGTGCTTTTGTCACCCTGAAAATAGACGGAAAATTGAGGGGTTGCATTGGCAGATTCGTCTCTTCAGACCCTCTCTACGAAGTTGTTTCCTTATCAGCTTGCTCTTCAGCATTTGAAGATGCCCGGTTCTCTCCTCTTACAAAGAGGGAATATTCCAGAACCGAGATGGAAATAACCGTTCTTGGCCCCCTCAGAAAGATAAATGATATTAAGGAAATAATACCGGGCAAACATGGCATCTATATTAAAAAAGATTTCAGATCAGGAACTATGCTCCCCCAGGTTGCCACAGAGAACGGCTGGAGCCTCGAGGAGTTCCTCGGTTATACATCGCGCGACAAGGCTGGTTTAGGATGGGACGGATGGAAAAACGCCGAAATATATATTTACGAGGGATTAGTTCTTGAGGAAAACAAAAAGTAACCATGTATCATGTAGCGGGCACATCCTCAATTGCAATTATATTATATCTGATCAGTTATTTCCTTTACCGTAACGGCTTCTATACAATACAGATACACAGGAAATTATGGAATTCGATCCTGGCCCTTACATTCCTGTTTACAGCCCTCGCAGGAATTTTTCTTGCCCTTCAGATCAATTATAAATGGAATATCCCTTTCACTGGCTTCCTGCTTAAATGGCACGTGGAAACCGGTGTGGTCATGGCATTTGCCGGTATATTTCATTTACTCTGGCACTTTTCTTATTACCTGAGATTGTTTGAAAAACAAGACACCCCATCTACCGGAAACAAATTTCATGACACCGATACTGCAGGCATTAAGGTCAACCTTTTTATTGTTGGTTTTATCAGTTCGGCTTTTCAGCTTTTGCTGATAAGGGAAATGATGAACATCACGGGAGGGTATGAACTTATTACCGGTACCTTTCTGGCTTCGTGGCTGATTACCTCGGCTATCGGATCTATAATAGCCGGCAAATCAAACCTGTACGACCTGAAAAGAATTAATCTGATCTTTTCCGTGAGCCCGCTGGTCTCTGTTTTTCTGTTTTTCCTGCTCTCCCGCCTGTTTCTTGATACGGGAGAGACACCCTCCTTTCTGGCAAGTATGATCTATACTCTTCTCGTGCTGTTACCATTCTGTACCATCTCGGGCTTTACTTTTATCAAATTAATCTCGGCAGCCAGACTATCCAGAGATTATACTCCAGGAAAATCTTTTTCAATTGAGACCGGCGGCGGTATAATCTCAGGTATATTGGTCGCTATACTAAGTGCCGGTATTCTTAATACTTATCAGATGCTGCTGATACTGATCGTTTCCGGTGTTTCGTATGCTTTGCTGACATTTTATATTAAGTCCCCTGTGACCGGAACCATTGTCAGAAC
>DIKJ01000037.1:0-29189 GCA_002424525.1 Bacteroidales bacterium UBA5621 | reverse complement strand
AGCAGATCGGAAGACACTCCATACGGGAATATCGTCAGAGGTGAATATGGTGGCGAAACCAGCATATATTACAACCAGAGACTGGTTGCTTACCATGCCAATACTGTTGAAAGGGAGGAGAATATTCACTATGCTGTTCTGCAGAGCGCTAGTCCCGATAAATTGCTTCTTATCTCCGGTTCAATAAATTCCCATCTCACGGAGATCCTGAAGTATCCTGTAAAGGAAGTGGTGTATGTCGAACGCGACCCTGCACTGATAAGACTGGAGGAGATCCCTTTGTCCGAAGGGGAGGCTAACCTTGTTATTGAAACCGATGATGCATTCAGGTATGTAAGGAGCACCCCGAAAATGTTCGACGTAATCATACTTCTTCTCCCCCCTCCGTCATCACTTCTTCTGAATAAATATTATACTGCTGAATTCTTCAGTTCAGTAAAGGCCCGGCTTAATCCCGGCGGAGTCTTCATGTGTTCGCCAGGCATATCAGCAAGTTATTATAATGACGAATCGGTAAGGCTTTTTTCTTCTGTTTATAATACACTCTCGGGTGTATTCAGAAATGTTATGCCGGTTGAGGGACAAAAGCTTTATTTTATAGCGTCGGATTCTGAACTTTCAGCGTCATTCTGCCAACTTGCCGATGAAAGAAAAATCCATAATACCTACGTGTCTGCCGATTTCCTCTCTGACGATCTGGTAACTGCAAAATCAGAGGAGATCGTTGCCCTGATGGACAGGAACGTACCGGGGAACAGGGCAATGTTCCCTGTAGCCTGTTTCTATTACCAGTCATATAATTTAAGCAGGAATATTCACCAGAAAACCCCATCAATCATAATAATTCTGACTCTCTTTGTGCTTCCAATGTTCCTCATCAAAAGAAGGAACATTCTTATGTATTCCTGTGCATCAGCACTTGCGGGTTTTGAAATCATCGTGCTTGTGATCCTTCAGATCACTGCCGGCAACATGTACCAGCTGACGGGCCTCATAATTGCCGGTCTTATGACCGGTCTTGCATTCGGAGCAGGATTCAGTATCAGGTTGCTGAATAATCTTTCAGTTACTGTCAAAAGTCTCATTCTGGTATGTTCGTATCTGCTGGCAGGTTTGCTGGTTACCGGAATAACAGAAATAAAATCCCTGTCTGTCGTAACCGGGCTTCTCATTCTTTCGTCATTCATTCCGTCCCTGCTTACCGGACACCTTTTCCGGATATTTACTTTAAAAAGCGGTTCAGAAGCAGATTCCGTCACTTCAGCGGTTTATACAGCCGACCTGGCAGGCTCCGCCCTTGGTTTTATATTGATCTCAGGACTTATTGTGCCTGCTCTCGGGATCAGGGCAGGGATATTTATCATATCTGCTATGGTAATAACCGGTTTTGTTGCCGGCGGGGCCGGAAAAAAGCTTTAGTTTTCTTAAATTTGAGAAATTTTATCTATCTCTTATGCCGCGTTACGGCTCCGACATAAGCAAACGTCAGTTTCTGAAAAAGTGCCTTGCCTTTTCAGCAGGGATGGCCTGCTTTCCCGCATCCGGGACATTTGCCGGCTTATCCCGGGCAGATCAGTCCGCCGGCAGAAAGATTGCAATGTTCCAGGAAGAGACTCCCAGAGGGATTATGTGCAGGATTTGTCCGAATGAGTGTGTTCTCAGGGAGGGCGAACTCAGTCAGTGCAATAATCGCAGAGTGATCAGATCGAGGCTTTATACGCTTGCGTATGGTAACCCATGTTCAGCGAATGTTGACCCTATTGAGAAAAAGCCTTTTTATCACTTCCTGCCTGGTTCGAGAGCATATTCGATCGCTACGGCAGGCTGCAATCTGGCGTGCCTCAATTGCCAGAACTGGTCCATATCACAAACGAGCCCCGATAAAACCAGGAACTATGATCTAATGCCGGTGAAAATAGTTGAGGAGTGCGTAAGCCGGGATTGCAGATCCATTGCATATACATATACTGAGCCTGTAACATTCTATGAATACACCTACGAAACTGCCTCTCTCGCAAGAAAAGCCGGGATAAAAAATATTCTCAAAACGAACGGCTATATAAACCAGGAGCCTCTCCGGCAGCTTTGCACCGTTATAGATGCAGCCAACGTCGATCTGAAATCATTTAACAATAACACCTATCTCAGGCTTACAGGAGGAAAATTGCAACCTGTTCTCGATTCATTGCTTACGTACAGGGATATGGGGGTATGGCTGGAAATAACGTATCTTATTGTCCCGGCATGGACCGATAATACTGAGGAAATAAGGCAAATGTGCAGGTGGTTGAGTAATAACGGCTTAGCTAAATCACCAATACATTTCAGCAGGTTTTATCCCACGCACAAGCTCCAGCAACTGCCTCCCACTCCGGTAGAGACCATGGAAAAGGCAACGAAGATAGCAGCCGGGGAAGGTCTTCTTTATGTATACACCGGCAATGTTCCTGGCAATCAGCTCTCCGACACAAAATGCCCCTCTTGCGGTGCCACAGTTATATCAAGGCAGGGTTATCGTGTTGCGTCCAACACCCTGAGGGAAGGCAAGTGCCAGAAATGTACCGCAGAAGTGGAAGGCGTTTGGACCTGATCAACTGAACTGAATACAACTTAATCATTATCACGGAAACAAATGAAGCAGGCTGATGCAGAAGACCGCATAAAAAAGCTCAGAAAAGAGATAAAAGAGCACAATGAAAGGTATTATATTCATAATGTGCCTGTTATCTCTGATTTTGAATATGATCTCCTTGTTAATGAGCTTGAGACACTTGAAAAAAAATTTCCTGAGCTGGCCGACGATGATTCGCCTACCCGGACGGTGGGAAGTGATCTGACGAATGAGTTCAGGCAATTTACGCACCCCTATCCTATGCTATCGCTGGGAAATACATACAGCGAACAGGAGATAATGGATTTTGATGCCCGGATCAGAAAAGCCGTTTCAGGTATCGTTGAATATGTCTGTGAACTAAAGTTTGACGGTGCGTCGGTCAGCCTCGCATACGTTAAGGGAGTACTGAAAAGGGCTCTTACGCGGGGAGATGGCAGTAAAGGTGATGACGTTACTCATAATATAAGGACGGTTAGAAGCATCCCGGAAAAGATTACAGGGAACAATGTTCCTGACGAATTCATTATCAGGGGTGAAATACTGCTTTCAAAAGAGGTGTTCAACAACCTTAACGAAGCAAGGATCAGGGATGCCATTAATCCCTTCGCCAATCCACGCAATGCTGCCGCCGGCACACTTAAGCTTCTTGATCCCGGGATCACTGCCGCCAGGAAGCTTGATTGCATCTTCTATTTCGTGCTTGGTGAGGATCTGCCATTTGATAATCACTATGAAAACCTTAAAGCCGCCTCAGGATGGGGATTCAGGGTTCACGAAAGTATCAGGCTCTGCAAAAGCCCCGGTGAAGTCATGGATTATATAAGGCACTGGGAGGCAGAAAGAGAAAATCTGCCATACGAGATCGATGGTATAGTCATTAAGGTGAACTCTCTCTCGATGCAGAAGGAACTCGGGAACACGGCAAAATCGCCCAGGTGGGCAATCGCCTTTAAGTATAAGGCTGAGCAGGCTCTTACCAGACTCCTTTCTGTCTCTTTTCAGGTAGGAAGGACCGGGACCGTAACACCTGTTGCAAATCTTGAACCCGTTCTACTTGCCGGGACCACGGTAAAACGAGCATCCCTCCACAATGCCGATCAGATTGCCCTGCTTGACCTGCATGTCAACGACATGGTTTATGTGGAGAAAGGCGGCGAAATAATACCAAAGATCGTGGGAATTGATCATTCGTACCGGGACTCCGGGAGCATAAAGGTCACATTTGCTGAAAATTGCCCGGAATGCGGAACAAAATTGGTGAAGAATGAGGGCGAAGCAAATCACTATTGTCCCAATTATCTTCACTGCCCTCCCCAGATAAAAGGAAGGATCGGGCATTTTATCAGCCGGAAGGCAATGGATATCGATGGTCTCGGAGAGGAGACCATTGATCTTCTGTATAACAGTAACCTTATCGGGAATTTTGCCGATCTCTACAAGCTTCACGCCGGTCAGCTGATCCCGCTTGAAAGACTCGGAGAGAAATCTGCTGCCAACATAATCAAAAGTATCAGGCTGTCGCTTGGAGTTCCGTATCACAGGGTAGTTTATGCCCTGGGCATACGACACGTTGGTGAAACAGTGGCTAAGATCATCGCAAAAAAATTCAGTTCAATTGATGACCTCATGGAGGCAAATATGGAACAATTGACTGCCATCCGTGAAATCGGACCCAGGATAGCCGCAAGCATTGTTTCATATTTCTCTGACAAGGATAACATCGAAATCATCAGGCGCCTTAAATCTGCCGGCATTACCCTGAGGGAAGAAACAAAAGCTGAACAGGCCGGCAACTCCCTCACAGGCAAAACAATAGTCATTTCTGGACTCTTTTACAGGAACAGCCGTGAAGAATACAAAAGTATCATCGAAAATAACAGAGGAAAATATTCTTCTTCCGTTTCAAAAAACACTTCCTTTATTCTGGCCGGTGAGAACATGGGACAATCCAAACTTGAGAAAGCCAGAGAGCTTGGAATACGAATTATTAATGAAACTGAATTCCTTGGCATAATTGGTGAAGAATAACCAATAAGCGTTGCCTACATTATCAAAAAACTCTTAGGTTTGCAAAATGGAACTCTTCAGAAGGATAAGGCTGAAAGCAGGAAGATATATGCTCTCCCGGAGGCTCTTGCGGGCAAACAGGAAAGTATCATATACAAGTATACACCATGTTAGAAACGTTTTGATTGTATGGGACGCATCAAAACCTGAGGATTTTGCCTTATTGTCGAAGTTTTACCTCAGGATGCAGGAGAGAAGCATTAACGTTGATATTCTGGGCTATTATCCCGGAGATTCACTCCCTGACCAGTATACGGCAATCAGATACTTTACATGTATACGGAGAAACGAGCTGAATTATTATTATTTTCCCGTGTTACCAGAGGCTGAAAAATTCATTAAAACCCCGTATGACGTACTGATTGATATTAATTTCGAGCAATTGTTGCCCCTGCTGTACATCTCAGAATTGTCTGAAGCTCATTTCAAGGCTGGCCTGTCGGACAGCCAGCCCGAAAAGTCCCCTTTTGATCTTTTAATGAATATTAATAAACCGGTCAGTATTGATAATTACCTTACCCAGGTTATGCACTATCTGGAGATGATAAATTCGGGAACAGAAGAAAAAGTTTAAAAGTAATTGATTAGAAATGAAAAAGCTGAAAGGCACTGGTGTAGCCATAATTACACCCTTTAAGAATGATTCCAGCATCGATTTTACTTCGCTGGGCCGTATAATCGAACATGTTATAACGGGGGGCATCGGTTACATCGTTTTGATGGGGACCACCGGGGAGTCAGTGACCCTTACAAAGGATGAGAAGAAGGCTCTGATGTCACATGTCCTTGAGATTATTGACAACAGGGTCCCGCTTATCGTCGGGATAGGAGGCAACAATACCCAGGAAATCATCAGTTTCATAAGAAATTCCGGATTAAAGGGAGTTGACGGGATACTCTCTGTCACACCCTATTACAACAAGCCTAATCAGAGAGGTATTTTGCAGCATTTCAAGGCTATTGCCACATCCACTCCCCTGCCGATAATCTTATATAATGTCCCGGGCAGGACCTGCAGCAATATTTCTGCCGACACCTGCCTTCAGCTTGCTCATGACTGCGAAAATATTGTAGCGATCAAGGAGGCCTCAGGAGACATGTCACAGATCATGAATATTATAAAAAACAAACCTGAAAACTTCCACCTGATTTCAGGTGATGATCTGATGACGCTTCCAATTATTGCGGCTGGAGGGTCGGGCGTCATTTCCGTGCTCGCCAATGCGTTCCCTGCACAGTGCTGCGAGTTGGTGAGCCAGTCGCTCAAAAATAATTTCAAGCCGGCCCGCGAGATACAGTTCCGTTTTCTGGAGATGATTGAATTGCTTTTTGTCGAGGGCAATCCGGCAGGAATAAAAGCAGTACTTAGCTCTATGAACCTTTGTCAGAATTACCTGCGGCTGCCTCTTGTCCCGGTCACGCGAAGCACTTATTTAAGGATTCAGAAAGCCATTGAGGAAGTCAGCAGGCTCTGATCATAAATTCGGTCTTGCACCGTCAGGTGCTTCATGCATCCGGCCATGGCAATGCTTGTATTTCTTTCCGCTGCCGCAGGGGCATGGATCGTTTCTTCCTATTTTTTTGTCGACCCTCACCGGTTCAGCTTTCTGATTCCTGTCAGGCCCGCCTCCTGTACTGCTGTATTGGGAGAAATCGCTTTTTGAAGTACGGTATTTGCTCATATCAACCTGCCGCCTTCTCTGCGCCTCTTTTACCTGTTCAGGGTCCTGAACGGGAATATGTCCTTTCATGAGCGTACTTACGACATCCTTATTGACCTTCATTACCATTGTCTTGAAGAGCTGAAAAGATTCGAACTTATAAATAAGCAGAGGGTCTTTCTGTTCGTAAGTAGCGTTCTGAACTGACTGTTTAAGTTCATCCATCTCACGCAGGTGCTCCTTCCACGCATCATCTATGGTGGCAAGAACAATTGTTTTCTCATATGACTTTGCCAGTTCTTTTCCCTCCGATTCGGCAGCCAGTCTAAGGTTAGTTACTACCTGGAATACCTTTATTCCGTCGGAAATGGGCACAACAACGTTCTCATAAGCATGTGCCATTCTGTCGTAAACATCCTTGAGAACCGGGTAGGCCTGCTGAGAGATTGTTTCTTCCTTCCGTTTATAGGTATCCAGCACCTTTACATAGACCCGATCAATAATCTGTTCTGAGGTGATTTTCAGGAATTCCTCCCTGGGAACAGGCGAATCCATTGAAAATGACCTGATAAGGTCAAGATCAAAGCCTTCAAAGTCTCCCTCTTTCTGATACGTATCGACAAGATTCTCTGTAACATCATACATCATATTGGCTATGTCGACACTCAGTCTTTCACCGAGCAGGGCATGGCGTCTCTTTTTATAGATCACTTCTCTTTGTGAATTCATCACATCATCATATTCGAGAAGCCTTTTCCTGATGCCGAAATTATTCTCCTCAACTTTTTTCTGAGCCCGTTCGATAGATTTCGTGATCATCGGGTGCTGGATCATTTCACCCTCCTTAAGGCCAAGCTTGTCCATTATCCCGGCTATTCTTTCAGAGCCGAACAGTCTCATCAGTTCATCTTCGAGCGAAACGAAGAACTGGGATGAACCGGGATCTCCCTGCCGTCCGGAGCGGCCCCTCAGCTGACGGTCCACCCTTCTGGATTCATGCCGTTCGGTGCCAACGATGGCAAGTCCCCCGGCTTCCCTGACTTCTGCTGTTAGCTTTATGTCTGTTCCCCTGCCCGCCATATTGGTGGCTATGGTCACGGTTCCTGCTTTCCCGGCCTCAGCCACTATCTCCGCCTCGCGCTGATGCAGTTTGGCGTTGAGAACATTATGCCTGAGTCCCTTCATCTTAAGCATCCTGCTCAGCAACTCTGAAATTTCGACCGAGGTTGTACCTACCAGCACGGGACGACCCTGACGGTTCATACTGGTTATTTCGTCGATTACCGCATTATATTTTTCCCTCTTTGTTTTATAGACCTGATCTTCCCGGTCGAACCTTATAACTGGCCTGTTTGTAGGAATAACAACAACGTCGAGCTTGTAGATGTTCCAGAACTCACCTGCCTCTGTTTCGGCTGTCCCGGTCATCCCGGCAAGCTTATGATACATTCTGAAATAATTCTGCAGGGTTATCGTGGCATAGGTCTGTGTTGCTTCTTCAACCCTCACATTCTCCTTGGCCTCGATGGCCTGGTGCAATCCGTCGGAGTATCTCCGTCCCTCAAGAATACGTCCGGTTTGTTCATCGACAATCTTAACCTTATTGTCCATGACGACATATTCTATATCCCGGTCAAACAAGGTCCAGGCCTTCAGAAGCTGGGTCATCGTATGAACTCTTTCCGACTTGACGGAATAATCCTGAAGAAGTTCATCCTTCATCCTGAGTTTATCACGGTCGTTCAGGTCAGTTCTTTCCAGATCAGCTATTTTGGACCCGACATCAGGCAGAATGAAAAAGCTGGCATCCTCGACTGAAGTGGAAATAAGATCGAGTCCCTTTTCGGTAAGTTCTATCTGATTAGCTTTCTCATCAATGACGAAGAAGAGCTCATCAGTTACCTTTGGCATCTCCTTGCTGTTGTTCTGCATGTAGAAGTTCTCGGTCTTGAGCATAAGCGACTTGTTGCCCTCCTCACTGAGGAACTTGATAAGAGCATTATTCTTGGGCAACCCCTTGAAAGCCCTGAGAAGCAGTTTCCCTCCCTCCTCTGTTTTATCTTCCGAGATCAGTTTTTTTGCATCAGCCAGGATCTGTGTTACCAGTCTCTTCTGTGCGCTTACCAGCTTCTCGATTTTCGGTTTAAGTTCGTCGAACTGCTGGGTGTCGCTTTTTGCCGTCGGCCCTGAAATAATCAACGGAGTCCGTGCATCGTCAATAAGTACTGAATCGACCTCGTCTACTATCGCATAGTGATGCTTTCTCTGCACCAGATCCTCCGGATTAATCGCCATATTGTCCCTGAGGTAATCGAACCCAAACTCATTGTTGGTCCCGAATGTGATATCAGCCAGGTATGCTCTCCTTCTGTCAGCCGAATTAGGCTGATGCTTGTCTATACAGTCGACCGTAAGACCGTGGAATTCGTACATGGGCCCCATCCATTCGGAATCTCTCTTTGAGAGATAGTCGTTAACTGTTACTATATGCACACCCCGCCCTGCAAGCGCATTGAGAAATACCGGCAGTGTAGCAACCAGTGTTTTCCCTTCGCCGGTACCCATCTCGGCAATTTTTCCTTTGTGCAGGGCCACTCCGCCGATAAGCTGTACATCGTAATGGACCATATCCCACAGGATCTCATTGCCTCCGGCAATCCACATGTTGTTCCAGTAAGCTTTATCTCCCTTTATATTTATGCTCTCCCTTGTTGCGGCAAGGTCCCTGTCGAACTGGGTTGCCGTCACCTCAAGCACACTGTTCTCCTTGAATCTTTTTGCTGTCTCCTTTACAATGGCAAAAGCATGCGGAACACAGCGATCGAGAGTTTTTTCAAGTTTCTCGTTAATTGCCTTCTCAATCCGGTCGATCTCATTGTAAAACCCCTCCTTCCTGTCTACATCTTCCTCGTGGTCAGCACTATCCTTAAGCTGTCTTATTTCTGCCTCGTCAGGCGCAATATCCTTGTGAATCTCTTTTTTGAGCTCTCTGGTAAGGTCCCTTAACTGATCATTCGACAGATCCTTCAGCTTCTCATACTCCTTGTGAATCTTTTCTACATACGGGTTAATTTCCTTGATATCACGCTCGTACTTGTTTCCGAGGAAAAGGCCAAGTACTTTATTTATAACATCCATCTCAAATTAGTTTTTCAGATTGTCAAATCACAGCACAAAATTAGCTTATTTTTTGTCGAGTTCCTTATAAATCATTTTAAACTTGCCGGGAAGAGTTTCCGCCCCGAAGCTGTAAAACAAACTATCGTATCAGGATGTACTTTACAGCAGTTGGTTTATTATCCATCTGGAAGACAATAGTATATATACCTGAGGGATAGCCGGAAATATTGATTCTCATTTCTGAATCGTTAATGGACCGGTCCCTCTCGATGCAGGTGCCGGATGAATTATAGACACTGTAAAGTATAGGTTTTCCGTTTTCGGCAGATCCGGTTTTTACGTTTATCATTCCGGTTCCGGGGTTGGGGTATATAATGAGAGGAGTGATCTCTGTTCTGTCGACATTATTTATCAGCGGATTGATCCTGAAGTCATCGATTGCCCATCCCCATCCCCAGGCGTAGGGATCTGAAAAGAGCCTGAACCGTATCACGATGGTATCCCCTTCAGAAATGTTACCCGGGAACTGAGGATTGATCACCCTGCTGAAATAGTCTGTTTCCCTGCCTGTATAGTTGGAGTTCATTCCTGAGATCCTGCTGTTGTATGCTTGAAGCCATGCGGAATTGTGTCTGCTGTCATAACCGTCAGTAAGCCTGAACCATGACTTGCCAAAATCTTTCGATCCCTCAATGATAACGTAATCGTAGAAATCCATGGAACCATAAATTGAACCATCCTCTCCCGGTTCGACCAATACGATCTCCCTGTAACTTACGATCATGCCGTCGGCCCTGTAAATGAACGGATGACGGAGGATGGCTATATACTCCAGGCTTGAATCATTTACTTCGGGGCTTTCATAGGGGTGCCGTGTATGCAGGGCAAAACCACTGAACAAGGGAGGTTTTTCAATTTTAAAACCGATCATAAAGAAATCGTTATCAATGTCTTCAAAATCAGTTGAATAACCTTCAACGACTGCTTTTGTGCCTTCAACTGCAATTTCATAGTAACCTGCAGATGGCACCACCCTGGTATTGGGGGTCATTGCTTTGTCGATTGCGGTTATTCTGTAAAATATCTTATCGTCCCCTTCAAGCAATTCGTCCTTAAAGTTTATCGCTGCAGAGAAGTTGACTGAGTCGCTAAGACTAAGTCCGTAATATCTGGTGATCCCGTCATTGATCCGGTATTCGATAAAGGCAGTGTCAATCCCGATGTTGTCTGTTATTGCCGCTTCGAATTTAATTGTGTCGATCATATCGAGAACATATCCCGGGGCTACATGCCTGATAACTGGTTTTATAGTATCGATGCCGATAAAAGTCCTGAAAGGGGCCCTCTTTCCCGGGGAAGGCATCTTATATTCCCTTAAGAAGTGATCCTCTGCGAAAAAATAGTATTCCATGCTTATGTTGTAGCCGGGTATATTAATGATTGCGGAAAAATCATCGTTCCCTGAAAATGATGTCAGGAAGGTTACAGTCTCTGTCTGAAATCCGTCGAACGAATAGACTGCACCTACTTTGTTGCGGTTGTAAAGTGTATCTGATCTGACAGATGCAGCTAAAGTGACATAAGCGACAGGTTCTTCGGTATCGGTCAGTTGCTTATGGACAATCCTTGTGTTTATCCAGCCCAGATCGCCAAGGATCGAGAGTGTCCATTGCCCGGGATCATGTATCGCTTCTCCCTTGTCTATGAACGGTGTCATAAGGGAGTGCACGGCCGGTGTTCTTGTCTCGTCGAGATGGGATACGCTTGATCCGGGATCCCATGTGGAGGGGGCAAAAAGTCTGGCACGCGTGCCGGAATAGTTTTTAAGAAGGGGTCCGTTAAAATAGAGTTGCCCTCCGGTGAGCTCACTGCGGAGTGCCGGTGAGTAATTATCAAAGAAAAGTGTATCTGTTAATTTCCTTTCATTCAGGTTCTCAACAAACAGGTCGTAGATAACCGGAACAGAACCTGCCCCGTACCAGCCAAGTGAAGCATCGGTATCCATGCTGTCAAAGAAACCGAGTCCATGGCATATCTCGTGAATAGCCACTGTTACCAGGTCATACTGTGAGACAGGAGTATTGCCATCGAGACCTGTATACCAGCTGGCTGCACTGTTAAAAGTGATTTCAATATCAGCCTCAGAATCATCGTTAAGCCTCTTTCCGGCAATCTTTTCTGCCAGTGCGATGGGGTAAATGGCGTCCGGCTTGAATGCATTGATCGTCCAGCCGTCTGCGAAACCGGATATCCTCGAATTGGCAAGGACACCGGATGTTGATATTCTCTGCCAGTTTGCCCTGATAGTGATTTTTGCATCGGATGGAAGAACTGCCCTGAGGATCATAACAGCATAATCCATTGCTTTTTTTGCTTCTGTCGTGAACCCGGAATAAATAACATTGATTGTGGCACTGCCTTTGGAGCCCACGGCTTTATCAAATCCCCCGGGCGGGGGAATATACATTTTATTGACCTTCGTTCCGGCGTAACATACGCCGGTGACAGAAGAATTCAATATTAAATCCTGTGCCCCGGTATCGGGCACAGGTGTGACAAAAATCAGTGCTGAAAATAATATTATCAGCCTGTTCATGTAGCTGATGCTGCCGCGTCCGGAGCTCCTCTCAGACCCATTATATCCCTGTCGAACTGGTACATGTTGTTCTTCCCTACAAGATTCAGTTTGTCAAGGATTGTTCTGACAGATGCCTCCTCCTCAACCTGTTCCATTACGAACCATTGAAGGAAATTATGAGTATTGAAGTCCTTCTCGGTGAGTGTCAGGTCCACTATCTCATTTATACTTTCAGTGACAAATATCTCATGCTTAAGAACTTCTTTGAACATTTCCCCGACATTATTATAATCAACCGGGGGTTTTTTAAATGCAGGGATTACTGTTTTCCCACCCCTTTCGTTTATATACCTGATGAATTTCATCATATGCAACCTTTCCTCCTCCGACTGGCTGTAAAGCCACTCCGCTATTCCGCTGTAACCGGAGTTCTCGGCCCAGGATGCCATTGCCAGGTAAAGGTTGGATGAATAACCTTCCCTTTCAACCTGTCTGTTGCAGATCTCTTCTACATTCTTCTTTAACATAATATTCAATTTTGGTTATCAACTTCAAATATCTATAATTGATTCTTCATTGTTAACATAAGTCCGGCTCCTAATGTTCATAGCCGAGCAATTCTTCAGTCTTTTTCAGAAGATCAGCGATGGAAAAGGGTTTTGAGAAAACTGCATCGGCGCCAAGAGTCGAGGCCATTTTGAGGTAGTTGCCCGGCCCTGCTTTACCTCCGCCGGAGATGGCAATTATCTTCAGCGAGGGCTTGATCTGCCTGAGACGCATGATAACTTTGAGTCCATCCTCATCAGGCATTATCAGGTCGGTAATGACCAGATCCACAATGCCGGGCCTGAAATGTGTGATGGCTTCTTTCCCGTCTTCAGCCTCGATAACAGTGAAATCATTTCTGCCGAGTGCGATCTTCAGCATTTCCTTAAGTTCCTTATCGTCTTCAGCCAGCAGTATAACAGCCATCGTTGTCTTTAGTTTCAAAGCTCAAAATTAATCATTCCTGATTTAATTGTACAAGGTTTTTATCCCCTGAAGCAGGTTCGTTGTTAACAACGGGAAGCAGGATCCTGAAAAGAGTTCCGTGCATCTTCTTCCCCGATACGAATATCTCTCCGCCAATATCTGACACAATACCGTGTACTATTGATAATCCCAGTCCCGTTCCTTTTCCTGATTTTCGTGCTGTAAAGAATGGTTCGAAGATACGTTCCTTCACCTCTTCAGAGATGCCCGGGCCGGTATCCCCGAAGCTTATAAGCACAAATTCATCCGCAGAGGGCTTTTTTACCGTTTTCTTCAACCTTATTCCACTGACAACTGAAAGAGTCACCGACAGCTTTCCCCCCTTTTCTTCCATCGCCTGGAAAGAGTTGACAATGATGTTAAGGAACATCCTGAAAAGCTGAGTGGTATCGGCAAAAACCAGCACATTTTCTCTGTTTATCCGGGTTCTGATTGTTATCCCCTTCGGCGAACCGGTCTTTGCAAAGTCTATACTCTCCCTGAGAATCAGTGCAATATTGGTAATTTTCTTCTTAATCTCACCCTGCCTGCTGAACATAAGGATCTGTTCAGTAAGTGATCTGCCCCTGTTGACTGCATTAAGAATACCCTGAGCTTTTTCTGAAGAGGGGGATCCTTCAGGAAGGTCCTCCCTCAGCATCTCAGCATAGCCCGAGATGATGGCGAGAATATTGTTAAAGTCGTGGACTGTCCCGCAGGCCAGGATCCCGAGAGCCTCAAGATCAGAAGTGCCAGAAATGTCGCCAGTGTTCCGTTTTCTTTTCAACCCTTTAAATATGATGTGCAGCCTCCGGCATCAGGTGATGTCGAGGTTAAAGGTTTTCCTGAATTCCTTAAGCATTGGATATTTTGATGCCAGGTAATTATATTTCTGCTCGTCGGAATAGAGTATCTCATTTGAACCTGAGGCATCAACAATTGTCTCGATATCAACCTCATCCATATAAAATTTGCTATCCAGAAAACCTGAAAGCCGGTTTTTGTAGTTCTGGACAAAAAGATCCTTCTGTGCTGCATTCGTGAGATGGACTTTTATTGTCTGGTTATTCTCAAGCTCAGGCCTCATTGTTTTGAACATGCTTATGATCCTTGTTCCTTCACTTTTCAGATTACTCGTAAATTCTGTCCATGCATCGGCAAATAATTCAGGTGTAATCATGACCCTTGGGCCGGCTGAGGAAGAGGTATTTGTTTCTGAAATAGTTTCAGCATTTGATTCAACTTCTTGCTTGTTCTCTGAAATGATATCTTTTATTGAAAAGCTTTTAAGGGGCTTTTCCGAAAGGGGTAACTGTCTGCCACGGGAGACAGCATCCGGCTTATAATGTTTTTCAGCTGTTTCCTCCGACTGGCGGATTATTTCCGACTTTGCAGGCAGGGGCAGATCCTCATCAGTAAGGTTTACCTGCTTATTATCCGGCTTTTTTTTTTCAGCCTCTCCCTCTGTTTCATCCTTTATCATGCAGAGACGGATCAGCGCCAGCTCCACATGGAGCCGCTGGTTTTTGCTCGATTTGTAGGTAAGGTCGCAATTATTTCCCAGCTCAAGCGCTTTAATAAGGAATTGTGCCGGACTGACAGCCGACTGCTTCAGGTATCTCAGCTTCACGGCAGGAGTTGCTTCAAGAAGACGCAAGGTTACTTCGTCCTTACTTACGAGCAGGTCGCGAAGATGACTGTTAAGTCCCGATATGAAATTGTGCCCGTCGAAGCCTTTCTGCAGTATCTCATTATATATAAGCAGCATGGATGAGATATCACCATTAAGGGCACATTCAACGCATCTGAAATAATACTCGTAATCGAGTACGTTGAGGTTCTCAATTACATCGGTGTATCTTATCTTCTTTCCGCTAAGGCTTACTATCTGATCAAAGATAGACAGGGCATCCCTGAGGGCTCCGTCAGCTTTCTGGGCAATAATATGAAGAGCCTCCTCTTCAGCTGTAACATCTTCATTTTTTGCCACATAAACCAGACGTCCCACGATATCCTCGATCCTGATCCGGTTGAAATCGAATATCTGGCAACGCGAAAGAATTGTAGGGATTATTTTATGCTTCTCAGTCGTGGCCAGGATGAAAATTGCATGGGGAGGCGGCTCCTCGAGCGTTTTCAGGAAAGCGTTGAAAGCTGATGAAGAGAGCATGTGAACCTCGTCAATAATATACACACTGTATTTCCCGACCTGGGGTGGTATTCTCACCTGATCGGTAAGATTACGGATGTCGGTAACCGAATTGTTCGAGGCAGCATCGAGCTCATGAATGTTGAATGATCTCATGGAATTGAACGACAGGCACGATTCGCACCTGTCGCAGGCTTCGGTTTTATCGGTCAGATCACTGCAGTTAATGGTCTTGGCGAGAATCCTTGCACATGTGGTCTTGCCCACCCCCCGCGGTCCGCAGAAGAGATAAGCCTGAGAAAGGTGTCTGTTTCGGATGGCACTTTTCAGCGTGTTGGTTGTAGAATCCTGTCCCACTACCATATCGAATGTCGACGGACGGTATTTCCTTGCTGAAACTATGAAATTTTCCATAAGAACAGTGGCTTCATTAAATAAGAACAACGTTCACAAATATAACTAAAAATTCTAAGTTGCCAGTTAACCAGCAACAAGGAACAAGCACCCGGCAACTTGATTTAAAAAGCCTGTTTCACAGAATCTGAAGCGAAAAATTAAGAAACCCTGACCACATTAATTACAGTAATATTTTACGTTTTTGGTTTTTTCGGCAGATTAACTTTTGTTTAAATCAAAATAATTGTACTTTTGCGAGCCGAAATAATACATAAAACTATTAATTACTATGTTGAATCAGTACGAGACCGTTTTCATTGCAACTCCCGTTTTGTCTGAGAACCAGATGAAGGAAGCGGTTCATAAGTTCAAGAAGGTCATCACCGACAACAACGGTGAGATCGTTCATGAAGAGAACTGGGGTCTGAAGAAGCTGGCCTACCCGATTCAGAAGAAGTCAACAGGCTTCTATTATCTGATCGAGTTCAAAGGCCTGGGCGATCTGATAGAAAAACTTGAAGTCCAGTATCGCAGGGACGAAAGGATAATCAGGTTTTTAACTTTTAAGATGGAAAAATTTGCCGTCGAATATGCTGAAAAGAAGCGAAGGCAGAAAGAATCAGGTAAACTGAAGGAGGAATAAGAAATGGCACAGAACGAATCAGAAATCAGGTATCTGACTCCTCCCACGGTAGAGGTCAAGAAAAAGAAATATTGCCGGTTCAAAAAGAACAGGATACGCTATATCGATTACAAGGATCCCGAGTTCCTCAAAAAGTTTCTCAACGACCAGGGAAAAATACTTCCAAGAAGGCTTACCGGGACTTCGCTGAAATATCAGCGTAAAGTGGCTACAGCAGTCAAGAGAGCTCGTCATCTTGCTCTGCTTCCTTATGTTACTGACCTTTTAAAATAAGCAGAATCTGTTATGGAAATTATTTTATTGCAGGATATTACAAAGCTCGGACATAAGGACGACATCGTCAACGTTAAGGATGGTTATGGAAGGAATTATCTCATACCAAGAGGATATGCCATAGCTGCAACACCATCAGCCAAAAAGATGCATTCCGAGAACCTCAGGCAGAGGGCGCACAAAGAGGAGAAGATCAAGGCCGCCGCCCAGGAGGTGGCAGATAAGCTGGCCGAAGTGAAAATTGTTGTAGGCGCAAAAACAAGTTCCTCCGGAAAGATCTTTGGTTCAGTAAACACTATTCAGCTTGCTGAATCGCTCAGGGAAAAAGGTTTTGATATCGATCGTAAAAACATTACCCTTCCCGAGGACCAGATCAAAGAGGTCGGAAAATACAATGCATTAATACGCCTGCACAGGGATGTCAGGGTAAAAATTGAGTTTGAAATAGTTGCAGAATAACCTTCCCTTTTATCTTTATTTCATCGCAACAGTTTCGATTTCAATCAGTGCACCCATCGGCAGCTGCTTGACAGCGAAAGCTGCCCTTGCGGGCTGGTTTTCGAAATAGTATTTGGCATAGACTGCGTTCATAGCCTGGAAATCAGCTATATCACTCAGGTAACATGTCGATTTGACAACCTCGACAAAGCTGTATCCGGCTTCATCAAGAATTGCACTTATATTCCTCAATACCTGATGGGTCTGAGCAGTTATGTCACCATCAATCAACTTGCCGGTCGCCGGATCAATAGCAATCTGACCCGAAACAAAAAGTGTTCCGTTCATCTCGACAGCCTGGCTATAGGGTCCGCCTGCAGCCGGAGCATTGGGTGTGTGAATAATTCTCTTCATTAAATACGGTTTTTATTAGAATTGATCATTAAAATCTTTCCGGCGCTGATATTTAAGATCCGACAGGATTGCAGCCTTTACCTTGATGGTGAAATTCCACATTTTCATCGAACCGTTAGGTACCCAGTTAAAGCTCATATCCCAGCAATGCAGGTCGCGCGTGATGCCTATCTGTGTCATGGTAATCTCCTTCACTCTGAAATCATATCCGCTGGTGTACACAACCGACATTTTTTTTGTAAGCGAAACGGTTCCGTTAAACGAGAGGGTTTGTGATATTCCTGTCTGAAACCCGGATCTGGTATAATTGAGGTTATATCTTGCGCTGAGCGTCCAGGGAACATCAAATACTGAATAACCATATTCATCCGTCAGGATTCCGGATTGTCCGTGTCCTGGAGGTTCTCCCACACCCTGTCCCCTCCCGGAGTCCTGGCTGATTTGCCCCGGAGGCCGTTGGGACATGGTACTGCCGGCACTGCTCCTGCTCTCCTTTCCCCTGAAAAGCTCTGCAACATTAAGATCGAGGCTGACAGAAAAAATATTCAGCCTCATAAGTTTATTGGTCTGTGTAAAATAGAAGGTGCCTGTCTGCCTGCCGTTGGCGTCGAGAGCATACAATGAGAAACTGCTGTTGGCGGACACATTGATATTATTCATTATGGTTGTTCTCATAACCAGCATGACGGGAGACCATTTCATTGAATCGGCAAATATGTTATATGAAGTGGCAATCCCCAGGTTATCAATAATTCTGACCTTACTGGCTTTACCTGTGGTGTCGTTTTTTGAAAATACCTTTGCCTCAATTATATTGGTCAGGCTGAACGACACAGCACCGCTGCGTGTCGAAAGAGAAGGAGTACCGAATATGCCTCCCTCAAAGATTGAGTATTCAGCCATCCTTCCGGTAGTGTCAACCTGAACCTTTCTGTACATGTCAGTACTGAGCCCCTTGAACGCCGGGATATAACTGAAACTTACCGATGGCTTCATCACATGCCTGATTGCCTGAACCCTGGCATCAGCCTTTGTAAAAGTGAATGTCCCGAAGATCGAAGGATTGTAGCCTGCGCTTATCGAGGGCCTGATGGATTGCCCGTAGAATAATCCGCGGATTGTGTCGATAACCACAGTCGGAACCGTTCTGTTAATCTCTTCGTTGAAATAGAGCGGATCCCATGTTTTATTGATTTTCTGCGCGTAGAGCACTCCTGAATAGCTTACCTGGGGAGAAATTGAAAAATTCCTGAAGGGGCGAAACTGTACACTGAGAGGGGCGTCGTGCTTGAAACCATTCCTCATGTTGTTCCATACGCGATTGGTGAAAAGAAGAGAGTCATATGTATTTATCTGGTTGTCAAGTGCTGCAGAGTATTGGAACTGCAGTTCCTGATACCATTTCCCCGTCCCTGCCACTCTCCTCCCTTTGAACGGATAGATCCTGGCGGCATTAAAGCTTAATTTCGGCAAGTTAAGGGCCACAGTCTTGTTGCTTACGTTCTGACTGTGATTCATGCTGGCTGAGAGGTTGAAGGGTGTACCCTCCCAGTTTTTCGAATAGCTGACGCTCGACTGTCGCTGGGTTGTTACATGCTCGGTGACAACGTAGCTGTTGCTGCGGTCAAAACCGCTGGAACTCATATTGACACTTGCTGAAAACCTCGAACCCAGGCTCGCTTTCGGGCTCTGACTATAGGTCCACCCCAGACGGTAGTTCTTTGCCTTCCGGTAATCAGGAAGACCCTTGTGCCCTGAAATGTTATTGGCATAACTGAACATAAAGTTGCCGCTGTATTTGTATAGCTTGTTATAGTTTGTGTTTGCGGTTAACATCCATGTACCGTTGGTATAAATATTACCTTTCAGCGAAAGGTCAAAATATTCGCTCAGCGCGAAGTAATAACCTCCGTCTGTAAGGTTGTAACCCCGCTGCTGCTCCTGTCCGAGTCTGGGTATCAGTATCCCTGATGCAGCTGTTTTGGTCTGTATGGGAAAAAAGCCGAATGGGATGGCAACCGGCAACGGAATGCCTTCAAGTACAAGCTGGCCGGGTCCGGAAATTATCTTCTTGCCCGGATATACTTTCGCTTTGGGCAGGTTAATGTAGAAATGCGGGATCTCAGCATCACAGGTCGAATAAGTGCTCCTGGCTATATTCGACGTTCCATCCTCTAAAAGCTTTGTTGTCTGGCTCCTTATATATCCTTCATCCTGCCTGGTGACAATATTTTTTGCGATAGCTTTTTTGGTCTTAAAATTATACAGAAGCTCATCGACCTCAAACTCCTGGGAACTATCCTTGAATACCGGCCTGCCCGTCTTACTGCCCGTGGAGTCTGTAAGTCCTGCCGCATAGACAGTATTTGTTTCCATATTGAATACAATCGAATCGGCCCTTATCTCCAGATCGCCATAGATAACGTATGCTTTATCGATCAGGGTTGTCGTCCTGTTCACCATGTCAGTCTTTTTATACCCCTCGGCATTGTAAGTTACCTGCTGATCGATTGCATTGGCTGAAATTGTTCTGATGCTCCGAACTGTCGTATCAGCAGGAAGCGTGTCCCTCCTGACTGCAAGTGTATCGAATAACTGATTGCCTTCCTGAGAGAACAATGAAAAAAACCGGAGTGTCAACAGGAACACTACAACCAATCGTTTTTCGTTCAAATAATACAACTTAAATACTATTTTTGTAACGTTTTCGTGTGACGTCGGTATGTCAGCGGTAAAACTAATTAAAAAAAACAGGAACAGAATATGGGCACTGATATTAATAACGGCAAACTTTGTACCATTCATATACCTATATATAATACTCTTATCATCCTTCTCTCCCTTTTCATCCTGTCAGCCTCCTCCCCGGCAGACGCGGCTGTCAGGAACTGGGTGATAGTAATTGATGCCGGGCACGGAGGAAGAGATCCCGGAGCACTCGGCTCGTTCAGCAAGGAGAAGGATATCACCCTTCCGATAGCCCTCAAGACAGGTGAATACATTGAAAAGAATCTCAGTAATGTAAAAGTGCTCTACACCAGGAAGACCGATGTAGCGGTTGATATAAGGGACAGGGCTGAATTTGCCAATAAAAACAAGGCCGATCTTTTCATCTCCATTCACGTAAACTGGGCAAAGCAGAAGAACATCAGGGGCACAGAGACTTTTGTGATGGGTCTGACAAAGGATGAACAAAACCTGGAAGTGGCAATGAAGGAAAATGAGGTTATCCTCCGCGAAGATGACTACACCACCAAATATGAGGGATTTGACCCTAAATCACCCGAATCATACATAATGTTCTCCGTTATGCAGAATGTCTATCTCTCGCAGAGCACCGATCTGGCCTCAAGGATCCAGACCCAGTATAAAGAGAGGGTTAACAGGGTTGACAGAGGTGTAAAGCAGGCAGCCTTCTGGGTTCTCTTCATGACCACCATGCCGAGCGTCCTTACCGAATCAGGCTTTATAACAAATCTTGAGGAGGAGAAATTCCTCAACTCAGAACAGGGACAGGATTACATTGCTTCGGCATTATACAGGGCCTGCAGGGATTATATCAATGAGATGGATAAGAAAAGCGGGGTTGAGCTGGCAGATAATACGTCATCTCCCGCACCTGATACAGAAAAACCTGTTAAACAGCCAGTTTCCGATGCTGTGGACATAGCTTTCATGGTTCAGATTGCCACATCCGGGTCGCAAAAAGAAATAAAGCCCGAAAACTTCAGGGGACTAAAAGATGTTATAGAGTTAAAGAGTGACGACAGATTCAAATACGCTACGGGAAAATTCAATAACTACACCGAAGCTGTTGAGCACAGAAAAAAAATCGAGGGTATATTTCCCGATGCCTTCGTTATAGCGGTACGAGACAACAAAATATTACCTTTACAGGAGGCTTTGGATAAGAACAAGAGAAATTAATACCCGCCCGTTAATGAAAAAAATCTCAAATGAAGTAAAAGTGGGAGCTACTGCTTTACTGACAATCCTGGTGTTTATATGGCTGTACAACTTTCTTAAGGGGAAGGACCTTTTCAGCAGCAAAGTGCAGTATTATGTTGTGTATGACAAAGTAGGCGGGCTGGCCGAATCGAGCCCGGTTGAAGTGAATGGCTATAAGGTGGGAGTTGTTCAGTCAATAAAATTCATTGATGCCCGGAGCGGGAGACTGCTCGTTGTACTATCTGTTGACAAGAACTTCAGGCTTCCTGTCGGGACTATCGCGGAAATTACCACTGCTACCCTGATTGCAGGTATGAAGATTCAGTTTGTTTACGGTGAGGGACCGGACACCTACAATAACAGGGATACCATACCGGGAAGGCTGGCGGAATCGATAATCACCAGGTTCGAAAGCGAAATTGCCCCGTTAAGCGACAAGATTATTCATTTTATCCTTGCACTCGATTCAGTGGTCAGTTCCCTAAATGAGATAATGAATAATGATTTCAGGAAGAACATCAGGGAGAGCCTCGCGGGACTAAGCGGGACGGCACAGAGTCTCCATAATGTTATTGGATCCAAAGAGTCAGAGCTAAAGGAAATCCTTGACAACATCAACCGTTTTACTGCAATGCTTTCTGAAAATTCGGAAAAAATGAGCAGTACATTCAGCAGTCTGGAGTCTGTTGCGGACACGCTTGCCGCTGCCGACATCTACGGCACTGCTGAAAACCTGAAACAGACTCTTGAGAAAACCTCCGGTCTCCTGGAAAACCTGAGCAGCGGGCGCGGAACAGCCGGACAGCTGATGACAAACGATTCGCTCTATACAAACCTTACAAATAGTCTGGCCAGTCTTGATCTCCTTCTCCAGGACCTTAAGGCAAATCCCAGGAAATATGTACATTTTTCACTTTTTGGAAGAAAAAACAGCTCTGAGTAGTTGAAAATTCTAAAATTCACTGTATCTTGATCTTAATTATTTCCTGATAATCGATGGCAAAATAATGTTGCTTTTAACCTCTCCGTGTCAAATTATGACCACAATCCATAACGGTTTGGAATACACCTACAAACCACAAAAAGCCCATTTATGCTATTGAAATTCAAGATGTTAATTAAATATATTTTTTTTCGGCATATAAGTAATTGATGGTTAAAAACATATACTTTTTTTGTAAAAGTCAAGTGAAAAAAATTTTTTTTTTAAGTTTTTTTTTTACAAATATTGCTTCGTGATTTAACAAAATTCCGGACCCTGGACTAAAAATTTATTAAGAACCATGAATAAAACTCACACTGATGTCTGGAATAACTGTCTTCAGATAATTAAGGACATTATTCCTTCAATCAGTTTTAAAACATGGTTCGAGCCGATAATACCCCTGAAACTTGAAAACAATATACTCACAATTCAGGTTCCGAGTCCGTTTTTCTATGAGTACCTTGAAGAGCAATACATTGATATTCTCAGAAAGACCCTTAGACGGGAGATAGGTGTTGATGCCAAGCTGGAGTATAATGTTGTGATGGAGAATGCCAATTATGCAGATGGCAAGCCCTATACCGTAAGATATCCCTCGAGAAACAAGACAGACCTGAATAACAAGCCGGTTCAGGTACCATTTGATGTAACACAGCCCTCAATAAAGAATCCTTTCGTAATACCAGGCATAAAGAAAGTTCATTTCGACCCGAGGCTGAATCCAGATTATAACTTCAGCAACTTTGTAGAGGGGGAATGCAACAGGCTTGCAAGATCAGCAGGTATCGCCGTTGGGAATAATCCAGGAGGCACTGCCTTTAATCCGCTGATGATATACGGGGATTCCGGACTGGGCAAAACTCATCTCGGTCAGGCTATCGGTATACTGGTAAAGGAAAAGCATCCTGACAAGGTGGTGCTTTATGTTAATGCGAATAAATTTCAGACCCAGTTCGTTGAATCTGTCAGGAACAATAACAAAAACGACTTCCTCCATTTCTATCAGATGATAGATGTCCTGATCCTTGACGATGTCCATGAATTTGCAGGCAAGGAAAAGACTCAGGATACATTCTTCCATATTTTCAACCATCTTCATCAGTCGGGAAAACAACTGATCCTTACGTGCGACAAGCCTCCTGTTGAGCTGCAGGGTATGGAACAAAGGCTTCTTTCAAGATTTAAATGGGGGCTTCAGGCCGACCTCCAGAGGCCAAATTATGAGACCAGGCTGGCTATACTGAAGAAAAAGGCATTTAACGACGGCATTGAACTACCGGAAGAAATATTTGAATTCCTGGCTGTAAATATCTCAAATAATATAAGAGAGCTTGAAGCGGTCCTCATATCTCTTTATGCCCAGTCGACCCTGAACCGGAAAGAGATCTCCCTCGATCTGGCAAGGCAGATGGTTGAAAAACTCATCAGCACCTCGAGACGCGAGATCACCATTGAATACATTCAGAAAATAGTGTGCGAATACTACAAGATACCTCTTGAACAGATACAGGGTAAAACAAGGAAGAGAGAGATAGTGCAGGCCCGGCAGGTCTCCATGTACTTTTCCAAGAACCTTACAAAGGCATCTCTTGCAAGTATCGGCTCCCATATCGGAGGAAAAGATCATGCAACAGTTTTGCACGCCTGCAAAACCGTAAATAACCTGATCGATACTGACAAGCACTTCAGGAACCAGATACACGAAATCGAGAAGAAACTGAAGGTTTGAAATCTCCGGTGTCTATATCCTTTACGCATCTGAAGCCCAGGGTTGCGCTCCTGTCGAACCCGGGTGATACCATCAGCAGGATCTGTGTCCTGTTAAGAGGCTGAGGGCCACCCTGGATATACCACCAGCTTGATTCAGGCTTATAGTAACTTCCTCCACGGATTACCATGAAGTAGTATGTGCCGTTAAAATACATATCGCCTGTCATCTGCCACACATTGCCAACAAGATCCACCGCACCATAGAGGCTTTGTCCCCTGGGAAATGCATCAACGGGTGTTGGCCTTCCAAAGGCATTGTTGCAATAAGTACCGTGAAAATCGTTGCCCCACGGCCACAGGCGCTTATCCGTTCCCTGGGCGGCAAGCTGCCATTCCGCTTCAGAAGGAAGTCTTTTGCCTGCCCAGGCGGCATAAGCTGTCATGTCCTCATAGCTTATATAAACGACCGGGTAATTATCCTGCCCCTGCCTGTACATTCCTGATCTCCAGTGCCGGAGATAATTCGTTGTATCTGCCGGCCGGTACCCCGTACTGGACAGGAACTCATAATACCGGGCGTTGGTAACCGGATATCTGTCAATAAGAAAACTGTCTATCTTAACAACTTTATTGCTCACATCAGGATATGGGATGAAGTCCTCGCCTGTCGTTACGCTGTAGGTAAACCGGGAACCGGGAACCAGCACCATGTCTGAGGGAACCCCTCCGGCTCTCTCAGTCCTGCTGATACTGCTTACAAGCCATGGCACCCCTCCCTCAAGGAAAAGAATGTTTTCATCCTTCAGTCTTTTGCCTTCAATAAGCTGGACAACAATTTTTCCCTCATAATAGCCGAAAATATCCTTTACCCTTATAACCGTGTCGCTCCGGAGGCTGAATTCCCTTTGCTCAGTCTGGTATGATGGGTTCCCTTTCCATATTATGACTTTTCCCTCTCCCGGATACCGGATGCTTAACGAATCGCCCTTAATCCTTGCCCTCAGTATATCAGGCAGTTCAGCGATACAATCAACGGATGCCTCTCTTCGTGTACCTGACCAGGCCAGCGGCCAGCCATGCGCCTCAGCCCTGATCCAGGCTGAGCCCCCCTTGTATTGCGGCGTAATATTCTCATGATTCCATAGTGAAACATAGTGCTTCCCTACCTTCTGATCAACCCTGATAAGGTTTTCGGAGACTCCCTCCGGTCTCATGTTCAGTATTGTAAATACCGTCTTATCACCTGATTTCCATCTGTTCACGTAAACATTATCTACAGTGGTCTCGACCAGCGGTGTCCATTCCTGATCAAGAAAGGCATCATTGTTCTGGCGGAGTATAAAAGTCGTCCTGGCCAGAAATTCAAGATCGGCACGGTAATTATCATTCCTGCCACCAGGCCTGAACATGTTCAGTTCGGTTCCGTAACCGTTGAAAAATGATATCGCAATTTCCCGGTGTATAAGGTCCTCGCCTACGTCACAAACCCTGAAAATCGAAAAATCGGGTTTGATGAGTTTGTTAAGGTTAAGTTCCGGGCTCAAATAGATGGCGTTATGGACACGGCCCGAAATAATTCCCGGCATATCTTCCGGGACAGCCATTCCTTCTGAATACATTACAACTCCGCTCCGTACGCTGTCGGCAGCCGCCTGAAGCTCAAAGCTCGAACTTCCCCGGGTATCCAGGACAACACCATCAGCATTAACCTCTTTTATCAGCTGAGCCATCCCTTTGTAATGATCTTCCAGCCGGGTACTGTTATCCCAGGGATTATAGGCAATAAAGAATCTTGTGCCCGCCTGCCGCGACATCCCCGCAAAACTTCTCAGTTGCGTTGTACCTCCCGGGAGGTTTCTGTACAGATCCCACTGGTTTCGCTGATCAAGCCCCAGTCTTGGCCAGGTTGGCCAGATGCCAAAAACATCTATGTGTCCGAACATTTCAGAACCTGCCCTGATAACATCAGCAAAGTTATACCTCCCTGTACTTCTGTCATAAAACTCCCTGTCCCATGCCATTTGAAGGATCATAAGATAACTCTCCCTGATCCATGCAAGGTCAGGTCGTTCAAAAAGTCCGTTGTCAAATTGTGCAATATCGTGCAGGTACCTGTCTCTGAACATCATTCGCAGACCTGTCTGCCACTCCCCTTTGAAAATATCTGCATGAATCCGGTAGCTCACCTTTGCTCCCGGAGGCAGAACCGTTAAATACCTTTGCCTGGTTCCTCCATCGACCTTTTCTCTCCGGGCGACAGCGCATAATGAAAACTCTTCGTTCAGTCTGAATGATGAATAGCCCATTTCCCATGCATTGTCAGGCAAAATTACCCTTACCGGCCTGTAACCGGGACGGAACAACCAGGCCCGTGCAAGATCACGGGGTCCGTCACCTGTGATATATATCGTCTCATTATCCGTCCCGAAAGGCACTATATTGCTCAGTGTGACAGTATCCTGTGATATATTTTCGAAGGTTATCCCGCCCTTCCATCCGTGGGAGGTACTGTCTGATGAATTAAACACTATCCTGAGCCTGTTATCCACGACCTGGGTAAGAAGGCCTCCCTCCTTGCCGGTATCTTCACTGCCCGTATCGAACTTTTTATCATTAATCAGGAAACTTATGAGCGGACGCTTTCGTATAAATACAACAGGAGCTCTGTCGGCAATGATTATCGTGTCTGTTCTCAACCCCGTTCTTTCAGAAATAATGATATTCTGAAGCGTCTGGGAGTCAATTATCGCAGGAATCTGCAGAAGCGAAGCAAGAATAAAGAACCGGGTAAGGGTGCGGCTGAAGATCATGGGCGGAAAGGATAAACCGAATTAATTATGCAAATATAATCCAACGGAAAATCAAAAAACAGTATTATGGTTATTATGAGATTATTCTTGTCAAATTTTAAATATACTGATCCTACTCTGTTAACAATATATGTTGTACTTTTAATGGATATTTAAGTCACCTTACTATGCTGAGACTGATCAGGATATCAAAGTATTTCTTCATCTTTTCGATAGCAGCCATTCTTTTATGCACGTCGTGCGCCCCCACTAAAAAGAACACATATTATGAAAAGAGGCAGAAAGCCTCTCGTCTCAACGCAACACAGCTCGGCAGGAACAAATACTTTTTCTCTTCAGAGTATCAGAAAAAGCTGGTCAAGAGTTACAAGCGGAGAAGATATTGAGAGCACGCTTATTTGCATATTACGCTCAACCCGTCCCAGGCCATAATTATATCAGGTGGCAGTTCCGCCGAGACCTTATTATGCAAACCCATCTGATGGCTCATATGCGTAATAAATGAACGCCTCGGAGAGATCTCCCTGATAAGATCCACAGCTTCTCTCAGACTGAAGTGAGAAATATGCTTCTCTTTCCTGAGTGCGTTGACAACCAGATATTTGACTCCGAATAACTTCTCCTTGCTCTCTTCAGGAATGTAGTTGGCATCAGTAATGTAGGCGAAATTCCCGATCCTGAATCCATAAACGGCAAGCCGGTAATGAAAGACCCTTATTGGGATAATCGGTATTCCGTTGATGTTAAAACCATACTCGCTGATAGTATTGAGTCTCATCCTTGGTATACCCGGATACTGGTACTCGGCAAAAACGTAGGAATACTCCTTCCGTATGGCTTTCAAGACCCTCTCTTCAGCATAGATATCTATCGCATCCTGGCTTTTGTAATTAAAAGCCCTCACATCATCCAGCCCTGCAATATGATCCTTGTGCTCGTGCGTCAGAATAATTGAATCGACTCTCATTACATTTTCCCTGAGCATCTGCTGGCGGAAATCGGGACCTGCATCTATCAGCAGGGTTGTCTCATCGCTCTCAACAAGGAGGGAAGTTCTGAGTCTTTTATCATGAGGATCCTCAGATAAGCATACTTCACAATCACAAGCTATTACAGGAACCCCCTGCGATGTACCCGTACCGAGGAAGGTAATTTTCACTTTATTGATAATTTGTAGGCAAACCTAAGTAAAAAAGCATTACCGGAGACGGGATGAGACAATTTTTGTTCACAGCCAGATTCTATTATTTCCTATATTTACCTGGTTATCCTGAAAATTTATGGGCAGTATCTATCTTATACCTGTTCCTCTCGGAGGAAATGATTATCTGAAGGTGATCCCTGAAAAAGTACTGGAGCTGACAAGATCGCTGAGGTATTTTATTGTCGAGGATGTGCGGAGCGCAAGACGCTATCTCAGGCTTATCGACAAGCGGTTTCCCATCGATGAGTGTGAATTTTTTGAACTGAATGAACACACCCCCATATCTGAAACGGAACATTTTCTTGATCCTGTTCTCAGTGGCAGCGATCTGGGGCTTATGAGTGAAGCAGGACTCCCGGGAGTAGCAGATCCGGGAGCTCTGGTAGTAGCACTTGCCCACAGGAAAAAAATCAGTGTAAAGCCACTTGCCGGCCCTTCATCAATAATCCTGGCGCTTGTATCTTCCGGTCTGAACGGACAAAACTTCACTTTTAACGGCTATCTGCCCGTGAAACCGGCAGAAAGATCCTTAAGACTCAGGGAACTCATGAAAAGGGGAAAAGAAGGGTACGCGCAGATCTTTATGGAGACTCCCTACAGGAACCAGCAGATGCTGGAATCCGTGATGAACACCTGTGAACCCGGGGCAATGCTCTGCATTGCGGCAGACCTGACGCTTCCTTCAGAATCGGTAAGAACCATGAGAATAGCAGACTGGAGGAAAAATCCCCCTGACCTTAAAGGCAAGCTTGTGATCTTTATTCTGCAGTGAATCTGGCTATGGACCGGGCTTTAGCCTGACCAGTTCAAGCTCAATCAATAAAGGTGTATAACCGGGGATGGGATACCAGCCGGAGGGTCCGTATGCAAGAGATGAAGGGATCAGCAAAAGGGATTTCCCGCCTACCCGCATATAGGTTATGCCTTCGTCCATTCCGGGAATCAACCAGCCTTCAGCTACAGGCCTTACAAGGGTATCATCCCTTTCTATATTGGAATCGAATGTCGTACCGTCAAGGAACTTCCCGGTATATTTCACATAAGCAGTATCCGACTTCCGGGGGAGATCTCCGGTTCCCGTAGTAATTTCCAGGTAATATAAACCACTGGTTTTCAGCTCAAAATCCAGGGTTGGATTACTGTTGAGATAATTGTCAATCTGGGCTCT
>DIKJ01000062.1:10233-21560 GCA_002424525.1 Bacteroidales bacterium UBA5621 | reverse complement strand
TCGAGGTTTGCATCGGACAGCAGTTAGATATGGATTTTGAAAGATCGCTGGTCATCTCAGGTGAGGATTATCTCAGGATGATAGAACTTAAAACAGCCGTTCTGCTGGGCGCCTCCTGCAAGATAGGGGCTATCCTGGGAGGCGCGGATAAGAAGAATGCGGATCTTCTTTATGAATTTGGCAGGAATCTCGGTATTGCATTTCAGATACAGGACGACCTGCTCGATGTTTATGGCGACGAAAAGCTGTTTGGCAAAGCCCAGGGGGGTGATATTGTTTCCAACAAAAAAACATTTCTCTATGTCAAAGCCCTCGAACTGGCTTCAGGGACACAGAGCAGAAGGCTCCAGGAACTCTTCTCCGGAGAAGAGAGTGACCCGGCCGGCAAGGTAAAGGCTGTAAAAGAGCTGTTTGACCAGATGGGGATCAGGCAACTGACTTTGGAGGCAGCTAACCATTATATCAGTTCATCATTCAGCTTCCTCGACAGAGTCGGGGTCAGGAAGGAACGCAAGGAAGAACTTACCCGGTTCGCAGAATCGCTTATCGGAAGAGAGCACTGATCCGCAGGATGGAGCCTGCTCTTCCTGTCATTCAAAATATGACATTATTCGATCAAAAATCTCATCAGCCGGGGTATCGGTTGCAATTTTTATTAAATTTGTAACTTCTTAAATAAATAACAGCGATTTATGCCGAACAATACAGGAAGAATAAGCCAGATCATAGGACCGGTGGTTGATGTCACATTTGACGCAAAGGGTGCCGGGATGCCGGATATATACGATGCACTTGAGATAACCAGGGATGATGGCTGCACACTTGTGGTGGAGTGCCAGCAGCATATAGGGGAGAGTACCGTAAGGACCATTGCCATGGATTCAACAGACGGTCTGCGCCGGGGAATGGAGGTTGTTGCCACGGGATTGCCCATTACAATGCCTATAGGAGAGCAGATAAAGGGGAGGCTGATGAATGTTACCGGCGAGGCAATTGACGGCATAGGTCCGCTTGACAAGAAAGGGGGCTACCCTATTCACAGGAAGCCTCCCATTTACGAAGATCTCTCCACCGAAAAGGATGTTCTCTATACCGGAATCAAGGTGATTGACCTGATTGAACCCTATTCGAAGGGAGGAAAAATAGGATTGTTCGGAGGCGCCGGTGTGGGGAAAACTGTGGTTATCCTTGAGCTTATCAACAATATAGCAAAAGCCTATTCGGGCCTCTCCGTTTTTGCAGGAGTCGGTGAACGCACCAGGGAAGGCAACGACCTCCTCCGGGAGATGCTGGAGGCGGGTGTCATCACCTATGGCAAGGAATTCCTTGAAGACATGGAAGAGGGGGGATGGGACCTGAAGAAAGTTGATATGGAGGCACTTAAGGAATCTAAGCTGGCCCTGGTTTTTGGTCAGATGAACGAACCCCCCGGAGCAAGGGCGAGAGTTGCCCTGTCGGGTCTCTCGGTTGCAGAACATTTCAGGGATGGCGACGGTAAAAGCGGAGGAAGGGATATTCTTTTCTTCATGGATAATGTGTTCCGTTTTACCCAGGCAGGCTCAGAAGTCTCAGCTCTGCTGGGCAGAATGCCTTCAGCAGTGGGATACCAGCCGACACTGGCTACGGAAATGGGTATTATGCAGGAACGTATTACCTCAACCCGCCACGGATCAATCACATCAGTACAGGCAGTCTACGTGCCTGCCGACGACCTCACCGATCCGGCTCCGGCAACCACCTTCGCACACCTCGACGCAACAACGGTTCTGAGCCGCAAAATATCGGAACTGGGTATCTACCCGGCAGTCGATCCTCTTGATTCCACTTCGAGGATCCTTTCGGCAGATATTGTCGGAGAAGCACACTATAACTGCGCTCAGAAAGTCAAGGAACTGCTCCAGAGATACAATGAGCTCCAGGATATTATTGCCATCCTTGGCATGGATGAACTCTCCGAGGAGGATAAGCTTGTCGTGCACCGCGCACGCAGGGTCCAGAGGTTCCTTTCACAGCCGTTCCACGTGGCCGAACAGTTTACCGGAATAAAAGGGGTCCTGGTTTCAATCGAAGATACGATAAGGGGATTCAATATGATTATGGACGGACATGTCGACCAGTACCCTGAATCAGCTTTTATGCTGGTCGGTACGATCGAAGATGCTATTGAAAAAGGCAAGAAAATACTGGCCCATTCAGGATAATATCCCCAGGAACGAATAGTGACTGATAAATATTTGCCATGAGATTAGAGATCATCACTCCTGACCGTAAAATTTATGAAGGAGAGATCAAATCTGTAAGGGTCCCCGGTAAAAAAGGATCATTCCAGATATTAAAGGACCATGCCCCGATCATTTCCACACTCGTGCAGGGCCCGGTATTCATTACCGACGAATCAGGAAAGCAGACAGACTACGAAATAACCGGCGGAGTGATTGAAGTAAGGGCAAACAATATCATACTTCTTGCCGAGTCGGTAAGATAAAGAATGCTGAATGACACCCGACGAGTTCCGGAGACATGCCCATGCCCTGGTAGAGTGGATGGCCGGATATATGGAAAATATTGAACAGTATCCTGTCAGATCACTGGTTAAGCCCGGAGAAATAATCGGCAGATTGCCGGATTTCCCACCCGGGAATCCCGAACCTTTTACAAAGATAATTGAGGATTTTGAAGAAATAATTATGCCCGGGATAACTCACTGGCAGCACCCGGGCTTCTTTGCATATTTTCCCGCCAACACAAGCCCTCCGTCGATACTCGCGGAAATGATAACAGCCACACTCGGGGCTCAGTGCATGATGTGGGAGACATCACCGGCCGCTGCCGAGCTTGAGGAAAAGATGATGATATGGCTCAGGGACCTGACAGGACTCCCACGGGCATTCGCGGGAGTTATACAGGATTCAGCCTCCACGGCTACACTCTCGGCAATACTTACGGCTCGCGAAAAGATCACAGGCTTTTCTTCCAACGAAGATGGATTGCTTAAGTGCGGGTTACTGAGGGTTTATTGCTCCGAACAATCCCATTCATCTGTGGAAAAGGCGGTTAAGATATGCGGCATCGGCAGGAGAAACCTTGTAAGGATACCGGTGAGGCCGGATTACTCTATGGATCCCGCAAAACTGAGGGAAGCGGTCGCTTCCGACAAGGAAAAAGGTTATGTTCCGTGCTGTGTTATAGCCACCATCGGCACTACGGGATCTGCAGCCATCGACCCGCTGGAAGCCATCGGAGAGATATGTGAGGCATATGGCCTGTGGCTCCACGTCGACGCTGCCATGGCAGGCACTGCCCTTATACTGCCCGAATTTCAATGGATGATCAGGGGTAAGGAGTATATCGACAGTTTTGTATTCAATCCCCATAAATGGATGTTCACCAATTTCGACTGTACGGCATATTTTGTGAAGGATCCTGAGATGCTTGTCAGGACTTTCGAAATACTGCCGGAATACCTGAAGACCCGGACCAGAGGGATAGTGAAGGATTACAGGGATTGGGGAGTGCCCCTGGGAAGACGCTTCAGGGCGCTTAAGCTCTGGAGTGTCATAAGAAGCTACGGAGCAGAAGGGCTTCGCGAAAAGATCCGGTATCACATAAGCATTGCTTCACGACTGGCCGGATTAATCGGTAGCGAACCCGATTTTGAAATACTGGCACCGGTGGTAATCAATGTCGTATGTTTCAGGTTCAACCCGGGGGAATTTGCTGAGGACGAACTGAACAGCATGAACGAAAAGCTGAACCACATGATCAACGATTCCGGTAAAATATACCTTACACATACAACCCTCGGCGGAAAATATACCCTGCGTATGGTCACCGGCCAGACAAATGTTACACTCGGGCATGTCGAACGGGCATGGGACCTTATTAAGGAAAAGGCTCACAGCCTTACAGGAAAGTAAGGCTACATTCTCCTCTTCCCAATGCTCATTCCGTAAATATCTATTGTGAACAGAAATTCAAGCGAAGGGAACTCTTTTATGTTCCTCCAGGCGGCCTGCGCACCTGCCGAAACCATGAAGGGAAGGCGCAAAACATAAAAATCTGCCATCAATTCGAGTCCGTACGAACTGAAAGTCTCGGTATAATTGTGAAATTCATTGTAAACCCTCTCCCCGTTGACAATATTTGAATAATAGTTGCGCGTGCCCCGGGCATAATCATAAAAAAGATCAGCGCGGATCCGTGTGATATAAATCAGGCTCGAAATATTCAGATCGGGATAAAGAAGAGGTGCGACATAATCGGCTGAAAAGAAATGAAGCACTTCTGAAACAATATTGTTATAACTCCGCGGGAAGTTGATCCTGTTCCGGAGTGGAATTTTTTCAACCACCTGGTTATCTGTCTCGTATCTGAGCCTTAATCCGTTATTGCGAAATAACCCGGGGAGGTACAGTGCTGTTCTCAGGGTGAGGAAATCTCCGTAAATATCACTGTCAAATGGGTAAACGGAATAATTGACATCAACTATCTGAGCGAACCTCGGGTAAATATCACGCAAAGCGTAACGGTGATAATTGTTAATATAGAGCCTGGCTGAAAGCTGGGTCTGGCCGTAATCATAAAGATTTTCCTCACGGCTGTAAATATAATTGTTGCGGTATGTTGAAGAAATGGAAGGCTGGAGATACTGTAAGTATTTTCCCGTTGAAAACCTGAGGGGCACATATATCCTGTTGGTCATCAGGATACCGGGATTGACGGTTACAGGGTTATCCACCCTTGCCCCCAGCTTAAAGATCTGCGCAGGATCACCATAGTCAATGCGTGACTCAACTACAGGATACCATCCCTGCCAGGTGATCCGGGAATGGAACATGTGCCTCTGGTCAGAGTATTCATATCCCAGTGTTGTGATAAGCGTGCTGAGGTGATTCTGCGACATAATTGTAAACCCGGGGCTGATCGACCGGGGATCTGCCTGCAACTCGTCAAGGTCGGCATAAAATGGCATCCAGCTGTGAAATTTAAAGGGATGTTTCCACTTCCGGTACCGCACCGGCATATAGGCATAATCAGATTTTTCCCTGTTGGCTGGTATCTCGAGGTCTATACGGTCGATCAGGAATGGTGAACTTTCATGCGAACTGGGTATCTCTGCAACTGCACCGATACGGGTTTGGGAAATGTTGTTTCCTGCAGAGGTGTAATCGCAGAATATTATCCGGCTGCCGTCAAACACCGGATCTGTTGCACCTGCAACCGCATTTGTAAGGGCCGTGATCTTTTTGTCCGGAGAGAGAACAAATATGTTCTCGTTTCCAGTTGAGGAACTTACAAAGAAAAGGGAATCGCGCCTGAGGAATGAAGACTGGTAATCGACGGGACCCGCATCTATGAGAATTTCCCACCTCTTTTCGGAAGGGGTGAACAACATTATACCTTCTCCATTGTCTGTTAAATAGATCAGCGTCAGTCTGCTTCCATCGTCCGACCATTGAGGTCTCTGAAGATAGATGTTGTCAGGAGCCGGGTAACTGCCGGTCTCCTTTCCTGTTTCTGCATTAAGGAGCACCAGGTTGTTCCGGTTGTCAATAGTATTCTCTGTCACTGCCATCGTCATCCCGTCAGGGGAGATTGCAACGGACATGTAACGGGTTCTGCGCGAAAGCTGGCGTACTCTACTGTCCCTCAGATCAATGGTCTTGATTACAGAGTAGTTCCGGTTATTCCATCTCGGGTCATTCCTCGACTCGACCCATGCAAGCTTTGATTGTGAAGCAGAGATGAAATATGGGTAAATTCTGCCGGGAACATGTATCTTTTTTTCTGACTTATCAGCAGGATCGATAAGGACAAACCGCGGGGGATTGTAAAGGGTGGTTTTTACAGCGGCAATTTTGCCGTCTGCAAGTACGGGAGAATAGTATCCTGCATATTTGCTTTTCCGTGACGGATTAACCGGTTCGTAAAGGTGCGAGCCGTTCCGGTTATTCTCTTCGGTCCAGATCGCTTTAAGCGTATCAAATGTCTCTCTGTAAAGCTGTCTCTTTGTTATCCCGGCACTTCTCAAAAGGCTCAGATTAACAGGGTCGAGAAGAAACGGACCGTTGGAGGTGGTTCTCAGGACCTTGTTCCAGATCTCCTTGTCGTAATTGAGATACGCCCAGGTCACTGCCTGGAAACCTGACTGGTAATGATCAGGGACATGGATTCTGAAGGAGCCGTTGACCATCCTGTCGTATTTGTACATTCTGCCTTTTTCAAGAGTGATGGCTTTCAGCTCCTTCTGGAAAGCTGCACTCCTTCCTCTTCCCGACTCAGTGAGGATCGATTCGGTCAGCACAGCTTTCCCTTCGAGATACCACACAGGTAAAAGTGCCGCAACTACACCGGGAAACTGCTCCCCCAGCAACAGGGACATAGCACCGGAAAAACCCTTGTTAAGGCTCTCCATCTGAAAAACATGCGTAAGCTCGTGTATCGCCAGCTGTTTATTGTGATCGAGCGGTATCGTGTTCTGCTCCGGAGTGGGATAGATCTCCATCCTGCGCGGTGCCCACGCTACATATCCGTTGGATTGCGTTGTGTAGTTATGGATGATTACCGGTATTTTGAATCTCTTCCCGGGAAAGAACGCGGTCAGGCTGGTATAAGCCTCATCGAGGGATCTTGCAAAATCGATTCCTGCACTGCCGTAGGTTTCGGGGTATATTACCCTGAATTTGTCGGTTTTAATCTGGAGCCACTTCAGACCGGCAGGATCCTGCCCCGTATCATAATACTGGGCCCAGGATGCCGGAGAAATCAGTAGAAGATATATGAAGATCAGACTATATCGAAATTTCATAAAAACTGTTTGTTCAAAAATAGCAAAAATTAGGCACCGGCGCCAGAGAGTGCCGGTAAAGAAAAAATCAGTATTTTCGTCACTTGTTCCATAACCGGATTCTGTACCGGAAAAACCTCAGGCGGATGAAAAAATACAGGTTGATTAACAACATAACCGGGTGGGCGGTATTTGCCGTTGCTGCCTTTACTTACCTGATGACGCTTGAGCCCACTGCAAGCTTATGGGACTGCGGAGAATTCATTGCCTCGGCATATAAATTACAGATAGGCCATCCTCCCGGCAACCCGGTCTTTATGGTCCTGGCAAATTTTTTTACAGTTTTTGCGGGGGGCGACATTTCCAGGGTAGCCATAACTGTCAATGCCCTGTCGGCGCTAGCCAGTGCATTTACGGTTTTGTTCCTATTCTGGACCATCACCCACCTGGCACGAAAGATCCTGTGCGTTTATGAGGATCAGTTCACCATAAGCAGAATAGCAGCCGTTATGGGAGCAGGTGTTGTCGGTGCGCTTGCCTTCGCCTTCTCCGACTCATTCTGGTTTTCGGCAGTGGAGGGAGAGGTTTATGCTACTTCGTCACTCTTTACCGCACTCGTCTTCTGGGCCATTCTTAAATGGGAGGATATAGCCGATGAGGAATATGCCGACAGATGGATAATACTGATCGCCTTTCTGATGGGACTCTCTATCGGTGTTCATCTGCTTAACCTTCTCGCAATACCTGCGATAGTACTGGTCTATTATTTCAGGAAGTTCGAATTCTCGCGTAAGGGCTTCATCATATCGCTTTTCACCTCTTTCATCCTGCTTGCACTGCTTCTTTTTGGCATACTCCCCGGAATTATTATTATATCATCCAGACTCGACCTGCTGTTCGTAAACTCACTCGGGCTGCCCCGCAACAGCGGAATGATATTCCATGTCATACTTATAATCATCTTTTTTGTACTGGCAATCCGTGCGACACTGGTCTCCTCCGACCGCCGGAAGATAACTGTTCCGGCTGTTATTGCACTCCTTCTGTCGGGAATATGGATCGTATCAGGATCCCTCGGATTGAACCTGGTCATACTTGCCGGAATTGCATTGTTGACCTGGTACCTTTCCGGGAAGAGCAGAAGCATCCTGAATACCGCACTTACCGTAATAGTGGTAATACTGATCGGTTACTCATCAAATGCGATAATAATTATCAGAGCTTCGGTAAATACGCCCATAAACGAGAATCACCCTGATGATCCCTTCAGCCTGCTCTATTTCATCAACAGGGAACAATATGGTGAGAGACCTTTATTCAGGGGGCAGTATTACAATGCTCCGGTTACCGGTTATGCCGATGGCAAACCGCGGTATGTGTACGAGGATGGAAAATACATTATAACACATCACAGCCTGAAACGGATCTATGACGAACGTTTCCTTACCCTCTTTCCGAGGATGTGGAGCGACCAGAGCGATCACGTTCCGGTTTATGAGGAGTGGGGTAAGGTAAGAGGCACACCCGTCCAGGTCACCGACTATTCAGGGGAAAAGAAGATATTAAGGAAACCCCGGTTTGGAGAGAATCTAAGGTTTATGTTCTCCTGGCAGGTTGGCTATATGTACTTCAGGTATTTCATGTGGAATTTTGCCGGTAAACAGAACGATACCCAGGGGACAGGAGGTGCGGTGAACGGAAACTGGATCTCGGGGATTAAATTTATCGACGAACCGCGTGTCGGAACATCCGATCTGCCGGCAGGGATGAAGAATGACACATCACGAAACAAATATTACCTGCTTCCCCTGATTCTGGGAATTGCCGGACTCTTTTATCATCTTAACCGCGACTACAGGAACTGGTGGATAATTATGCTTCTTTTCATAATGACCGGACTGGCAATAGTATTTTACCTGAATCAGTATCCAAACCAGCCCAGGGAGCGCGATTATGCCTATGCCGGCTCTTTCTATTTCTTTGCAGTGTGGATCGGCCTTGGCGTACTGGCTCTTTTCGAGGCTCTTTCAAAGGTGGCGGGAGAGAAGATCTCTGCCCCGGCGGCAGGATTGCTGTGTCTCTTTGCTGTTCCCGTGATAATGGGTTCGGAAAACTGGGACGACCACGACCGTTCAGGTCGTTACCTGACCAGGGACGTGGCATTCAACTACCTCAACTCATGTGCCCCCAATGCCATTTTGTTCACCAACGGCGATAACGATACTTTTCCGTTATGGTATGCCCAGGAGGTGGAAGGAGAGAGGACCGATGTGCGCGTTTGCAATCTGATGCTCCTTAACACCGACTGGTATATCAATCAGATGAAGCATAAGGCGTATGAATCTGAACCACTGCCCATCTCACTTCCTGTTCAGAAATATTACGATGGCATTAACAACCAGGTCTTCATTGTGGAGAGAACAAAGGACCCGGTGGATGTATCGGTAATAATCGAATGGGTGAAGAGCGAAAACATAGCCACAAAGATACAGGCATCAGCCAATGAGATCCTCGATATAATACCCGGACGGACAGTCAGGATCCCTGTCGATGCCGAAAAGGTGCTTGCCACAGGAACAGTCAGGCCGGAAGATGCTGATAAGATTGTACCCTATATTGACATAACCCTGAAAGGAAGCTCGATCCTTAAAAGCCAGCTTATCATTCTCGACATACTGGCGAACAATAACTGGGAGCGGCCGATTTATTATGTTACAGGATATCATAACGATGCCTTCGGGCTTGAGGAGTATTTTCAGCTTGAGGGACTCGCCTACCGCCTTGTTCCGATCAGGTCGGAGAACAGGAGCTGGGTGGACTACGGTCGTATAGATACCGGTATTCTTTACGAAAACCTGATGAACAGATTTGTTTGGGGCGGTTCGAATGATAAGAACGTCAATCTTGATTATCATCATCTCAGGACCCTGATTGTGGTGAAATCGAGACTGAACTATGCAAGGCTGGCGAAAGCCCTCTCGGCAGAAGGCATGAATGACAAGGCTCTTATGGTACTTGAAAGGTGCATGGATCTTTTTCCGACCGATAAAATACCTCCCGACCCCTATTTCCCGGATATCATCGAGGCATATTTCATCGCCGGGAACAGTGAGAGGGCAGTTGCCCTGACGGAGGAACTTAGGGATTATTATTATAACCGGCTCGATTATTTCCTGAAACAGAGGCCCTACATAATCAGTTCCGCCCTGTATGAGATCCAGACGGCAATTCAGTATACCTCAAAAGTGGCAGGTTTCTGCCTGATGTATGGCCAGCCGGAACTGGCAGGTGAGATTAATACAAGGATGGAGGCCTATTATTCGGACTACATAGGTAAACAGCAACTCTCCTATTAAAAAAGCTAAACTGGCCGGTAACCGGTTTTTGCCGTAATCTCCTGTTTCAGATACTTCTCAAGAAGTGAATAGACTGTCTCGGGATACACAGGCTTAAGGATATATTCACTACAGCCGGCAATGAAGGCTTCAGATCTCGACTGCTCGGATGAGTATGCGGTTATCATGAGCACAGGCACATTTTTCCGGACTTTCCTGAGCTCTCTGACGCAATCGATCCCGTTGATCAGAGGAATAAGAAAATCCATGATCACCAGGTCAATCACCTGGCCCTGCTGGCCGGAGTACTCAACAAAATCCCTGCCAGTGCGAAATACTTTTACATTGGCTCCGGAACTCTGAAGGATGGTCTCATAATACCTGATGGAAGGCACATCATCCTCAACTATGACAATTTTCTTGTCTGAAAGTTCTAAGTTGCTGAAGTTCAATGTCATTATCAGATTCAGTTAGGGTAGTATAAAAATACGATAAGCTGCCGAAGAGAAATGATTTATCCGGCTCAGTTATTAACATTTTTTCAACAAAATTTACGAAAAAGCCCGGAAATACATATGAAAGCCTGACAGGGAAGAGGCAGTGGCTTCAGCGGCACTCCCATGTCACCCGGGTTGTGCCCACAATGACATCGGTCATATTTTCAATTGCAAAAAGTTCGGCATTGCAGTACTCCCTTTCCTGACCCTCTCCGATAACAGATGTTCCATCGTAGGTCACCTGCCTGCATATCTTGCAAGACCTTATGGCCTCACATGAGCTGAATGCCCAGGAAAGGAAAATGAAAGCAACTGAAACGAGAATTATCCTCTTCATATTATTATCTTTTCGCCTCCAAAGTTAGCAAAACACTTTTTAAAAATGTGGTTTTCACACTAAAACGGTAAATAGTTAAAATTATTAGCTATCTTGATGCATCAAAGACTTAAAAGAAGCGTCATTTATCCGGCATTGAACATAATTACAACAGAATAAAACCAATCTGTCATGGAAGATTCAAAGATGAAAAAGCATGTGACCATAGTGGGAGCCCTTCATATCGGCTTCGGAATTCTTGGTCTTATAGGGGCTGTAGCTATATTTTTTGCACTTAATTTTGCGAAGGGATTTGTAACCGGAGATGAAATACCGACATTGGTTCTGGGTTTTCTCTCACTCAGTCTCCCCCTCCTTGTCGGCTTTATGTC
>DIKJ01000062.1:0-10149 GCA_002424525.1 Bacteroidales bacterium UBA5621 | reverse complement strand
CTTAAAGGGGTCTATTCCCTCTGGGTTCTCCTGCAGGACGAAACCATAAAACTGTTCGAAAGGCGGCAGTAAGAGACGGGCCTCGGATCCGGCATCATATCTTTTCTCCGATATAGTACAGACGGGTCTCAGACCCGTCTGTATATTTTTTCCCCGATTTATTTGAATGGCAGGATTCTAATTTTTACATTGTGAAAAAATCGGAGAAAAAATGGCAGAAGACAACAAAATAATCTTTTCGATGTACCGCGTGGGGAAGATATTTCCCCCGCACCGCCAGGTGCTTAAGGATATCTCCCTGTCATTCTTTCTGGGAGCTAAAATAGGTATAATAGGACTTAACGGATCCGGCAAATCAACACTTCTGAAGATAATAGCAGGTGTTGAGAAGGAGTACCAGGGTGAGGTTACCTTTCTGCCGGGATATACAACCGGACATCTTCCCCAGGACCCTCTTCTTAACGAGACCCGGACAGTACGGGAGATCGTGGAGGAGGGTGTGCATGAGATAATGGATATCCTTAAGGAGTATGAAACTATCAACAACAGCTTCGGCGATCCTGAGGTTTACGAAAATCCCGACAGGATGCAGGAGCTTATGGACAGGCAGGCTCTTCTTCAGGAAAAAATCGATTATCACGACGGATGGAACATCGATCACAGGATAGAAAGAGCTATGGATGCGCTCAGATGCCCCGAAGCCGATTCTCCTGTAAACATTTTGTCGGGCGGTGAGCGGAGGCGTGTGGCTCTTTGCAGGCTTCTTCTGCGGCAACCCGATGTACTGCTTCTTGATGAGCCGACAAACCACCTTGATGCCGAATCGGTGCAATGGCTTGAAACCACGCTCAGGCAATACAAGGGCACGGTTATCTGCATAACACACGACAGGTATTTCCTCGACAATGTAGCAGGATGGATACTCGAGCTCGACAGGGGAGAGGGCATCCCGTGGAAAGGGAACTACTCCTCGTGGCTCGAACAGAAAGCCAGACGTCTGGAGGTAGAGGAAAAGGGTAATGTTAAAAGACGAAAGATACTTGAAAGGGAGCTCGAATGGGTGCGCATGTCGCCAAAAGCCCGCCAAGCCAAATCAAAAGCCAGGCTTGGGGCCTACGAGAACCTGCTGAACCAGGATGTGAAGGCAAAAGAGGAGAAGCTCGAGATCTTCATCCCAAACGGCCCGCGCCTTGGAGACAAAGTAATTGCAGCATCGAATGTCGCCAAGTCTTTCGGCGACAAGCTTCTTTTCGAAAATCTTGAATTCAGGCTGCCGCCAAATGGAATAGTGGGGGTTATTGGTCCGAACGGAGCAGGAAAAACTACTCTCTTCAGGATGATAATGGGCCAGGAGAAGCCCACCAAAGGAGATTTTCAGATAGGTGAAACAGTGGTTCTCGGATATGTGGATCAGTCACATGCCGCCATTGATCCTGAAAAAACAGTCTATGAGGTCATCTCAGGCGGCCAGAACGATATCATGGTGGGAAACAGGATGATGAACGCACGGGCCTATGTATCGAGGTTCAACTTTACAGGCGCCGACCAGGAGAAGAAATGCGGCGTGTTGTCAGGCGGCGAAAGGAACAGGCTCCACCTTGCCCTTACTCTCAAGTCGGGAGCCAACGTACTGCTTCTCGACGAACCCACCAACGACATCGACGTCAATACCCTGCGTGCTCTGGAGGAGGGACTCGAGAACTTCGCAGGCTGTGCGGTGATAATATCCCACGACCGTTGGTTCCTCGACCGTGTGGCAACACACATGCTGGCTTTCGAGGGTGATTCGAAAGTGATGTGGTTCGAGGGAGCCTATTCGGAGTATGAGGAGAACTATAAAAAGAGGGTTGCGGACACCACACCGGTCAGGATAAAATATAAAAAACTGGCCTGATGGCAGGGAGCCCCGCTCCGCCGCCGATCATCCTCATCCCACCTTCAGTCCCGACGGTACCCGCATTCACATACAGTCGGCTTTCCTGTCAGACGATAACCGCTCTATGAACATCTGTATAATCCCGGTGCCGGAGGCAATTATAACTGATACTCAAGGGCTTTCCTGGTAATTTCAGGAGTCGTCAGGCCCCTGTCGCCCAGATCGAGCCACTTCCTGTTTTCGAACCTCGCTACAATCTTATCAATAGTCTCTGGTCCGACGTTATAATCGCTGAGGCGGGTTTTAATACCAAGCGATTCAAAGAAATCAACGGTCTTTGCTATGGTGGCATCAATTTTTTCATCTTCAGTGCCGTTTGTTATGTTCCATACCCTGGCTCCGTACTGAAGAAGCTTCCCTTTCTTCTCTTCCCGTAAAGCTTTCCACAGACCCGGCTGAACAATGGCAAGGCTTCTGGCATGATCAATACCGTGGAACGCCGTCAGTTCATGACCAATGGAGTGTACCGACCAGTCGCCCGGCACACCGCATCCTATCAGCCCGTTAAGGGACATGGTAGCGCTCCACATCAGGTTTGACATAGCATCATAGTCAGCAGGATTGGCATATGCTTTTGGTCCCTCTTCAATAAGCGTTATTAGTATCGATTCAGCAAACCGGTCCTGGAGGGGTGCGTTAACCGGAAAAGTAAGATATTGTTCAAGAACATGGACAAAAGCATCAACTATTCCGTTTGCAACCTGGGTTTTTGGCAGGGTGCCTGCAGCTTCAGGAGAAAGGACTGAAAAACGAGGGAAGGTGTGAACCGATCCGAAAGCAAGCTTTTCTCCTGTTGACCTGCGGCTGATAACAGAGTTCCTGTTCATCTCGCTTCCGGTTGCGGGAAGGGTGAGGATGGAACCGAAAGGCAGGGCACCCATAACGGGTCCTTTCTTTGCCAGTATATTCCAGGGATCGCCCATTGTATAACGGGCCGCCGCCGCGATGAACTTGGTGGCATCGATCACCGACCCGCCACCTGCCGCAAGTAGAAAACCGACATCTTCAGCCTTGATTATTTCCACGGCTTTCATGCAGGTTTCGTACGAAGGGTTAGGCTCAATGCCCCCGAATTCAATCACTTTGAAGTTCTTCAGCACCTCTTTAAGCCTGTCGTAAACCCCGTTCCTGAAGATGCTTCCCCCGCCGTATAACAGCATAATATTAACATCTTTGGGTATGTGGGGAACGATTTTTGAAATCTGGTCTTTTCCGAAAAAGACCCTTACCGGATTGTAAAATTCGAAATCTTTCATATTTGCAGGTCGTTTATTATTATTTTCTGGTTAATTTATTCTCATTAAGAATAAGCAAATTGTTCTGATTGGATATCAATATCCCAGCGTGAGCTCTTTTTCTGTGGCCGGGACTCCCTCCTTCATCCATCGCGGCATAGGCTCATCTTTCAGGTAGTGACCGAAAAACTGTGACATGCGTTTCTGGAAGTCAACTTTATTGGGGATCTTGAGCGGCCAGTGAGGCTCACCGTTGTAGTTGAGGAGCCATGTGGGCTTACCAAGACGACGCAGTGCAATGAAGTACTCTATTCCCTGCCACCATGGCACATGCCCGTCCTGGTCGTTGGCCATAATAAGTATAGGCGTCGATACCTTGTCCATGGCGAAAAGGGGGGAGTTTTCCCAATAGAGGTATGGCTTTTCCCATATTGTCCCTCCGATCCGGCTCTGCTGGTATTCGTACTGCATCGAACGGTTCAGGCCGGTCTCCCATCTGATGCCCCCGTAGGCGCTGTACATGTTAACAACGGGAGCTCCCGACTCGATAGCGGCAAAAAGATCTGTCCTGACGGCAAGGTAAGCTACCTGGTAACCGCCCCAGCTGTGCCCCTGTGCCCCGATCCGCTTCTCGTCAACAAATCCCTTGCCGATAAGCGACAATATTCCCGGCATAACACAATTATAGGCGCTCTGGCCCGGATAACCGGTAATATAATGCACATCAGGATTGAAAACAAGATAACCGTTGCTGGTGTAATAATGGTAATCGATAGTTGACCTGTGCGCCTCGGGTATCCTGTGGCTGTATAGTTCAGAAGAGCTTTTTTCGTAAAAATTTACTATCATCGGGTATTTGCGTGAAGGATCAAAACCCTCCGGTTTATACAGGAGCCCCTCAATCTCCCGGCCATCGAGTGACACCCATCTCACGGGCGCGGCACTGCCCCAGAGATAATCCTTCTGCTGAGGGTTGGCATCAGTCAGGCGCCCGGGATTTTTAAACGTGAGATCAGAAAAAAGGAAATCAGGAAACATCTCGAAGCTCTCCTTCGTATAAATAATCCTATTCCCTTTCTTTGCTTTAACCGGCGTACTAAAACTGAATTCCCCTCCCGTGAGAAACACGGGAGGATTTTTTTTACGCAGATCGGTCGAATAAAAGGCGCTTCCTTTGGTCAATTCATTAAAGCAGCTCAGATACTGTTTTGCATCCGGATCGATGTATTCATTGTCATAATCGAAGTCGATAAGCCTGTAGGACAAGCGGTTCCTGCGGCCGTTCATTGTGATATTTGCAGGAGCCCTGAGGTTATCGGGGTCAAGCGACCAGAGGTCATACCTGTCGTGTATGAGCAGGGCTGCGTCATCCTTAAGCCATCCGCCTGCAGGATAAGCATCAGGGTATCCCGGAACATCATGAAGTTCATCATGGCAAGGGAGAGAAGCCCGGCTTGTCAGCCTGGCCTCCGTGCCAGCTGATATGTTGTAGGCATACCAGGAGCTGTCGATGGCATGATACCAGTAAAGGTATCTTCCTGCGGACGAGACTCGCGGACGTGCACGGTAATTCTCCCTGATCTTTTTTACGGCTCCTGTTGTAACATTCACAAGCCAGATATCATATCTGAGGGGAGAGCTCTCCCACATCGATTCCAGCTCGTAGGGAAGGTTGGATAACCCTACGGCCGTTTCTGCATCGCCATCCTCAATAAGCTGTATGTCGGGCATTGATTCATTTCCAAGCTGTACGATCTTTCCGGTATTGCCATGATAAACGGCAGAATATGTCCTCCTCAGATCGCGTGCCCTGTTGACTGTCTGAACGGTATGGAGTCTGCCCTCCGCGTAATGCCATACATCCACATTGGGCCGGTCCTCGTCGAGGATGGTGGTATCCTTAAGCCTGTAAGCCGGAGAGGTCCCGAAAAAGAGTCTTCCGCTTTTCTCTCCGAACAACAGCCTGGCATTTTCGTTAATTATCCATCCCGACGGAATGCCCGGTGTACCGGGTCCTGCAACCACTGAGGCAGTACCACTGCCGTTATGGTAGCATACCGACCAGGAGTTGCCTGCCTTATCCTTTTCATCAACTGAGACCAGGAAGGCGGCCCTGTCGCCCTGTTTTGAAACAGAAAGCTGTTTGTATTTACCCTTGCCAGAGTAAATGGTATTTTTAAGATTATTGCGCAGATCGATTAGAATTACTCCGGGTTCGGAATTTTCGCCATCACCTGTGGTGGCACATAATAAAAATGGATTCTCTTCTGCAAAGAGATAATCTGTGACAAATTTCACCGTATCGGTAACTCCGCTGATCAGGTTACGTATCTGAAGATGATAGCCATTATCGGCCGATTCGCTTTTTTGTTTCTTCTGACCATTCTCCTTAGCAGCGCCTTCCTCTTTTGCTGTGGCTGTCTCAGGAACTGCCGTTCTGCCAGCCGGCGGTTCGCATTGCCAGGCTAACCATCCGGCCCATTTCGATGGCACCTTGTGCGATTTCAGCCTTTTAATTGTGTCGGTGGTGCCGTCTGATACATCATAAATACCGAGGCTGTTAAGCGGCATATCATCCTGACGGGTTTTCTTAAGCTTAAGTTCTTTAATGGTTTCTGCAGAAGGCCTTATTGTGAAGATCATAAACCTCGAATCTGCGGTGATCGCAAGTCCTGAGGCACAGGCGAATGCAGCCTTTTCAGAGCCCTTGCCGTCAAAGAGCTTTATTACAGGATCGCCTACCCATGGTTCATAAACAAACCCAGCCAGCGAACCATTGTCAGAAATGGCTCTTTCTGTTATTCTGTTCCATCCGGTCAGATCATCAATCGTAAGGGGTTTCCTGGTCTGAGAATTAGCAATTACTGAAAAGCAGACCAGAATAAAAAATAGAAAACATCTCTTCATAATATGTTGTAATTGATTTGCTGACGAACGTCCGGTACTTTATATCTTGATGAATATTTTGTTCTTGTAGAGCCAGTAGCAGAGATACCAGAGAGCTGACCATACAACCATGCTGGTAATCACGGCCACCGCCTGTTCGCCTGCCCATGTGAACAGGAGTTTGCTGAAGGGATTAACCATCCTGCTGATAAAACTGGCACCACCTACCTCAAAGAAGAGATAGATAAAAATACTGTTCATCCCGACAATTATGAAGAAATGCGAGCCGCGGATGAAGAGCTTTCTGACATCGATGAGCCAGTAGCAGAAGCAGAGGGCAAGGATCGTCCAGCCACCGCTGGCAAAAACGAACGATACCGTGGCGATCTTCTTGATGATGGGGGTAATGTTCAGCAGATCAAGAGAGTACCCGACGACCAATGCCGCGACTCCTGCAATAAGCAGTATCCGGATCTTTTCCCTTGCCTTCCTGTCGCTCATCAGAAGCTGACCGCACAGGACACCCCAGACAGTATGTGCCGTTGTGGAAACAACATTCAGCGTGGCCCATTCGCTGGCTTTCTCCACCCCCTCGATCTTGTTGTTGACCCAGGCTCCGAGGTTTTCATAATTGACCCAGGCATTGCTGAAACCCTCCACAGGGAAAAACCGGTAGGCAAGATCTATAAGAAGAAGTAGTATCAGGGTGAAGATCAGCTGAAACTTAAAGCTCTTGTTCATTATGAGGAATGCGACTATGTAAGTGACCGCCAGCTGGGCAAGTACATTCTGGAACCTCCATACCAGATTGCCGGCGGAAATGAAATAGAGGGCCCACCCGAAAAAGAGCAGAAGGAACGAGCGTTTTAGTGCATGAATCGTGATCTGCTTCATGGTTTCCCCCTTTTTCAGCCTGTTGATCACTGCAAAGGGAATGGCAACACCCACGATAAACATAAAGAAGGGCTGTATCAGATCCCAGAAATACATGCCGTGCCACTCGTGATGGCTTAGCTGTGTGCCAACGAAGCTCACGACACTGCTGTCGAATTTGCGAAGGTGTGAGTAGAGTCTGGTGGCCTCTCCGGCCAGCATGAACATCGTGAACCCGCGGAAAAAATCAACCGATGTGATCCTGCCGGGCAGCGAAGGACTCATTGTTTTTGATTCTGTAGTCATTTTGTCAGGTTTAGTGATACCAAATATGAGAAAAAGAAGCAAAAAATTGCCTCTGTTTCAGAAATATTTTCCCGCAACCATACCGGGCCTAAAATGCTAATTGGAGTACTATCATCTGTTTTTTCGGCTCATGATCCTTTCAATATCATCAATCTCTTTTGGGATATTCTGCGATAAGACAATATTACCGGTTTCTGTTATCAGTACATCATCTTCGATCCTCACACCAATGTTTTTGTATTTCTCATAGAGAGGCGACACTTCATCAATGAACTTCCGGATCTCCTCTTCAGAAGCCTCCTTTCCATACATCTCAAGCAACTGAGAGAGGCCGTTGCTCCTGAGATAGATCCCGGGTTCCACCGTAAGCACCATCCCTTTTTCAAGCAACCTGCTGTTCGATGTTGTGGTTGCCACGTTCCTGGTGAAAGCGGTATCAGGGGCGCCGTAATCCCCGACGTCATGGACATTCAGGCCCAGGTAATGACTGGTGCCGTGTATGATATAGAACTTTTTCTGCCAATCACTCTCAGGATCGGTTATTAGTCCGAGTTCATGCAAGCCCCGGATGACCGTTTCCCTGTACCGGTTCTGACCTTCGATGAGAGGTTTCCCGGGTATCATTTCTGCAATGGCTGCTTTTTGCGATTCCAGCACAAGCGAATAAATCGCTTTCTGCTCCGGGGTAAATTTGCCGTTCACCGGAATGGTGCGGGTAATATCAGCACAGTAATTCCCGAATTCAGCTCCTGTATCCATAAGCAGGAGATCACCATCTTCCATCTTCCTGTTGTTGGCCGAATAGTGAAGAGTAACACTGTTTGGCCCCGAGCCGACAATCGACTGAAAGGCCGGCATGGCGGCACCATTCTTCCGGAAAACAAATTCGATAAGGGCTTCGATCTCAAATTCATACAATCCGGGACGGCAAACCCGGCAAACATTGACAAATGCATCCCCGGTAATATCAACCGCTTTCCCGATCCTGCCGACCTCATTATTGTCCTTAAGCACCCGCATTTCGTGAATTGCCGGAGCGATATCCCTGATCAGCGATTCAGGCGCCTTCAGCCGTCTGAAAGCATCAGTAAGCCTGTTTTTAAGATCCGGATCCCTGAAATCAACGTAAAATGGTACCCCCGCACTGATCTTTTCCTGAATGATCTCATCCAGCCTGTCAAGTTCCAGCACCCTGTTTGCCAGGTATGTTTCCATCACCTGATCAGGTCCGGGTATCTCTCCATCATAGATCTCCTCCCTGATGGTTCTTTTCCTGACAAGCAGTGTGTAATGCCCGGAATTATCCTTATCAAGCACAAGAGCAGAGCCGGGCTGGTTGAACCCTGTCAGATAGAAGAAATTATCGGCAGACCTGTACTCATGCCTTCCGCCATTATACCCGTAATCGGACCTCAGCATGATGACACCATTATCGATCCCGGATAAGAGAACCTCGCGCCTGTCAGCCAGTAACCACTGCAGCTCCCGGGTCATCTCAAGGCCTGTGATGTCAGGGCCGGGCGCAATATTCTCAATCAGATTACCGCAGTTTCTGCATCCGGGCAGGATGGTGAGTGTAAACAGAAGGATAAGAATGTGTTTCATGTTCCAGCGTCTTTTATCAGGGGTAAATTGTTCGTTCACAAAAATCAGTTTAATTTATTACTGTTATTATCTTTGGAAGAGCTTAAATAATCGCCGCAACCCACCGGATAATATTGGTACGAATATTGAGGGACTTTCGGCATGCAATGATCAATAAATCTATCGTGTAAAAATACATTAAATGCAATATTTTGCCTTAATACTCCTGGTTTTGTTCATATCATGTGCAAAAAAGGACGTCAGAGACTGCAATATCTGCAAAATTACCTATGTGATGACAACCGATTCGCCGGTTGATGGTTATCCGGCCACAACAACCATGGAGGTCGAATTGTGCAACCAGACTACAGATCAGTTAAAGCAATTTGAGCAGACCAACAGGGGATCGGAGACTGCAGTCATAGGAGGGGTTACATATTCGAGCAGTTACTCAACAGTATGTATATATTGAATCCCCGGGATTTATCCCAGGGACAATCTCAGTCAAAGAGCCTTGTCCCAAAAATAAATTTTCCGCTCCACCAGGGGTCGCTTAATGAGGTTATTGTAACCCCGTTTGTAGTGGAAGCGTGAATAAACCTGTTATTGCCGAGGTAAATGCCCGAATGGGTAATGAATCGATTAGTTTTATATGATCTTACAAAAAAGACAAGATCCCCCCTTTTGAGTTTATCTGTCCCGTTTATGATCTTCCCGTATCTGGCCTGGTCCTCCGAATTATGGGGCAGACGGATCCCGTGAGCGGCAAAAACCGTTACCAGTAATCCGGAGCAATCCATGCATTTACTTGTTGTTCCGCCCATGCAATGGGGCACACCAAGATATTTTTCCGCTGTTTTGATTACTTTTTCGGGACTGGCATTACTGGTATTGATCTTCATTTCAGTCCCCTCGGCCATAAATTCTTTAAGTTTTTTCTTTTCAGCCTTGCTTTCGATATTGGAGAAGGAAGCTTCAGTGTAAAGCATCCTGGAGCATGATGAACTGATCAGCTGAAATGCAGCAAACATCAGTATCAATAATATCGTCCGGTACATATAGGATATCCTCATCAACAGAAACAAACTGTATTGAGGAACAAATATGGGCATTTTTCTCTTTCGGAAAGTAATCATAAATTTATCAAAAATATAATTCGCTATGGGACACAGGAACATTGACGAGTATGGAGAAGCCCGGGAAGGGTTATCGGGATAAAATCACTAAAACGGCCCTGGGAGGAAAATCCCGGCTAATTCCGCATAATGTACATACTTAAATGAATAATCTTCTGTTATACCATCTAAGAATTATTAAAACTTGCATATT
>DIKJ01000227.1:11362-13985 GCA_002424525.1 Bacteroidales bacterium UBA5621 | reverse complement strand
ATGGGGAATATCGATCCTGACGATCTCATAACGGAATTTGCGCTTTACCATTTGTTGATCCTTCCCCGGCCCCTGACCCGGCAGACTAAATTTGGCTTCTCAACGAAGCTTTCTGAATACCTGATTTCCGGAATCCCGGTACTGGTTACCGATGTAAGCGATAATTCAGCTTACATTAAAGATAATTACAACGGCTTTGTGATACCTCCGGGATCAGAGATCCTGATGGAGAACAAGATACTTGAGATCATGGAAAATTATAATGAGAATGCCCGGCGGATAGCAGGCAATGCGTTTTTAACCGTAAGAGAATACTTTGATTATAAACTGTATACAAAACCTCTGACAGACTTGTTTTTCAATAATTGATGATTATATGGAAGGCTAATTGTTTAATGTGATCACTGCAGATTGAGAATATTGTTCATCATAGATACCCTGGGAGCGGGAGGTAAGGAGAGGAGACTGACCGAACTGCTCAAAGCTCTTAAATCGTGGAACGATTTTGAGTTTGAACTTGTTGTTATGAGCAATGATATCCATTATAAAGAGATTTTTGAACTTGGGATCACCATCCGTTTTATTACCAGAAAGATCAGAAAAGATATAGCTCTCTTTTACAGATTCTTGAAATTATGCAGGAGTTATCGTCCCGACATTGTGCATTGCTGGGACAGTATGAGTGCAGTTTATCTGGCACCGGCATGCAAATTGCTTAAAATCAAACTGGTTAACGGCATGGTGATAGACTCCCCTGCCAGGCAGAATATCTTTAACAAGCACTGGCTGAGGGCAAGGCTGACTTTCCCTCTGTCGGATGTAATTGTGGGCAATTCCAGAGCCGGCTTGAAAGCATATAGAGCACCAGACAGAAAGAGTGTTGTAATTCATAATGGCTTCAACTTTGAGAGACTGAACAGTATTATTGCTCCGGAGATAATAAGAGAACAGCTGACCATCGAAACACCTTTTGTTGTGGGAATGGTGGCCTCATTTTCGAAATATAAGGATTACCCCACATTTCTCAGGTCAGCACAGCTTTTACTGGACGAAAGGAATGATATTACCTTTCTTGCAATAGGTAACGGCACCGATTCAGAAGATTGCCGGACACTTATAGAAAAGCAATATTTAAGTCATTTCAGACTTCTGGGGAAGAAAACACATATTGAATCATTTGTCAATACAATGGATGTCTGTGTGTTATCAACTTTCACCGAGGGGATCTCTAACTCAATACTTGAGTATATGGCGCTGGGGAAACCTGTTATTGCCACATCGGGGGGCGGCACCTGCGAGTTGGTAACGGACAGGGTGACCGGGTTCCTTATAAGGCCCTCAGATCCGGGGGAGCTGTCGGGGATGATTGGACTCCTGCTGAATGATAAGAATTTGCGTGATGAGATCGGCTCAAAAGCAAAAAGCAGGATCGAAGAGCATTTTTCAATGGATCATATGATCAGGAAGTATATGGATCTTTATAATAATAAAGCTGATTGAAAAAGAGAGTACTTCTTATTGGCCCTTTCCCTCCTCCGGCAGGAGGTGTAAGTATTCACCTGCAGAGGCTCACAGGAATGCTCGGGAATGAATATGAATTTGATTTTGTGGATGAAGCCAGGATGATCAAGGAAGAGTATTTCAATCTCAGACGCCTCAGATTACTAAGTTACTTCAGAAAGACCCGGAACTCAGACTTGTTATGGGTACACAGCGGGACCAGTTTTCTTAAGATATTCCATATTGTTACAGGGAAACTGTTTCATAAAAAGGTCGTTTTAACAATTCATGCTTATCCGCATCGGAAGAATGTCTTATTGTATTATCTGGATAAGGTATTTTTCAATATGGCTGACAGGATTGTAGTTGTTAATTCTGAAATAACCAGCCGTATAAAAATTCCTGAAAGGAAATGTGCTGTAATGAATGCTTTTCTTCCCCCTGTCATGGAAGATGAGCCTGGCCTGCCTCTTTATATAGAAGAATGGATCTCTGCAAAGAGGAAGAAAGGAATGCTGATAGTCTCCTCAAATGCTTACAGGCTGGAAACTTACAAGGGAGAGGATCTTTATGGCCTCGATCTCTGTATTGAAGCTGCGAGAAGACTTTCAGGGGAGAGCCCTGAATTCACCTTTATTTTTAATGTATCGGTTCTTGATGATTTTAAAGAGACCTATGACAGGTATAAAGAAATTATCCGTGAATCAGGTCTTAAGGATAATTTCCTGCTGACAAATGAGAACCTTTCGTTTGTAAGGTTAATGGAACAATCTGATATTGTCCTCCGGCCTACAAATACCGATGGTGATTCTCTCACAGTAAGGGAAGCGATATATCTGGAGAAAACAGTAATTGCTTCTGATGTGGTAAAACGCCCTGCCGGAACACTTCTTTTCAGGTCGCGGGATGTTGAGGACCTCGCTGACAGATTAATAGAAGTTGTCAGTAAAAAAGACTTGATGCTTGAACAGGCTCAGCCTGAAATAATTTATAAAACATTTTATACGGAACTGATTGATAAAACACTTGCCCGGGATCAATCAGGGGTAGATGATTTAGTCGGAATTTGTAAGTTAGAATCAAACTCATGAGAGAAATTGTTAATTTTATGTTTTCAATCCTG
>DIKJ01000227.1:8761-11291 GCA_002424525.1 Bacteroidales bacterium UBA5621 | reverse complement strand
AGGGAAAAGATAGTGCAGTTTGGTGTCAATTCGGCAACTATTAATGAGATTGGTATAAATGAGAACCTGAAACGGGCGGTCAATAGTGCAGATCTGGTAAGTGTTGACGGCATGTCGGTTGTATGGGCTCTGCGTTTTCTGGGATATAAAGCGCCTGAGCGTGTAGCAACACCCGATCTCGCAGATGATGTAATAACAATGGCTGCCAGGGAAAGATTCAGCGTATTTCTTTTAGGTGCTAAAGAAGCTGTAGTCACTTTATGCAGGGAAAATATGCTAAATGCTTATCCGGAACTTATTATTGCCGGATATCACAACGGGCATTACCAGCCTGACAGTGAAGATAGAATAGTTGATATGATAAATAAAGCAGATCCGGACATTTTGCTGATCGGTATGTCCTCGTCAAGAAAGGAAATATTCGCGGAAACGCACAGACATGAACTTAATGCCAGATACGTACTGGGAGTAGGAGGCTATTTTGATATCATAGCTGGGTATACAAAACGGGCACCCAGATGGCTTCAGGATATAGGAATGGAATGGCTTTACAGATTCATACAGGAACCCCGCCGGATGTGGCCTAGATATACTATCGGCATTTTCAAATTCTTCTGGCTGGTAATCATGGAGAAATTTAAGAAAAAGTAGAATGGAAGGTCGTCCTCTGAAGGATATGACAATAGATCATATCTGTTTTGCCGTTAAAAATCTGGATGATTCGATTGAATACTGGAGCAGATCGTTCGGCTACAGGCAGATGACAAAGGTAATAGAAAACACCCGTCAAAAAGTAAAAGTAACTTTTTTGAGTAAAGATGACAGTGTCCTGATAAAGCTTATCGAGCCACTTGAAACAAACGGGTCTCTAATGAACTTTGTCAGCAGGGGAGGAGGTTTTCATCATATCTGTTTCAGATGCAATAATATAGATGAAAAGATGAATGAACTGAATGAGAAGGGACTTCTTACACTAGTTCCTCCTCAGCCGGGAGAAGCATTCAACAACCACAACATTGGTTTTATGCTTGCAAAAGGTGGATTGAATATAGAGCTGATAGATACTGATGAGAAGGCCGCACTGATTTAAAATTCCTTATTTCCGTTATCATCCGGGCTTATCCCGAAATGTTCCCTGATTCTCCTGGTTTTTTCTTTATAAGGGAGGTTCTGCGTTTTCATAAATCCGGGATGCTGAAGGTACAATAGCTTCTGCATACTCATCCTAAGAATAACTTTTGCCGGATTACCCAGTATAACCGAGTTTTCAGGGAACTGTCCCCGCACAACACTGCCTGCCCCAATTATACTGTTATCCCCAATCACCGTATTCGGGAGTATCGTGCAATTATTTCCAATAAACACGTTATTCCCGATTTTTATTTTCCCGAACACATCGGCATTTTCAAGCTCTCCTCTGAAGCACCATATTGCCCCGTCGTGGGTTATGAAATCAGTTCCTGCCGATACTGCAACATGATCGCCTATCTCAATCAGATATGGTTCAGTTGAGAAATTTACATTGTTGATGTAGCAATCCTTACCGATCTTCATTCCCCGCTTACGCCAGAATCTTATCCGGCGTTCACTGCCGGTCTTCTCCAGAATGGCCAGCTGAAGGCGCTCTGTTATATACTTTAAGCCCATAATATTCCTGGCACTATAATTTTCATGCACTAATCAACGGCTGATTCCATTACGTCAATAATGAATCTGCTGAATAAGGGAGACATTCTACCGGAGAATTCCTTTCCGGGATGTGAATTATCCGGACTCAGTGCATTTTTATCAGCCAGCCATAGCCCTCCCTCGGTTTCATGCTTATAAAAATCCCAGATAAAGATGTTGTCTCCCTTTTCATCCCATTCGTTCATTATCCAGTCATAAAACTCCCTTGTCCGCCGGGCTTCATCTTCTGACATTAAGGCCCTTGTGTTCACAGCCGGGGTCCAGACAATAAATTTGTTTTCCGGGAACTCTTTCATCTTCTCTTTCAATGCATTGTACTGAAGTTTATAATTCTCAACTCTCTTTTCAGATGAGTTAATATCAGGATATCCTGTATCCTCTTTTATATTACTGCCCGGATAACAATGTTTGAAGATGATAACGTCATACTCTCCGGTTAGGATCTCGAGCGTGGGTTCTTCCATGTAGGGCTCATCTCCGGCATTCTTAACCCAGATATTATAGTAATCATAAGGGTAATTACTCCAGCCGTATGGTGAAAGTTTCGGGAAATAACGTTCAACGATCTGATAGTTTGTGCTATGTGTTCTGTTGTGCTTATCAAAGTACTTCTCCACATCACCCTTGCCGGTTATTTTATAAAGATACCTGTTTGTATTTCCGGTCCAGATGTTGTATCCGGTACTGTGGTGCAGAAAAATTATCTTCTTCATGTTGACGTTGTCTGATCCGCAACCTGTTAAAAGCAGGGCTGTTATTATAGTGTACAGTTTTCTCATATCAATTCGTTGCAAAGATAATAAATGAGGCCGTCTTAAAGAAGACAGCCTCATTCAATTCA
>DIKJ01000227.1:5155-8732 GCA_002424525.1 Bacteroidales bacterium UBA5621 | reverse complement strand
GTCGCATTCCTGAAAACTCTGTCATTGTCACCATCTATCCTTCTGTATATACCGGCATCGTTATTTGGATTTGTAGCAGTCCACCAGTAGGTTAAATCCCCAATACCTTCTGATATACCGGTTGAATGAGCCCTGTAACCGGAAGGAAGAGCCGTGAAGCCGCTGGTATTTGTACCGTTTTGTCCGTCTTTCCATCCTGAGGTATTTTTCATCTGTTTTCCCTGGTCTGTTCCTCTGAAGTCAGATGCATCAGCCTGTCCCTGGGTCATTCCCAGACTCATTTCCATGGTTTTAAAATCCGCATCGGTCGGTACATGCCAGCCTGCAGGACATAATTTCCCGGTTCCGACTGCATACCAGTTGTAATAAGCTCCATAAAGAGGTTTATTTAAAGCCTCATTATCCTGAGGCCAGCAGTAGGCATCAGTTGTAGTTGCAGCCCATGTATCGTTACCGGTTACTAAAGGTATTTGCGTATCGTCGTTATATTTGGTTGTCTTCAGGTTTTCTGCCATCCAGAGCTGTGAACCAATTATAACGGTTTTATACTGATTATCATCCGCATCGTCGATTTTGGTGCTTAACCTGAACTCTGCACCGTAGGCTACTCCGGCGCTATTTATTGCATATGCCCTGACGTAATACACGTTTCCTGCAGCAAGATTTGTAAGATTACTGACAAAGGTACCTGTACTTGTGCCGGTAGCTGCCTTGAAATTGGTAACCGTCGGACTGGTAGTGGTATTCCAGCATACGCCTCTTTCGGTTACAGTAGCACCTCCGTCGGAAGTAACGTTACCTCCTGAAACGGCTGTTGTCAGCTCAACCGCGGTAGGAGCAGTAGTGGTGACAGTTGCGACTGTTATCACCTGGCTGGTGGAGAATGATACTTCATTGCCGTAACCGGTACCTGCGCTGTTTGTGGCGTAAGCCCTTACATAGTACATTGTATTGGGGGTGAGTCCGGTCAGACTGCTCGTAAAAGCACCGGTTCCTTTTCCGTTGGTTGTTAAAGAACCGGCTATCGTCGGATTTGCTGAAGTACCCCAGCATACACCCCTGGCAACTACTTCCGCTCCGCCGTCAGAGGTAACATCCCCACCCGATGCGGCACTGGTTGTCGTGATATCCGAAATGGCAACTGTTGTTACTACAGGGATTTCAGGATCTTTCTTGCATCCATGGAGCAATATTACCCCGGAAAGCAAGCATAAACTTAACAGTAGATTGAAGACTTTTTTCATTTTAATTTATTTTAGTTGTTGAACTTTAAACGCGTTAGTTATTAATTATCTATAACGAAATATTTCTTTCTTTGTTGCAGTTTGCTGTTACTTCTTTATTCTTAGTCCTTTACACACCTTACATATTTACCGCCCCGCTTTGAGGTGACGTTTCTGTACACACCGCTGTTGTCACCGTCAATCCGCCGGTATACACCATATTCTTCATTGTATTCTGAGCTCCACCAGTAGGTCAGCATGCCAAGCGCGTTAAAAGCCCCTGTGGCTCCGTAACGGTAACCTCCCGAAAGACCCGAGAATCCGCTTGAGTTAGTGCCGTTTTCTCCTTCAGCCCATCCGGTTGTGCTCTTCATCTGTGCCCCCTGGTCAGTGCCGCGCCAGTTCCAGAGATCAACCTGGTCAGCCGACATGCCCAGCGAAAGTTCGAGAGCTTTGTATTCGTCATCTGTCGGAATATGCCATCCGGAAGGACACAATTTATCCGTATTAACAGCGTACCAGTTATATAGGGCTCCGAAGGTTTCCTTATACCTGATATCATTAAGCATCCAGCACCAGGCAGGTGTTGAAAGTATTATCCATTCGGCATCTTCGGTGACATTAGGGATCTCTGTTTTATCATTATATCTAGTCGATCGAAGATTCTCAGCCATCCAAACCTGCGATCCTATCCTAACCGTGCGGTAAATATTGCCCTCAATATCTGAGATGCTTGTATTAAAGGTTTTCTGCTCTCCATATATAGTTCCCGCACTGTTTACTGCATAAGCCCGTACATAGTATTTTGTGCCCGGAAGAAGGCCTGTCATATTGCTTGTAAAACTACCCGGACCTGAACCGGCACTTTTGAATGAGTCAGTAATCTCTGGAAGAGTGCCGGTGCTCCAGCAGACACCTTTATCCGTTATCTCTGCATTTCCGTCGTAGGTAATAATTCCACCCGATACTGCTCCGTTAACTGAGATATCTGATATATTATTTGTTGTTATAGCGGCTGCCGCAGCACTTGTGGTGAAGGATATCTCATTTCCGTAGGCGATCCCGGCGCTGTTCTCAGCATATGCCCTTATATAATATAAGGTATTGGGGTCAAGGCCTGTGATGGTTGTGGTAAAACTTTCCGGCCCTGCACCATCATTCGTATGAGAACCCTCAACAGCAGGTTCAGGGCTCTCTCCCCAGCATACACCTTTTGCTGTTACAGGAGCTCCTCCGTCATCAATGATCTCACCTCCGCACATCACCGAGTTTATTGTTATATCAGTAGCAGATATTGTTTTTAGTACCGGTATTACAGGGTCCTTTACGCATCCGTAAAGAAACAGGTTCACCGCGATAACCAATATAACACAGTCAAATGTCCTTTTAGATCTGATATTATGCTTATTAGCTGAATTATAAGTAGTTGTCCGGGTAACTCCCTTTAGGTTGTCCATTTTGTTCTGAGGTTATGTATTCCTTAATTCAATTAAACCAGTATTTTTTAAAATTATTGTTGAGGTAAAATAAGGGTAGATTTCCTGCATTCGCAAGACTATTTTGATCAATCACCGAATAGTGTAGTTGAATGAAGTTTTTTATGGTATGTAGCGATTTTAATGGGGTAGGAGCTCGCCGAAGGCAATTACCTGCATGTGTTACTGAGGTCAGCAGGGAATCGAATTTTTCATGAGATCAAACTCCACACTCTAGGCACTCCAAACTCTTCACTCCTTTATAAACTTCTTCGTGAAGAAAATCTCTCCGCCAATGATCAGGAGGGTGTAGAAGCCTCTTTTAAGATGCGATAGATCAAGTTGCTTTATATTCTCGTCTTTTCCAAGAGATCCATTGAAGACCGTCTGGCCTGTACTGCAGATGACAGCGATTCTGTTAAATTCAGCCGGAAGGGATGACGTTATACTGACTGTAAACCTGCCGTCGTTTGGGGTGGGATAGAGGTTAATAAAATCAGGATTGTAGTGGCCGGTGCCAGGCAATGAGGAATCTGTATCCGTCCACTGATTGCCTGAAGTCGTTTTTTCACCAGGCACGTAATTTTCCGGATATATTACAGCTCCTGCCTGCCATGTTCCGTTTTGCGCTGTTTTTTCGGGGTCACTTTTACCCCACCTGGCATAGACCGAAAGACCATCTTCCCATTCACTACCCAGGTTCTTACCGTAATCGAGCCTTTTTGCCGGCACGAAGTTGATAAGATCCTTAAAACCCGGATTAACTACAACCGAATGAACATCATAGCCCATCGCCTGCCACTGCGCAAATGTTATTTTCGTACCATTGACATAAAAAACAGGGGTGCCTGATCCACACCAGTAAACATTATAATCACA
>DIKJ01000227.1:0-5127 GCA_002424525.1 Bacteroidales bacterium UBA5621 | reverse complement strand
TAGAGTATGTCTGATACTTTGTGTAGAAGATATTATTATAGATTTTTGTTCCGTGTGAAACGGAATAACCTCCATTATCAGAATTGGTATATATATGTATTAACGGGCGTCCTGTCTGGGAAGTGGTTCTGTCGGTATAGAATGTATTATTATATATTCTTACATTGCTAATTCCTTTTACCACTACCGAAACTGCCCCTCCTTTCACAATATTATATGCAATGCCTCCGGCGGTATTGCTCATATTATTTCCTGATTTGCGGATAATCCCCATCGGGACACCATCAAGATAATTGTATTTAATGACCGCGTTTATGTTATGTCCTGTAAAAAGCCCGTGGGTTATGGAGGTCATGTCAGTACCGCGCCAGGTAAATTTGTTGCCTGTAATCACTTCTCCTGCCAGATTGTTATTATTGATACCAGGCACTTCATCTCCTGCGCAAAGCATATAGCCATTACGGTTAACTGAGGTGATTGAATTATTTTTAAAGGTAAATGTTGTAGGTTTGGCCCGTGAGATATTAACCCCCAGCCATGTGTCAGCATTATTTGTATAGGTCTGATCTTCAATGTTCAGGATTGTCTGAGCGTTAATAACCCACCCAATCAATAAGAAAGTTGCAATCAATAAGTTTCTCATTAATGATAACTGTTTTGACGTATATATGTTTTGAGTGGATAAAGATATACTTTTTTAACGATTAATGGTGATAGATGTTACACGAAGGGAAATTTTTTGTCCGGTTTGGCATGTTCCTAAATCTCCCGCTAAAGCGGGACTACCAGTTCCGCCTTAGCGGAAGGCCCTAAAGGGAACTTTTACCACTGAATCCCCAAAGAGCAATTTTTTCTTAGTGTTGATCAAATTTTACTAAACATTTGTCAAAAATAACGCAGTTTTGACAAGCACGACTATTTTAAGTGTCAATTATGTAATTCATTAGGTGTATGGATGTTTTATTTAGGTAAACGCTCCAACCGGGGGCCATTTCGGATTGCAGAGGCCCTGTTAAGGGTTTGGAGCGCACTGTTTCTTTTAGTAATTTCACACTTGAGTTTTTCAAAAACCTCGTTGGAATTTGCATACTACACTCCTGAAAACTGATTGATTTAAATTTATCAAAAAACACCCTTATCAATCATAATTACAGGAAGTTACATTGAAATGCGGATGGGACTGACGGGGCGAAAGCATGCCCGGATAGGAAGAAGCTCAGGGCGAAGAGCTCCAGCCTTCGCCACCCCCTCCGCTAAAGCTACGGTGGTCAGAGAAGGCTTCGGCTGGCAGGCAGGGCGAAGGGCAAGAAAGAAGAAAGAAGAAAGAAGTAAGAAGTAAGAAGTAAGAAGTTGGCAGTTGGCAGAAAGAAAGCCCGAAAGTTGGAACTATGATACGCGAAACGCGAAACACAAAACGTAAAACGCTAAACCACTGAACGCTGAACGCTGATAGCTCCTTTATAAACTATGAAACGACTGATCCTCCTTCTTATATTAATATCAACAGCTACAGCTTCATTTTCGCAGCCTTACGAGCGGCGAGTTACAATTAATCCCAACTCGGGATACATTAATATTAACGAGCTGACATCTGGCTACGGACTCGGGGAGGCAGAGATCGACTATTCGAAATACTTTTACGGTCTTACCACAACACATGGATATGAGTTGAACATATACGGCCTGGGGGTCAACAGCAGTCTTTCGCTGGCAGGCGGGGTCGGCATTCTGTTTTACAACGGTGGACCACTTTTCCCGCTCTATGGTGATTTAAGGTTCGCAAGCAAGAGAAAAAGAATATCACCTTTTGTTTTCGCGCGTAGCGGACTTCTTATCAATCCCAGCGATTTCGACATGGGCACAAGAATATTCATCAACGCCGGAGCCGGAGCGAGCTACAAGATCAACGACCAGCTGGAAATCTCTTTTTGCCCCGGCCTTTACGTCCAGATGGGCAACAATGTTTACAGGGATGCTTTTGTCGACCTGAAGATAGGGGTGGTGTTCAGACCGTAATTACCGTACGGTGTAACATCCGGAATACAGAATCGCAGAAAGAAGTGCGGAGTGCCTAGAGTGCCTAAAGTGCCTAGAGTATACACGAAACGCGAAACGCTAAACGCGAAACGCTAAACGCTAAACGCTAAACGCTAAACGCTGATAGCTAACCAATCACCAATCACCAAATATTATGGATTTCACAAACAAAAGCCTCCTCATTACCGGAGGCACCGGCTCATTCGGGAACGCTGTCCTGCGGCGCTTTCTGAATACCGGTATCGGAGAGATAAGGATCTTCAGCCGCGACGAGAAGAAACAGGACGATATGCGGCAATTCTATAAGAATCCCAAGATCAAATATTTCATCGGTGATGTCCGTAATTTCGACAGCATAGCCAGCGCCATGCACGGAGTGGACTTTGCCTTTCATGCGGCGGCCCTCAAGCAGGTTCCGTCGTGCGAATTCTTTCCGGCAGAGGCTGTCAGGACAAATGTCCTGGGATGTGAAAACGTGCTGAACGCTGCACAGAAGCATAGTGTAAAAAGAGTCGTGACACTCAGCACCGACAAGGCTGTATATCCTGTCAATGCCATGGGGATGTCAAAGGCACTGAGTGAAAAGATCATGATCGCACAGTCGCGAAACCTTAACGGGTCGGGTATTGTCTTCTGCGGAACACGTTATGGAAATGTCCTCGCATCCAGAGGATCAGTTGTTCCGCTTTTTATTCATCAGATCAAGAACAACCAGCCCATTACGGTTACTGACCCCAATATGACCAGGTTCCTTATGACACTGGAGGAGGCTGTAGAACTGGTACTGTTTGCTTTTCAGAACGGACAGAATGGGGATCTTTTTGTAAAGAAATCGCCGGCCGCCACTATAGAAACCCTTTCTCAGGCAATCAAAGAACTCTATAAATCAGATGTTCCGGTAAAGATCATAGGTACACGCCATGCCGAGAAGCTCTACGAAACCCTTGTCAACAGAGAAGACATGGCAAAGGCAATTGATGTGGGAGATTTCTTCAGGGTTCCGGCTGATACACGCGATCTTAACTACAACAAATATTTCACCGAGGGCGAAGCGAAAGTCTCGGCAGCCGAGGAATACAACTCTCATAACACGCAAAGGCTGAATCTCGAAGAAACAAAAGATCTCCTGTTAAAACTCAGGATGATACGTGAGGATGTGCTGGGAGAGAAGCCCGAGCAGGTGTATGAACCGTGAAGAGAGTTCGGAGTGCCTAAAGTTCGGAGTGCCTAGAGTTAGAAGAAATGGACAATAAGGAGTTTGCCAGGAAATTAGAAGATAGAACAAAAAAGTTTGCGATTAAAATAATTAAACTTTCTGTTCAGATACCGGGGACTCCTGAGGGAAAGGTTGTGAGGTATCAAATTACCAGTTCAGGAACCAGTGTGGGGGCAAATTACAGAGAAGCCAACAGGGCACGTAGTAAAGCAGATTTTAAAAACAAAATAACCATTTGTGAAAGCGAATCGAGCGAAACGATATATTGGCTTGAAATAATTGAAGAAACTGAATGGCTTAGTACTGAAATAACCAAACCTGTTCTGCAGGAAGCAGATGAATTACTTGCTATCTTTACTTCAATCGGCAAAAATCTCAAACCTTAAAGTCTCATTATTATAATGTCGTTTTTTCACTCTGATAACTCTAGGCACTCTAGGCACTCTAGGCACTCCGAACTCCTTAAAAACATAACATGTTTAAAGTAGGGATCACCGGCCAGACCGGCTTCATCGGAACCCACCTCTATAACTTCCTCGGCCTTAAGAAAGACGAAGTAATCCGTATTCCTTTTCAGGATGATTTCTTCTCTGATGCCCGAAAGCTTGAGGAGTTCGTAAAGCAATGCGATGTGATTGTCCACCTGGCGGCGCTTAACAGGCATAACGAGCCGCAGGTTATATATGATACCAATATTGACCTTGTTAAGAAACTTATTTCAGCGATTGATAATACCGGATCAAAACCACATATTCTCTTCTCCTCCTCAACCCAGGAAGAACGCGATAATGTATTTGGACGCTCAAAGCGTGCCGGCAGGGAGATGTTTGCAGAGTGGGCTATTAAAAACGGGACTCTCTTTACCGGGATGATCATACCGAATGTATTCGGACCCTTCGGTAATCCCTATTATAATTCGGTAGTGTCCACATTCTGTCATCAACTGACTCACGGTGAAGAACCACGCATCGAAGTTGATGCCCAGATAAAGATCATATACATAGGCAACCTTGTAAGGATAATATATGAAGCAATCTGCAACAGATTAGCCGGTAGTGAATTCAGGGTACCCCATACAAATGAGATAAGGGTTACGGAAATACTTCAAAAACTGCTTGGATTTAAGTCACTCTATTTGGAAAATGGGATTATACCTGATCTTGATAACTCATTCGAAAGGGACCTCTTCAATACCTTTGTCTGTTACATGGATATTGAGAACCACTTTCCTGTCAAACTAAAACAGAGCACCGATGAGAGAGGTACGTTTGTTGAAACAGTCAAGCTTAGCAGCGGCGGACAGGTATCATTCTCCACAACAAAACCCGGCATTACAAGAGGAAATCATTTCCATACACGAAAATCCGAGCGATTTGCAGTGATCAGAGGCAAAGCCCTGATACAGCTCCGCAGGATCGGAACTGATAAAGTGATGAACCTCGAACTTGATGGGAGGGAGCCGGCTTACGTCGACATGCCGGTATGGTACACGCATAATATCACCAATGTGGGAGATGAAGATATGTACACAATTTTCTGGATAAGTGAGTTTTTTGATCCGGAAGATCCCGATACCTTTTTTGAGAAAGTATAAAAGTCACCAGTCACCAGTCACATTCAAATGATTAATCCTAATTTTAAAGTCCTCACCTTCGTAGGCACCCGCCCCGAAATAATCCGCCTGTCCCGGGTAATGTCACTCCTGGATGAACACGTCAATCACATCATAGCTCACACCGGACAGAACTACGACTACGAGCTGAACGAAATATTCTTCAAAGACCTTGAGCTGAGAAAGCCAGACTATTTTCTGAATGTTGATGTTTCCTCGCTCGAAGCATCAGTTGGGGATATAATCCGTAAATCCGGCGAAC
>DIKJ01000237.1:7520-7730 GCA_002424525.1 Bacteroidales bacterium UBA5621 | reverse complement strand
GTCTGCTGCCCAGGGCATGTTCAATTGAGTAAGCCATAAGTGGTTTGCCGAGAAGTGGCCTGATATTCTTATGAGGAACTGACTTTGACCCTGAGCGAGCCGGGATAATTGCCAATATTTTATTCATTAATTCTCCGCGTTTTAATTATTCGAGCCCCGTGCAACAATAATGGCAAGCGCCCTTCTGCTTGTAAAGCCTCTCAATCCCGA
>DIKJ01000237.1:0-7465 GCA_002424525.1 Bacteroidales bacterium UBA5621 | reverse complement strand
CATCGATAGTCCTTTGAAGCTTTAGTTTTCGCCTGAATCTATCAGGAAGGTTATTCTTATCGATATAGTATTCAAGTATTTCACAGATCCCGTCCCGGAATTGCTTTCTCTTATGAATGCTTTCCGGCCGGCTCCCCGTCCCGGGATTGACTCTGTACATTGCGGTGCTGATCGGTAAAAAGCGCACCTTGCTGATACTCATTATAAATAACCACAACGGCAGGTCACCTGCCGCACTGCTGTGAGTTATCCGAGAGTCTGTCTCCCCGAAGTAAGCCCTGACGTCACTGCCCCGCATAACGGCTGTCAGTGACCTGATAGCATGGCGGCTGAACATGTACTCCCTTAACAGAACATCCTTCTCCGTGGTAAGGTCATAGTTTCGTCGCAAATAGTTTTCCGTAACCCTGCCCGTTGATTGATCCATGACTCCATAATCAGTGCAGACAAGCGAATAGGAAGGATTTTGCTCAAGAAAATCAACAGACTTCTGCAATTTATCAGATTCGGTCCAAAAATCATCTCCCTCCAGGTAGGCAATGTATTTCCCACTTGCTGTACACATCAATTCGATCCAGTTCAGAGTGGCACCGACATTTTTTTTCTGAAGGATTAGCTTAATAAGTCCGGGATACTCGCTGGCATAGCTGGCAGCCGTCTCCCTTGTGCCGTCAACAGAGAAGTCATCTGCAATTATCAGCTCCCAGCTAAAACTAATATTCTGCATGAGAATACTGTCAATTGCCTGCCTGATGTAGGGAGCCTGGTTATAGGTAATAAGACAAACGGATAAAAGCGGAGAGTCCATAAAGCTATCTTTTCTCACACACAATCCAAATGCTGGAGCAGAGGTCGGGATACTTCTGTCCCACCATATAGCACCCGTCCAGGTAGGCTTCAGTTATAATGTCTGTAGCCAGAAGCCTGTCCCACTGAAAATTGGCAAGTGCTTTGAAAAAAATACCTGATCGGTGAAGCACATCTAAACCTGCCGCCTTTGCATCCCGCTCCAGGGTATCTAGGGTATACGTTATCCTGTGACCATGCATCGATTCGGCATCTGTAATGGCCGTATTGTGACTGATAAGGCCCATCATGACCGCAATCTGCCTTGAAGGAGCATTTGCATTAGGGCAGGCAATAAAAAGCCTGCCGGAAGGTGAGAGCCATTCATCGTTAACCCTTTTTAAGACCGACACGGGGTTGTCAAGATGCTCCAATACGTGTGTTAATACTACATTTTCATACTTCCTTTCAAGACTTACCTCCTCAAATAGTCCGTTCATAAACCGAACGCTGTCGCCCAGTCTCTCTTTAGCCTCTGTGATTGCAGAGTCGGAAGCTTCAACACAGGTGATATCCCTGAACATTGTCAGCAGCCTTTTTGTGAAATCACCCTTATAGCTACCCAGCTCCAGAAGGCTGCCCTCCCTGAAGAAGGGGGAAAATGCCCTGATCATGTACTTGTGCATTACATCAAGATCAAAATTATAGGCATATCTGTGACCTTCCCTGTCATGCAGCTCACTGTTGTAATCCCTCTTTGACGCCATAATATCCTTTCGTTAAGCCTGATTTAAAATAACAATTACAAGTCAAGTTTCATCTGTAGAAAGCCATTTTTATCTGCTTCTATATTAAACCCATACCTGGTATAAAAAGATATCGCCCTCTTGTTCAGTGACGACACCTCGAGTGCTAAAACTTTGATTTTGTGATCTCTGACATGATCAATGCATAGATCCATTAGCAATGAAGCAACCCCAGTACCCTCCAGTTCATCAAGTACGCTCACGTTTGATATGAAAGCCTTCACTCCGGATTCTTTGTTAATGTAGACAGCAACCAGAGCAACCAGATCTCCCCCGATATACGCTCCAAATGTCACTGCTTTTTCAGCAAGCTTGACCGCGTAATCATTTATATTTACCCTTGACGAGAGTGGTGGATTAAATCTTGTGTCGCAGTTCAGAAGATGTGATTCAATATCCGCTGCTGTGGCTCTGTTTATTACTATCTCTACTTCACCCGGAATCATGCCGTATCCTCAAGCAAAGCAATACCAAATCCGCTGCGACCAAACTCATTCCCGTTATACAGCATATAGACCTCCCCGTCACAGTGAAAGAGGTTTGGATAGCACTGCATTTCCGAATCCCATCCCTGAGCGGAAATATCTATTCCAGCCTTGCTGTCATCACGAACCCAATTCTTTAAGTCTTCCGAAGTAGCATATCCCAACCGATATCCTCTTTCGCGGTTAGTCCGGAAATCATAAGCATGCCTGAAACAGAAATACATATGATATCTGCCGCCGGTATAGATTACCGTCGGCATAGCCTGACATTCATTTTCACCAAGGCGGTCATCTATAATCTGAACTCCCTCTCTCTCCCAGGAAATGCCATTATCAGATAATGCATGAGCAACTTTGTAGACCCTCTCAGCCTGTTCATGGTTATCATGTCTGATCCACCGGGTACCATATATATACCACATATGGAACCGGCCCTTGAAATAGTATACATAGGGATCGCCCACTAGAAAGGGTTCATTGAGGGTAGCAGCCATTACTGGGCCTTCCCCGAGTTTCCGGAATGTTATTCCATTGTCGTCGCTTACGGCAAAACCAATTGCCGTATCAACTGAAACTGAAATCCTTCTGTTCCAACCGCCCGTCCAGGCATAAATACGGTCCCCATGTCTTAGAATATTCATCGGGAAAATACCGTGCTCATCAAAACACCCGAGATTGCCAAGAGCTATTACCTCTTTTTCTGACACTCTCAAAACCCGGTTGAATTGAAGGTCAAAATCAGCAAACGCAATATTGCTGAAATACTTGCCATTCGACGGATCTTTCGAACGAGTCGAAAAGTAAATTCTGACACAATCATCAAGGACCAGAGCCTGAGGGGACTGCGAGAAGCCCTCCGGACCGTTAAAAAGATGGTGTTCAGACGGATCAAATATTTTACCTAATTTCCTCCACTTCATCATTTGAAGATTCTACATTTTAGAAAAGGTCGCCTTCAAGCCTGGCGACACCAAAGCCCTCTCTCCCGACTCCGTTTCCGAGATAAAACATGTATATTGATCCTTCATGTTCATAAAGATGAGGGTAACTTACCATGTCTGAATCCCATCCAATATCTGAAACCTCCAAACCGGCACGGTGGTCCTCCCTTTCCCAGTCTGTCAGGTTGTATGACCAGGCATAACCTATCCTGTACCCGCGCTCTCTTCCGCGATACCCGGTACCGTAACGGTAACAGAAGAACATATGGTATTTGCCATTTCTAAAAAAGACATCAGGACTTGCCTGGGCTTCATCTTCAATCTTTGTTTCAATCAGGTTCCTATGCTCCTTCTCCCAGCTTATTCCGTCATCCGAAGATGCCAATCTTATCCTGTAAACCGGTTCTGCCCTGTGGTTGTCCAGGATCCATTTACACCCTGCAATGTACCACATATAATAACGATCATTGTAAAACCTTATTTTAGGGCCACTCAGTATGAAAGGCTCATCCGGATCAAATGACAAAACGGGGCCGGGGCCTGATTTGATGAATGTTTTACCGTCATCGTGGCTTACAGCTCTGCCGATGGCAACATTAAACGGAACCGACTCACACCTCGTCCAGCCACCGTAATAAGCAATAATGCTGCCACTTCTCCTGATAACAGATACAGGATATGTCCCGAACTCGTCAAAGGTTCCTGTACTACCCAGATCCAGAATCGGAATTGACGCCACATTAATAATTCTGAACAGGTCTCTTTTGTCAAGGTCTGCATATGCGGAATAACTTACATACTGACCTTGTGCGTCCGGAAGGGGACGGCACGAAAAATAGACTCTCAAAAAATTATCAAACTTAAGAATGCATGGGGCCTGCGCAAACTGGGCCATCCATGCCCCATGGCCATGAATTTCAGGGTTATACACTCTTCCCAGTTTAGTCCATTTATAAATAATATCTTCCATCAGATAATATCAAAGGCAGTGCGGAGAAATTCCGATGTCTTTTCCGGAGAATTGAACATCATAACATCAATTATTGATAAAGAGGGCACAAAATCGTCTTGAAACTGTCTGTAACGGACACCCGAACTTATTAAAAAATTCAGATCAATGCCCCTGTCCCTGAAATAATCCTTGTCATAAAGCTTCGTACCGCCTTCCGGGTTAAGGTAGGTGCCGGCGTTTCTGGATTTGCAGATAGAAATTACCCTGTCGGCAGACTTGAGGCTGTGATCGGCATCTAAAGAGGATGATATGATTACAGGGGTTTTAATCTCAAGATATGTCGAAACAACCATGAGTGAATTAAACAAAAACCAGAAGAGATTATCATCGTCATAAAGGAAACCTGACCGGATCAAAGGAAAGATATCATTGAAGCAAGGTGCCTTTCGGTAGGATTCCGTGATCCTGTTGAGAACCCTTTTTCTCTCATGGAGCCACTCTGGTGCAATGTGTCTCTTGTCAATATCAAGGAAATCTGACTCGTTCTTCAGCGGTATGGTGAAATAATCCGGACGTCCGTTACTTAGAATCCGGTTCCTGTTTATCCATCCCCTCTTAGTATACTGAATGTTGTCATATACTATGAACTCATCAACGGCATTAAGGAGTTGAAAGTACCCTATATACGGGAAGAAATAGGGTTGCATTACCGCTATTTTCATGGCCTGAAATCTATAATAAGATTACAGATCTGCCTCACCGTATCAGTTTCAATTTCGGAGTAAATCGGTAGACATAAAACCTCCCGGGCAATCATTTCTGCTACAGGAAGGTTTGCCGGGCTGGCAGACGGAAGTCCATTGTATGATGGAAACCTGCTTATCAGCGGATAAAAATAGCGCCGGGTAAAAATGTTGTTCTTTCTGAGATGCTTATAAACCTCCTCGCGAGACCTTCCGAAAAGATTCTCATCTATGAGTATCGGGAAGTATGAGAAAGCCTGAGTGACCCCAGCCTGCGGCTCAAAAATCTTCAGGCCGCTCACGCCTTTGAGACACCTCCTGTATTCAGTAGCAGCACTCCTTCTTCGTTCGATATTACTGTCTATGTATTTAAGCTGGAGCAAGCCGTAAGCTGATTGAATCTCGTTCATCTTAGCATTAATACCCGGTTCAACGACAATTGTTTCATCCACAAAACCGAAATTCTTCAGCAGGTCAATACGGTTCTTGATCTGCGGATCGTGGCATATGATAGCACCACCCTCTATTGTATTGAAGCTCTTGGTAGCATGAAAGCTAAGAATTGAGAGATCCCCATGGTTAAGTATCGAGGTCCCGTTCATTCTGACCCCGAAAGCATGAGCGGCATCGTAAATAAGTTTAAGGTTATATGTTTCGGCTATCCTCCTGAATTCATCAACCCTGCATGGATTTCCATAAACGTGAACCGGCATTATGGCAGTTGTCTGCGGTGTAATCGCCGCTTCCACCTTGACAGGATCAAGATTATAGTAATCAGCTTCGATATCAGCAAAAACCGGTTTGATATTATTCCACCACAGGGCATGCGTGGTGGCAACAAAGCTGAAAGGAGTTGTGATTACCTCTCCTGTTATCCGGAGCGCCTGCAGAGCGGTGACGAGAGCCAGGGTACCGTTGGAGAAGAGAGAGAGATGCTTCACCCCCAGATATTCTTCCAGCGCCCTCTCAAACTGAACGTGTACCGGCCCGTTATTGGTAATGATCTTCCTGTCCCAGATCTCGCGAAGACTCTCCGTAAACTCTTCCAGAGGCGGCAGAGACGGCCTGGTAACGTATATCCTGTCTTCTTTCCTCATTTTATGAACCGTTTGAAAATTTTTCCCCTTTCCGTAATAATAGATTTAATCTCAATATACCCCTTGTTTCCGGTAATCTCGGCAGCGAAAATTATTAAAATTATCGCCGCTGACAACTGGACTGTAAGCAAATATATATTCCCAAATGGAAGCAGGAAAGAAAGCAACCATACGAGTCCCGATACAACCAGAGCTATAAGGAATGCCGGAAAAATATCTGCAAGTTGCTCTTTGAAAGGATAACAAACCATCCTGCCAGAGTAAAAACTATTGATAAAGTAACACACGACTGAATGTATTATCATCCCTGCAATCATTACCCGGATCCCTCCCGCAATCCCTGCAATTACTACAGGTATAGCCAACAATTTCTTTATGATCTCAAGCCTGAGGAACAGGTCGGACCGGCCCTTGACTTTTAACATATTCAGATTAATGGCATGCAGGGGATACAACATCCCTGCAAGACAAAGAAGCTGAAGATAAGGCACAGCGGGCAGCCATTTTTCTCCTATCAGAACAACTATCAGTGGTTTTGCAACAGCAGCCATGACAAGAAGGGCTGGAAATGTAATGAACATCGTCGTGATGATGACCTTCCGGTAGCCCGATTTGAGTCTAACCTGATCATCCTGGACCTGACTAAGAGCAGGATAACTGACTCTCTGGACAACCTGGGATATATTATGCGAAGATAAACGCGTAAACTGGTCTGCACGTGAAAAATAACCCAGATCCTGAGCCGTGAAGAACTTGCCTATTATCAGCGGATATATATTCCTGTAAACAGTATCTATCAATCCTGAAACAAGCAGTCTTGATCCAAATGAAAACAACTCCCTGAATGATTCCCAACTGAACAAAATTACCGGATGCCAGCTGCTTAGCCACCAGAGCAGCAAAGCCTGAATAAAGGAACCTGTGAGGCTCTTCCATACGAGCGCCCATACACCGTAACCGTTAAGCGCCATCCAGATAGCCAGTGCCCCTGAGATAACTGCGGAGATGACTGTGATCAGCGCCTGTCGCCTGAAGTCCAGTCTCCGTGCGAGTATCGCCCTTTGTACAAGACTGAAGGAATTTATAATCAGAATTATGCTCAGGGCGCGGGTAAGCGCTAATAACTGAGGCTCATCGTAAAAGCGGGATATAACCGGTGAAATAAAATATAACAGAACAAAGAGCAGAAGTCCTGCGGCAAGATTGAACCAGAACACAGTTGAATAATCCCGGCTTCCGGCATCACCCTTCCGTATAAGGGCCTGTGCAAAACCGCTGTCAACAATACTTTGGGCAATTGCCAGAAATACTATAATCATGCCAACCAGTCCGAACTCCGCCGGTGATAGTATCCTTGCCAGGATAAGACCAATGATAAACTGTATCAACTGGCCTGAAACAGTATCTCCAAAGCTCCAGATCATTCCTGAAACAGTTTTCTCTTTCAGGTTGCTGGCGCTTCCTTTCAAATCTTCGATTTTAATTAGAATTTAAGCCTCCGGTTGGTCAGTCACATTTAAAAAATGACTAACAATTTGTTAATGTGGACATTGGATTCAGTTGAACCCGTTATTGTCAACGAATAGGACAAAGATAAAAAAGAACCTTTCACTTGACCGGTGCATAACCTAGAGGTTATCAACATACCATTCAAC
>DIKJ01000189.1 GCA_002424525.1 Bacteroidales bacterium UBA5621 | reverse complement strand
TTGAAACTTTGAAACTTTGAAACCTTGGAACCTCTAACCCCCTGTTGCATTTATTAAAAGGAAACATTATCTTTGTCCCCACTATCCATCCTTTTCGCAAGAAAAGTCTGGTTTATAGAGAAGAGGGGAGAGATTAGGCTCTGAGATCCTCTAGCAACCACGGACTGTAGTATTCCGAATGGTGCTAAAACCTACCCGGAGAGGGAATTATAAATTGAAGTTTTTGCGAACAGCTTAAAGCCTTAATTAAGTTTTATCCCAGTAACAAAGACTGCTGAAAAAGTGCTTTATGAACACTTAATTTAATACTTATGTCACAGAAAAGAAGCATTGAGGAGATCAATGAAAAGATCAGAAACGGCAAAGCCGTTGTTCTGACAGCCGAACAGGTTTCGGCAATGGGTAAAGAACTGACGCCTGCAGAGATAACACGCAGGGTCGATGTGGTCACTACCGCCACATTCGGACCAATGTGCTCATCAGGCGCCTTTATCAACTTCGGCCATTCTTCTCCGCCTATGCGCATGGAAAGACTCACCCTGAACAACGTTCCGGCTTACGGAGGCGTGGCAGCGGTCGATGCCTACATAGGTGCCACGGAAACGGCAATGCCATACGATTCATACGGTGGTGCACACGTGATTGAGGATCTAATTGCAGGAAAGGACGTTCTGCTCCAGGCGACGGCCAAAGGCACCGACTGTTATCCCAGAACTGAGATAAAAACATTTGTCAACAAAAACTCGATTAATGAATTCATCATGTTCAATCCGAGAAATGCCTACCAGAATTATAATGTAGCGGTGAACAGCACCTCAAAACTGAAATTCACATACATGGGCACCCTTCTGCCACTCTTCGGAAACGCCAACTTCTCAACCTCCGGCGAGCTGAGCCCGCTGCTTAACGATCCTGATCTGCGGACAATAGGTATCGGGACCCGTATCTTCTTTGGCGGGACCACCGGCTATGTGGCATGGAACGGTACGCAGTTCAATACGGGTAAACCACTTAATGAATCCGGGGTACCGGTGGGGAATGCAGCTACCCTGGCGCTGATCGGTGACGCAAAACAGATGAGCACAAGATTCATCAAGGCAGTCTATTATGAAAAATATGGTGTGTCTATGTTCGTTGGTATCGGAATACCGGTCCCGGTTATTGATGAGGAAATGGCACACAGACTGACCATTCGTAACAGCCAGATACAGACTAATATAATTGATTATGGCTCAGGTAATTTTGAAGTTCTTGGACAAACCGATTATGAATCCCTCTTTTCAGGCGAGATAATTCTCGAGGGGAAAAAGATAAGAACTGCTCCACTATCGAGTGTCAAAGTGGCAAGAGAGATTGCTGATATACTGAAGATTGAGATCACCGAAGGCAGGTTCCTCCTTACAGAACCGGTGGCACTCTTTCCGAAAACCTCCGGACTGAACAAGCTGGAGATCAGACTTTGATCTTTAACATTTAAAAACTCAGAAAATGACCAGTAAAAGATTTGTTTTAACCTTTCCCCCGGAATCGACAGGGGAACCCATAACATATAATCTGATAAAGAGGTTTGACATAATGGTGAACATAGTGAAAGCTGATGTCTCGCCGGGCAAGATAGGACGGCTGGTGATGGAGATGACGGCACCTGCTAAAGTCCTGAAGGAGGGTATAGTCTATATCAGACAACAGAATGTGGAGTGTGAACCCATTGAGAAAAAGATACATTGCAATGAAGAGCTTTGTATTCACTGCGGGGCATGTTCGGCAGTCTGCTTTGCCGGTGCCCTTACCATGGACCGACAAACGGCAGAGCTTGTATTCGAACCGGAGAAATGCGTTATATGCGAACTTTGCCTCAAGTCATGCCCCCTGAATCTCTTTTCGATAGATATTGACTAAAAGCAGTTCATATCAGCCAAGGATCTACCGTGAGATGATGGGCAACGACCGGTGGAAAAGCTTCCGGGCCGGTCATCTGGAAACAGATCTGTGGATAGCTGTAACCGCAGACTTGTTTACACCGGCAGTCAGAACATTTTCGATGGACCGGATACTCTTTTACCGCGATCTCCTGGAAAGACATATAAGAGAGTATCCGGATTTCCTTGACTCACTGGTCCCGCTCCCTGCTCCTGATAACCTTCATCCACTTATCAACGAGATGTACGAGGCATCCCGGTCAGCAGGGACCGGACCCATGAGCTCCGTGGCCGGAGCTGTCGCAGAACACATTTGCAGGGATCTGATAGAGGAATTCAGGTTTTCCGAAGTCGTTGTTGAAAATGGAGGTGATATCTTTATTAAACTTGAATCACCGGCAACAATTTCCGTTTTTGCGGGATCCTCTCCATTATCTGACAAAATTGGTCTGAGCATCAAACCGGAACAGACTCCTCTCTCAGTTTGCTGTTCCTCTGGCACCATTGGCCATTCCAGAAGCTTTGGCACTGCCGATGCCTGTGTCATTGCCTGCCGGTCCGGAGCCCTCGCTGACGCTTATGCGACTGCTTTCTGTAACAGGGTCACCAGTATCGGGATGATTGATGAGACAACTGAAAAGGTTCTGAAAATACCCGAAATATTGTCTGTTGTGATAATTAAGGATGACAAGGCCGGGATCGGAGGGTGCATTGAAATTAAAATCCTGAAAGATTAAAAAAATCCGGACTTCTTTCCCCTAATCGGTATATTTTAAGTAACTTTATTCCTCTGTTTCAATTATACCTTAAAGAAAAATGAAAACAAAATCTATCGGAAAAATTATGCTCCCTGCATTATCGATTATTGTAATATCTTTAATGTCAGCAGGATATATCAGCAATCTTCCTGCAGGAACCCCGCAAACAGGTCCTGTTAAGCTTGTTTATAATTACCCGGCCGGGGATTACGTAAAGTACATGCATACGAACAAAATAATCCAGACAATGGATATTGAGGGACAGTCAATGCAAGTTAAGGTAAATTCCAGTTTAGGATGCAGTATCAGGAGCGGAGGTACTTCCGGAAATACCCTTTTGCTTGAGATCCGGATCGACACGCTGGGACAGACCATCGATACTCCCCAGGGATACAGCGGCGGTGCAATTCAGTCTGTAAAGGACAAGTCCTTCAATATGAGCATAACGCTTTCAGGTAAGGAAACAGATATTCAGGATGCTCAGAAGCTTGTATACTTCATTGAGGGCAGCGGAGAAACGAATGCTTCACAGCTCTTCCATAATTTCTTCCCTGATCTGCCGGTTAACCCGATCAAACCGGGTGAGACATGGAATGCTACTGATACAAGTGATTTAATAACACCAACAATGTCGATGAAAACTATAACCAATTCATTCAATAAATTTGAAGGGATAGAAAAAGTTAACGGGATAGAATGTGCAAAGATCACATCTGACCTTACCGGAACGCAAACCATGAGAACAGAAACTCAGGGAATGCAAATTTCAACTTCAGGGTCATTTACCGGTACATCAACATTGCTTTTCCCTCTTAATGAAGGCTATTTCATCGAACAGAATGTTTCTGCAAGAATGAAAGGGATAATCGATGTATCGGGACAGATGACCTTCCCCCTGACAATGGAGACAACCACCTCCACGAAAATGCTGAAATAAGCCTTCACGGAAATTGAACTTTTTATCCGGGATGATTGTTCATTGGTTGAATCAATAATGATCTCAAATGAAACCTTCATGCACTAATTTACATAATAAGATCATTAAAATCATGAAGGTTCCATTCGAACAACTTAATATACAATATTATAACAAAACTATTTTCGAATGAAAAGAAATATGACATTATTCCTTACGTTATTCATTGCAGCGGCGGCAGTTTCGCAGACAAACAGTTTTTACGATTTCAGGGTTAAAACACTCGAGGGGGAGGATTTTGATTTCTCGGCCCTGAAGGGAAAAAAGATTATGATAGTTAATACTGCATCAAAGTGCGGATACACACCTCAATACAAAGATCTTGAGGAACTGCATGAAATGTACGGCGACAAACTTGTCATCCTTGGTTTTCCTGCAAATAATTTTGCCAACCAGGAACCGGGCTCAGCCTCAGAAATTCGTGCGTTTTGCACTGCAAATTACGGAGTAACATTCCGGCTGATGGACAAAATATCTGTAAAGGGCAAGGATATTCATCCCCTTTATGCCTGGCTTACCTCAAAGCAGAAGAACGGTGTAATGGATTCTGAGGTAAAATGGAATTTTCAGAAATACCTCATCAGCGAGGAGGGAAAACTTGTTGATGTCCTGTATTCGAAGGAGAAACCTGGCTCTGAAAAGGTATTAGCGTGGTTATCAGAATAACCGGGCAGGGTTACTTCAAACTATTCCACGGAATGCTAAATCCCTGGAGTACCATCAGCGACAATAAGACTCGTCAGATCTGCCGGGAATTTTGGAATTATTCTATTACAGGGTGACAGTCAGCGTATTTCCCGATTTAGTCACAACATACGATTTCAATCCGGTTGTTGCAGGTCCGAGCAGGAGACTTCCTGTGGTCGAAAATTCAGAAAAGTGAAGCGGGCAGACAAATTTGTTTGAGGCCAGACTAAAAGCTACGGTACCCCCTTCATGAGTGCACACACTGGAAAGCGCAACAAAATTATTATTACCAACATTCGCCACTGCAATACTCTGAACTATTACCTGCCCGCCGGCCGTATTGAGCGCAGAATAAGTGGGATTGGTCAGATCAAGGGTAATAGTTCTTGGGGGGTTGCCACCTCCACCAGGACCAGGATCCGGGTCCTCATCTTTGGAGCAGCTGCAGA
>DIKJ01000151.1:11380-23674 GCA_002424525.1 Bacteroidales bacterium UBA5621 | reverse complement strand
AGGCTGGCCACTGCCCTGTTGACAAGGTCAGTTAGTTGCTCTCTTGTATACATGATTTGATCCTGAATTCTTTTCAAATTTAGCTATTCGCATTATATTATTGATGAAAAGATGTTACAAAAATGTTACGCATTTCTTTCACAACTTTTTCTAAAATGTTTTTATTTGTGATCTAATACCTTAGAAACATGCAGTACCAGCTGATTGATTTTCTTTCCCTGATCGGATCCCTGGGATTATTCCTCTTCGGGATGAAAATCATGAGTGAGGCCCTACAGAAGTCGGCCGGCAACAAACTGAGGCAGATACTGGCTTCCATGACTTCCAACCGTGTAAAAGGAGTTCTTACAGGCTTTCTGATCACGGCGGTTATTCAGTCCTCGTCAGCCACTACCGTAATGATCGTCAGTTTTGTCAATGCCGGGCTTCTGTCGCTGATAGAATCGATCGGTGTCATTATGGGGGCCAACATAGGGACCACTGTCACTGCCTGGATGATCTCCATTCTGGGGTTCAACATGAAAATCAGCGTCCTTTCCCTTCCCCTTATCGGTATCGGGTTTCCCCTTCTCTTCTTTAAGAACATGAAAGCCAAATACTGGGGTGAGTTTATTATCGGTTTTGCCTTTATCTTCCTCGGGCTTGAGTTTCTAAAGGTAAACGTGCCTGACATCAGATCGAATCCCGAAATACTCTCCTTCCTTCAGAATTACACAAATCTGGGATTTCTCTCCTTGATCCTCTTCATAGTCATAGGCTCCCTTCTGACAATAATTATTCAGTCATCATCCGCCACCATGGCGCTTACCCTTGTAATGTGCAATAACGGATGGATCCCTTTCGAGGCTGCCGCGGCGATGGTTCTCGGCGAGAATATAGGTACCACCATTACGGCCAATGTAGCTGCCATTGTCGGCAATGTTTCATCAAAAAGAGCGGCCAGGGCGCATTTTATCTTCAATATAATCGGGGTTATGTGGATAGTGTCGATAATGCCTCTTTTCCTCAGGGGGATCGATGGTATAATGGTGTCGTCGGGGCTCGATTCGCCATTTTCCGACAAGGGGAGCATTCCTGTTGCCCTGTCCATCTTTCACTCCTCTTTTAACATATTAAATGCCCTGCTGCTCATCGGACTGGCCAGGATGATCGAAAGGATAGTTGTCTGGATGGTGCCGCTCAAAGAAGACGAGGATGAGTCGTTCAGGCTCAAGTATATCAGTTTTGGACTGCTCACAACATCCGAAATGTCTATCCTTCAGGCAAAAAATGAGATTAATCTTTTTGCACGGCGCATCAATAAAATGTTCGGTTTTGTGATAAAAAGATTTAACACCACCAACCGGAAGGATTTTGAGAAACTTGAGGAGAGGATAGTCAAATATGAAAAGATCAGCGATAATATTGAGGTCGAGATTGCGACCTATCTGACAAAGATCCTCGGCAACCATGATATTACCACTGTGAGTTCCAGGCAGATAAGATCGATGTTCAGGATCATCGACGAGCTTGAGAGCATTGCCGACTGCTGTTTCAATATCATGAAAACCATCAGTAAAAAGAGTGAAACAAAAACCACTTTCAACCAGGAACAGAGGGAAAGCATCAATAAGATGTTTGTGCTGGCTGGAGAGGCTCTTGAAATAATGCATATCAATATTGAAAAGGAATACAGGGAGGTGACTCTCGAAGGGGCACAGAAGGCGGAAAGCAGGATCAATATCCTTCGTGATGAACTGAAGAGGAATCACCTCAAGAACATTGAGAAGAAGAAATATTCTTACCTGTCAGGGATTTTCTACAACGATATTTACTGCGAGTGTGAGAAGATGGGCGATCACATAATCAATATCACCGAAGCTATCTGGGATATTTTTCACCAACCCGCTCCTGTAGCCTCTGAACACTGATCATGCGGCCACTTCACGGATCGCCGCGGCATCACCTGTCAGCCCTTCAGGGCTTCCGCACCACTTACGACCTCGAGGATCTGTCCGGTAATGCTTGCCTGTCTTGCCTTGTTGTACTGAAGCGTCAGATCGCGAATCATCGTGGTCGCGTTGTCGGTAGCCTTATGCATGGCTGTCATCCTGGCGCCGTTTTCTGCAACATACGAATTAAGGATCGCCTTGTAGAAATGGATCCTGAGATATTTAGGGATCAGCTCCTGAATATTCTCCTCCCGGTCCGGTTCATAAATATAGTCAGCCGGCAGGTCTCCCCGGTTTTCAACCGGAGGTGTCCTGAACGGAAGGAATTCCTCATTGATCAGGTTTTGAAAGGCAGCGTTCCTGAACTGGTTATAGATCAGAATGATTTTGTCAAACTCTCCTGAGAGGAAACTGTTTATAACCTTTTCAGCCACAACATATACATTATCAAAAGTCAGCTCATTCAGGAGGTTATTCTGTTCATCAATTATATTCAATTTATATTTTCTGAGGCTGTCATATCCCTTTTTACCGATGGCCAGATAGGAAAGGTTGCCGTTATTGTTCTGGCTATGATAATCCTCAACTGCCACCCTTCTGGCCTCTCTTACGATGTTTGAATTAAATGCACCGCACAGTCCCCTGTTGGAGGTAATGACAACGACCAGCACTTTTTCCGGCTCCGAATCTCTGCTGTAGACACTCTTTACTTCCGTATCTTCATAGCTTCTGATTATAGTAGTAAGGATCTCATGCATCTTGTTGGCATAGGGTCTTAAGCGCAGAATCTTATCCTGGGCTTTCCTCAACTTGGCAGCCGCCACCATTTTCATGGCGGATGTTATCTGCCTTGTAGATTTGACAGAAGCAATTCTGATTCTTATTGCTTTCAGGTTTGGCATTAAAAGACTACTTTATTCTTTTGAACTTCAATTATTTATTGCATGTACTTGGAAGATAATTCTGCAGCTGTCTTTTCAAGAACCTCCAGTACCTTATCATTCAGTGTACCTTCCCGGAGAGTATCCAAAACATCCTGATGGCGGAGCTCCAGATACTCGATAAATTCCTTTTCAAATTCCCTTACTTTATTTACCGGGACATGCTTAAGCAATCCTGCCGTTCCGCAATATATTATTGCGATTTGTTTCTCAACCGGGACAGGTGCGTATTGGGCCTGTTTAAGGATCTCGACGTTTTTGGCACCTTTATCGAGTATTGCCAGGGTAGACGCATCGAGGTCGGAGCCGAATTTAGAGAATGCTTCGAGCTCGCGGTATTGTGCCTGATCAACCTTAAGTGTTCCGGCAACTCGTTTCATGGCTTTTATCTGGGCGTTCCCACCGACCCTCGATACAGATATTCCCACATTGATAGCCGGTCTGACGCCTGCGTTAAAGAGGCTTGCTTCGAGGAATATCTGTCCGTCGGTTATTGAGATGACGTTAGTCGGGATATAAGCCGCCACGTCACCTGCCTGTGTCTCAATGACAGGCAGGGCCGTAAGCGATCCGCCACCCTTTACCATATGTCTTATTGATTCAGGAAGGTCGTTCATATTCCTGGCAACCTCATCTGATTCTATGATCTTGGCAGCTCTCTCAAGCAGGCGTGAGTGCAGGTAAAAGACATCACCAGGGTATGCTTCGCGTCCCGGGGGCCGGCGGAGCAGGAGGGAGACCTCCCTGTACGAGACAGCCTGTTTTGAAAGGTCGTCGTAAATTATGAGTGCATCGCGGCCGGTGTCGCGGAAAAATTCTCCGATAGCTGCACCCGCAAAGGGTGCATAGAACTGGGAGGCGGCGGGGTCGGAGGCTGTTGCCAGAACGATAACTGTATAGTCGAGTGCACCATGTTCCTCCAGGATCTTTGCGATATTGGCGACTGTCGATCCTTTCTGTCCTATACCCACGTAGATGCAGTAGACCGGCTCTCCCTTCTCAAAGTTGCTTCTCTGGTTGATTATTGTGTCGATAGCGATAGCTGTCTTTCCTGTCTGGCGGTCGCCGATGATCAGCTCCCTCTGACCCCTTCCGATAGGTATCATAGCATCAATGGCCTTGATCCCTGTCTGGAGTGGTTGTTTTACCGGCTGACGGAATATAACGCCCGGTGCTTTTCTCTCAAAAGGCATTTCATAAAGATCTCCCTCGACCGGTCCCTTCCCATCGAGCGGCTGGCCAGTGGGGGTGATGACCCGCCCGAGCAATCCTTCTCCGACATCGATAGAAGCTATCCGGCCTGTCCGCTTGACAATATCTCCTTCGTTTATCTCCTCTGTAGGACCCAGCAAGACTGCCCCGATGTTATCCTCCTCGAGGTTAAGGACGATTGCTTCAATGCCATTTTCAAACTCTATCAGCTCGTTTGACTGAGCATTCAATAGTCCGTATATTCTTGCTATCCCGTCTCCCACCTGAAGTACCGTGCCTACTTCTTCCAGTTCAGCTCCTGTTTGTATTCCCTCAAGCTGTTGTCTGAGGATCTTTGAGACTTCTGCCGGTTTAATGCTTGCCATATTTCTTTTCCCTTCTGAAATTAATTTGTTTCCTGCTTTTTATTGTATTGCTTTGTTTTCCGTCAGTTCTTTCCTTATATTCCTGAGCTTGTTCCTTATGCTGGCATCGATGTAGTTATCATCCATTCTCAGAATAAATCCACCGATAATCTCTTCGTCTATATTTTCATGTAATTCAACCCTGGTTTTAAATACGGTTTCAATCCGTTCAGAGATCTGTTTTTTCAGGTCAGCGCCGATCCTGACGGCTGTTGTAAGAAGGCATTCCGTAATCCCCTTATGCTGCATTGTCTCACTCCTGAATACCCTGGCGATTGCCGGCAGGTATTTCTCCCTGCCATTGCTCACCACAAGATCCAGAAGGGACATGGTAATATCCGTGACACTCTCTCTGAAAACAGCGTGAAAGATCTTTCTTTTGACTGACGGTCTGATGACCGGGCTATCGAGCATTTCCTTAAAATCAGGTGTCTTGCAGATATCCGAGATCAGGATCATGTCCTTGCTTACCTCGTCGACCACTTCTCCAGCGAGTGCCGACTGGAAGAGAGCTTTTGAGTATCTGACGGAGATTTTGCTTTCGTTCATGAATGACAGTTCTTCCTAGTTCCTGGTTATTTTAACCTCTTCCAGATAATTGTCGATCAGTTTTTCCTGTACGCCGGTCCGTTTCAGTTCCTCCCCGAGGAGCCTTGATGCTATCTCAACCGAGAGGTTAGCTATATGTTCGCGTATTTCCGAGAGTGCCTTGGTCTTCTCCTTCTCGATAGAAGTCTTTGCCTTCTCTACCAGTTTTTCAGCTTCCTCGTTTGCTTTCCCCCTGGCTTCTGCAATAAGCGCGTCCCTTATTTCCCTGGCTTCCCTGAGTATATCCTCCCTCTCGTCTCTGGCTTTACGTATAATAGCTTCATTATCGCTCTGTAGCTTAAGCATCTCTTTTCGTGCCTGTTCAGCCGATTCGAGCGACCCTTTTATCATCTCTTCCCGTTGTTTGATCATTGAAAGTATGGGCTTCCAGCCAAACTTTCTGAGTACAAGAAAAAAGATAAGGAAGATCAGGGTTGTCCAGAAAACCGTACCCACTTCCGGGGTGATGAGACTGTTTGATAATAACATATTCAGGTGTTTAAAGATTCAACATAATAAGATCCCGGGACCAACCGTCCCGGGATCTCATTTCTTAATTGGCAATAAGAGCGACAACAACACCAAACAGAGCAACACCCTCGATAAGGGCGCATGAAATGATCATCGCTGTCTGGATTTTGTTTGCAGCCTCAGGTTGTCTGGCTATGGCTTCCATAGCTGCCTTCCCGATATTGCCGATACCGAGAGCAGCGCCTATTACTGCAAGAGCTGCTCCGATTGCTGCCAATGTACCTGTCATAACATCTGGTTTTAATTAAACATAAAAAATCAATGATGCTCCTGTACTGCCAGGCTGATGAACAAGGCTGACAATAACGTGAAAACATATGCCTGAAGAAATGCCACAAGTAATTCGAGGCAATTCATAAATACCACAAACAGGATAGATACCGGCGAAACCGCCACTGATTTAAAAATAAAAACAAGTGCCACGAGGCTCAGAACAATTATATGGCCTGCCGTTATGTTGGCAAAGAGACGGACCATCAGGGCAAATGGCTTTGCAATTATACCTATAATTTCGACCGGTATCATTATGGGCAGCAACCAGAGGGGGACTCCCGGAGTGGCAAAAATATGCCTCCAGTAGGTTCTGTTCCCGTTGAACTGGATGATAACAAAAGTAAAAAGGGCCAGCGTCATTGTAACGGCGATATTGCCCGTTACATTTGCCCCGAAAGGGGGTGGGAAGGGGATCAGTCCCATAATGTTATTGATAAGAATGAAGAAGAAGACTGACAGAAGGTACGGCATGAATCTTTCATACTTATGATGCCCGATATTCGGGATTGCAATCTCATCGCGGACAAACAGTATAACCGGTTCCAAAAAACTCTGCATCCCCCTTGGATGGCTTACACCTGTCTTTTTGTATGAGCTCGATAATGAAAGGAAGAGCCAGAGGCCTATCAGGGCGGCAAAAAACATGGCTGCCACAGCCTTTGTAACAGAAAAATCGAGAGGGAAATTAGCTTCATCTGCATTTCCGGCTTCGTCAACATTCACGATCCTCCCTTTAAGGTCGCCCTCTTCCTCGAGCCTGTATCCATTGTGAACATGTCCGTGCGACAGTTTTTTTGATGAAAAGACAGAAAGGCCCTTTTCTTTGCTGTAGAGGATCACCGGAAGGTAAATGGCAATACTTTTACCCTCTTTTGTGGTAAGAATATGCCACTCGTGTGAATCGGCAATATGATCAAGGATAAATTCGCTTGCATTGAACTCTTTTGCTCCGTGCCCGCCGGGTTTATCCTCATCGGCTTTTAAGGGTGAATAAATTCCCGAAATCAGAAAAATGAATAAAAGAGCTGTCAGATAATGCGTTTTCAAACCGGTATTTCTTTTATAAAGATTTGTTTTTCAGAGAATTTAGTATAACTGTCATTAAAAATATTGTGAAGGCTAAATATAGCAGAAAAAATAAAACTACTGAAGCCGTGGAAGTTTTTTTACCAATAAAGAACCAACCAAGAGCAAGGCTCATTTCGAGAAGGAACTTGATACCGATTGCTGTCATGGAATAAAATGTCTGCCTGCCCGGCTGTTTCTGTTTCCCTCTGGTAAAGACCAGCAGGGCTGTAAAAGTGATCAGTGTGAAAAAAAATGTGAGGGTCACAACGTCAAAGGGCAGGAGATCAAAATTCCCTGCTTCAATTACAAGGTACCCTGCTGTTATCAGAATGAAATCGAGCAGAAGCAGAAGAATTATATAGTGGCGGGTAGTTTTCAAAATGGCCGGTCATTTAATGAGGTCCTTCAGGGAAACGTATAATGCCGTGAATACCCCGAGAAGGGAAAGGACAATTGTAAAAACAGGGGTCTTCATGCTAAGGAGTTCATCCAGTTTGACACCTCCCCATGTTGTAAGTCCTATTATTACAATCATCTGGAATGCCATTCCGGAGTACCTGGCATAATTCTGCAGTCCGCTATTTTCCTTCTCTTTCTCCGGTTCGTTCGGCTTCTTTTGTTCTTCCGGGGGGTGGTCCTCCATTGCTTTCGGTTTCTGTCATTTTACAGCTTCCCGTGAATTTTGCACCGGGTTCGATTGATAGCTTGAAAGTCTCAATATCGCCTGTAATCTTTGAAGAAGCTTTGAGAGTGAGCAACTGTCCGATGCTGATCTTGCCCTCGATGGTACCGGAGACTTCGGAGTTTTTGCAATATATCTCCCCGTTTATTTTCCCGGTCGGGCCAATAACAACCTTCCCTTTTGTAGTAAGACTGCCGGTGAGAGCCCCGTCTACCCTGATATCGCCATTTGATCTGATATCACCGGTTATGTCAGTGCCATTGCTGATCAGGTTTATCGTCTGGTTGTCTGTCTCGTTTAATTTTCCCATAGTTATTCCTTTTTGCGTTACAAACTTAATAACTGAAAAATTAAAAACCTATTGCCGTTACGATAAAAAAGGATAATAACGGGAAGAAAAAATCATTCGGGATCGTAGGCCCATATCAGATACACTGAGCCCCATGTAAAGCCGCCGCCGAATGCGGCAAGTATTATTTTATCGCCTTTTTTCAGTCTGGGTTCATATTCCCACAGGCAAAGGGGTATGGTTGCGGCTGTGGTATTACCGTATTTTTCTATATTGATCATCACTTTTGCTGGATCCAGGCCCATTCTTCTTCCTGTGGCATCGATAATACGGAGGTTGGCCTGATGGGGCACCAGCCATGCTATATCTTCTGCCCTGAGGTTGTTCCGCTCCATGATCTCTGCCGAGATATCAGCCATGTTTGATACTGCAAACTTGAAAACAACCTGTCCATCCTGATAAATGAAATGTTCCTTGTTATCAACTGTTTCATGGGAAGCCGGTCTGACTGAACCGCCTGCTTTCAGGTAGAGATGTTTACGACCTGATCCGTCCACCCTGAAGATATAATCCATTATCCCGTAATCTTCCGTAACCGGTTCAAGAAGCACCGCGCCTGCGGCATCTCCGAAAAGCGGACAGGTTGTACGGTCGGTATAATCAGTTATTGAGGACATCTTGTCTGCGCCCACCACAATAACCTTTTTGAATTTCCCCGTTTCAACATATGCGGCAGCGGTCTGCAGGGCGAAGAGAAACCCGGAGCAGGCAGCGCCCAGGTCAAAACTGAAGGCGTTCTTAATTCCGGCCTTGTCGGAAATGATATTTGCCGTTGCGGGAAAGGCCATGTCGGGGGTAATGGTGGCACAGATCAGCAGGTCAACCTCATCGGGTGAGGTGCCGGTCTTTTCGAGTAATCCTTTGACTGCTTTCTCTCCCAGATCCGAGGTACCCAGACCCTCTCCCTTCAGTATCCTCCGCTCCCTGATTCCCACCCTCTGCATGATCCATTCGTCGGAAGTATCCACCATTCCCGACAATTCCTGATTGGTGAGGATATAATCCGGAACCCATGCATGGATGCCCGTAACAGCAGCCCTGATTTTTTTCATAATTAAATAGCTTCTAAAATCTTTTGGGCCAGATCGGCATGCACGACGTCCCTAGTCTGACGAATCATATTCATTATGGCTTTCCGCTTTGAGATACCATGGCCTATAACAACATTGGCGTTAATACCTATGATGGGGGTACCTCCTATGTTTTCAAAGTCCAGCCTGTCAAGAAACTGATCTGAAAACCCTCTCGATTTAAAAATTGCATGAAACGCTTCAGCCTGTTTAAGTACGATATTCCCGACAAATCCGTCACAGACCACAACGTCAGGCATGGTTTCACTGAACAGAACATTGCCTTCAACGTTGCCGAAAAAGTTCATTCCCGGGTGTTCCTTCATCAGCTCGTAGGCGGCTTTGACTGCTGCCGTGCCTTTCGACTCTTCTTCCCCGATGTTAAGGAGGCCGACTGAAGGATTGTCAATGCCAAGCACAAATCTGGCATAAAGAGTGCCAAGTATGCCATATTGCATCAGGACATCGGGTTTACAGTCGGGATTGATACCGACATCGAGGATAACGCTGTTGCGCCCGTCGATACATGGCAATTTTGTCGCCAGGGCGGGCCTGAAGACACCGGGTATGACATTGACCGTATAGCTTGCACCCACGAGCATGGCGCCTGTGTTTCCGGCACTGCAAAAACCGTCAAGGGTTCCCTGCTTGAGCATCCTGTACCCTAATGAAATGCTGGAGTTCCTTTTCTGTGAAAAGGCCCGGGCGGGATGATCTCCCATCTCAATAACATCCTCAGCATGAAGGATCTCAAAACGTGACGGATCAGTTCCAAGTTCATGCAATCTGTTCAGGATATTGTTTTCGTTTCCGATCAGGACCAGCTTTTCTCCCTCGGCGAGATGTGCCAGGCAATCAACTGCTCCTTCAATAATTGCATCAGGGGCGAAATCGCCACCCATGATATCAAGACCAATCTTCATGATATCGGTTTAGTTAAATCTATCAGGCTGTGACTTTTTTCTCAACAGCAAGCTTACCCCTGTAATAACCACATTCAGGGCATACCCTGTGATACCGGATTGCAGATCCGCAATTTGAACAGCTGGCAATTGTCGGGGCGGTTGCCTTGTAATGAGTCCTTCGCTTATCCCTCCTGGTTTTGGAGTGTTTTCTCTTCGGATGCGCCATATCAGATTTTAATTTTAATTATCAATCATAAGTTGTTTCAATCCATCCCAGCGAGCATCGCTGGTCCCTTTTCCGCTCACAAGATACTTCTTCAGCTTTTCGATCATCAGGGGATCGCAGGAGCTTACGCCGTTCTCATCATCGGGGTGCACTCTTTTTATAGGCAATGCAAGATGAATAAATTCATACAGGTATTGCTTAATATCCAGTTCATGCTCATCAGCAGGAAGCATTATAATAACAGGGTCCGCTTCATCCCGTTCCCTTCCGTACCTGATCAGAAGCCTGTTAACACAGGCTATGGGAAAGCCGAACATTTCCAGACACCTGTCGCAGGTTACGCTAACCTCTCCATCGATCCTTATTTCAAGATCTATATGCGAGGAGCCTTTGTCTGCCGCAACAGATACCCTGAGCTGACCCTCCATGATCTCAGATTCTTCAAACAATTCAAAAAACTCCCTGCCAATCTCAAAATCAAAATTGTTATATCCGGCTTTAAGAACACTCAATGGTATTACATATAATCCGGACATCTCTTTTAATTTTGGTCTGCAAAAATATAAATCCTATTGCAATTAAAAAAATTATCCATAAAAAAGTGATAATTATGGCCCTAAAAGATGATTCACCGGCACAAAAGTGCAGTTTACCGATTTATCCTGTCAATAATTACCGGCCTTGCTTATTTTTGACACAGATATAACTTTAACAGAAATGAAAAAACGGGAACATCTGCACAGACACCGGGAACATCATCCGAAAGTGAGCATCGGATTGTTCCTGATTGTACTTGGTCTGGCACTTCTTGTGGCAACCAACGATCTTCTTGATCTTGGCAGTGTCAGCAGTTACTTTACCTGGCAGACCGCCATGATCTTTGTAGGCGCACTCCTGCTCCTGAATCTTCAGTTTACGGGAGGAGTTCTGCTTATTGCAGGGGGCATCTGGTTCTTTCTCGAAATGATGGATTACCAGTTACCTGACATTATCGGGACGATCTACTGGCCGTCGGTGATAATACTTATCGGCATCGGATTTATAATATCCTCATTCCTGAAAAAATTCCGGAAAAGCAATCAATCAGTCAATCAATAAATTATCATGCATCATGGAAACAAATGAAAAATTCAAAGACGAACGTCCTGCCAGGGTGAGCAACAGGGTCATAATCGGAGTGATCCTTGTTCTGGCGGGTTTATTTCTTGTCATCAGGAATACCGGCTTTTTCCCGGATTATATTGACAATGTTATATTCAGCTGGCCTATGCTGCTCGTGGCAATAGGACTTGTGATGACACTCGGGGCGGGTGAAAAAACGGCAGGGGTGATTGTAATGGCTGTCGGAGGCTTCTTCATGATACCCCTGATCTTCAGGGAGACATTTCATATGTACAACATGTTCTGGCCTTCAATATTCATTATCGTCGGGGTGATCTTCATAGTTACCACCCGGAAGGGATGGAGCCCCGTCAGGTCGACCGGGACAGCGGGGGATGATTACATTGAATACACAAACATTTTCAGCGGAGGCGATCGCCAGGTCCTGTCCCAGAATTTCACTGGTGGAAAGATCTCTGCCGTCTTCGGCGGCAGTGAGCTGGACCTGACAAAAGCCAGGCTTGCACCGGGCAGATCGGAACTTGAGATTGCATGTATCTTTGGAGGCACAACCATTATTGTTCCCGACGACTGGTATGTTACGATTGATGTAACACCCATACTTGGGGGCTTCACCGATTCAAGAAAAATTGCTCCGGGAAGAATTGTCGACTCAACAAAACAGCTTGTAATCAAGGGAGCGGTCATATTTGGCGGAGGCGAAATAAAAAGTTATTAATTCATGGCTGAATGAAGCATCCCGTACTTTCAAACAAAGTAAGGCAGATTATTTGGTGGCTGGCCTGGCTCTTCATGGCTCTGGGCCAGCTGCTTTCCTATTACCTTGGTTTTGGCAAACTTACCACGGTAAGTATTTCCGACATAATCATATCAGTAGTTATTTATTCCGGTCTGGCTCTTTCGCTCTGGTACCCTTTCAGCTTCATCAACAGTGCAACAACGAGACCGGGAACAATTATCACCAATATCATCGCCGGAGGCATAATCTCCCT
>DIKJ01000151.1:0-11349 GCA_002424525.1 Bacteroidales bacterium UBA5621 | reverse complement strand
GGGGAGGAATACAAACTTTACTGGGATGCAACTTTCTATTTCCGCATCGGCAGTGGTGTATTCATTTATTCACTGGTCGTGCTGACGTATTATCTTTTCATCAGCCTTACCACACTTTCGGAAAAGAAGGCAAAGGAGGCCCGGCTCGAAAGCCTGGTCAAGGAGACCGAACTCAGGATGCTAAGATCCCAGATCAATCCCCATTTCCTTTTCAACAGCCTTAACTCAGTAAGCTCGCTCACAATAACAGATCCCGAAAAGGCAAGGGATATGGTGGTCAAACTGTCGGAGTTCATGAGATATGCCCTGTCCAGGAAAGATGAACAGCCTGTCACTCTGAGAAGCGAGCTCGAAAACCTGAGGCTCTATCTCGATATAGAAAAGGTACGTTTTGGCGACAGATTATCTACTGAGGAGAATATTGAACCGGATTGCCTGGAAGTAAAAATGCCCGTGTTGCTTTTACAGCCTCTCTATGAGAATGCCATAAAACATGGGGTATATGAAAGCACCGAAAGTGTGAGGATCAATACAGTAGCGGGAATTGTTGACGGATATCTTAACATTACAATAAGCAACGATTACGATACGGCTCCCTCATCAAGAAAAGGTACCGGGACCGGCCTGCTGAATGTTTCAAGAAGGCTTGAACTCTTCTACGGCAACAAGGCGTCTGTCAGAGTCTCAAAGGAAAACGGGGTTTATACAGTAACCCTTGTTATTCCCGCCCTCTTTTTGTAAAAATCATTGCGGAAGATTTCATAAATTAGCAGGGTGAAAATAAATCCTATGGATAAGATCCGAACCGTAATAATTGATGATGAGGCTCCTGCCCGTGAATTAATCAGGCATTATCTGAAAGAGCTTGATTACATCGAGGTCATTGCCGAGTGTTCTGATGGTTTTTCAGGTTTGAAATCCATCTCATTTATGAAACCTGATCTTGTTTTTCTTGATATTCAGATGCCAAGACTCACAGGGATCGAGATGGTGGAGGTGCTGACTGAAAAGCCCGAGATAATCTTTACAACAGCGTATGACCAGTTTGCTATCAGGGCCTTCGAGCTCAATGCAGTTGATTATCTTTTAAAGCCCTTTCCGAAGCGACGGTTCCTCGATGCAGTGGCGAAGGCTGTTGAGAGGATACAGTCTGGTGAAGCAGGCAGGGAACCGGCGGGCAAATTGCTGGAAAAAAGGCCGGAAGCGGGCCCTCCGGTTAACAGAGTAGTCGTGCGCAAGGGAAACGCCATAAACGTTATCCCGGTCGGGCAGATCAGGTATGTCGAAGCTCAGGATGATTATGTAATGATACATCATGCCGGCGGAAAGGCGCTTAAACAGCAGACCATGAAATATTACGAGGATAATCTTCCCAAAGCCGATTTTGTAAGGATACACAGATCATATCTGGTAAGGGTGGAAGATATCAAACGAATCGAACCATACGGCAAGGAGACCCATGTGGCCATTCTCCACTCCGGAGATAAACTGCCGGTCAGCCGCTCGGGCTATAAGCAGTTAAAAGAGGAGCTTAATTTCTGATTGTCGTGCAGGTCGTGCAGGTCGTGCAGGTCGTGCAGGTCGTGCAGGTCGTGCAGGTCATGCAAGTCGTGCAGGTCATGCAAGTCGGGCAAGTCTGTTGCAACTTTTAAATCGCGTAAAAGGTTTATACCTTCTGAAACGGAATAACGGCACGGGATCATATCCGTGTGTGCCACCCGGCCTGCACCTGAGGATCCTGTTTGTGGCCATGACAAGTCCCCTGAACGGGCCATGCATCTTCAGGGCATCGAGAGCATACAGTGAGCACGAAGGCACATGACGGCAGGAGGGCCTCAGAAGAGGCGAGATGGTATACCGGTAAAGCCAGACCGGCAGGGACAACAGTATGATAAGTACTTTCTTCAGGATCTCTTTCATTCAGTGTACTAAATATCAAGTCATGGGCATACCTGTTCATCTTTGCCGGTCGCAGGGAGAGCCGGGTTTCATCTTCCATCTACAATGAGAAACCGGGTCTGCTTGTGCAGGATCCTTATGATCAGCCATATTATGCCGGCAGGTATCGCAGGATAAAGCCACAGGGTTGTAATGAATGGTTTGCCTGTAATGAAATAATTCCTGCACAGGTCAAGCAGAACAAAGATCACAAAGATGCTGACAAAACTGTTGTGTTCCCGTTTAAGAACACTTCTGAAGCAGAAAGGCAAAAGGGGAGGCAACCAGTTTCCGAATTTCGGTATTACAGGGTGTACTTTTTCCGACCATCTGTCGTAAATCTCCCCGAATTTCCTCCTCAGAAACTGTTCCTCGGCAAACATTATCCTTTCGTAGTAGAGCCAGTAAACCAGGATAAAGAAAACCGTGAACCAGACTGATCTCAGGAATAGTACCGGGCCCAGCCACATCAGGAAATTTGCTGCATAAAGCGGGTGCCGCACTACGGAATAGATACCGGTCATGTTAAGTTCACCGGCAACCTGCCCGGCAGCGGTGTTCCTGCCTGAGGTCGATCCTGGTGCGAATCCCACGGTAAGGATCCTGATTATCTCCCCGGCAATGCTGACACCCAGGAACATCATCTCATAAACCGGACTAAAGGTGATCGCCTGCCTGTTACCCAGGTACATGGCGGCAATTCCCGCGAAGATCAGGAGCAGAGGAAGCCACCCCCTCCTTCTGAAGAGCCAGTTGCCGCTTTTCTCAAGTTCATGGACCAGTGCCATACATATAGCATTAGAGAATAATTGCGGCAGTAAAAGTATTAAATTTTCAGAAACTGTATTTGATTCTCATGAATCCCAGGTTCATCTTCCTCCGCTCAACTCCGAAACGGGCGTTGAAGTACTGCCAGATAAATGAAAAATCTATATTTTCAGCAAGTGAAAAATCAGCTGAAGGTCCGGTAAAAAATCCTTTCAGGTCAGGGAACCACATACCTGAAAGAGTGATGTTAAGAAGCGGGCCAGCCGCCCAGGTAAATTGTCCGAAAGCAGAGAATTCAGAAAATGCAAGATCCTTTGCCGACAGATTGCCGGTATAAAGGCTTGTGAAATTGTTCAGATCCAGCGGATTATTGCAGTACATCAACTGCACCTGCAACATTGAGTTATCTTTCAGGATCCTGTCGATCCCGGCGGTAACCAGTATTGTCCCTTTCATCCCGGGATCATTGCCGGCGGGGATGAACCATGAGCCCTCGCCCCTGAACGATGATGAGCCGATTACTCCCGACCAGCCGAGTCCGGTCACAAAGTCCTCACTATCAACATACCCGGCAAGGAACTGAAGGTCGTAACTCCATCTGTTGAACCGGAACAACCCGGCAGCAGTTATTTTGTCGTAGGAATCGGTCTTGACAGCAAGTTCCACCGCAGAAGAGAAGGTAGGGAAAAACTGAATTCTGACCGCATCGCTCCCGGGACGTTCAATATAATCAAAGTCGAAGAATGAATATGCGTTAAAAATATCATTCGGATTCCAGACGAAGGTCTGACCCCAGTTGATCCTCTGGCGGCCGATGGTTACCTGGAACTTATCAAGGCTGTAATCGAGCCAGAGCCTGTCGATCTTCGTATTTACAATTACTGATGGCTTGCTCAATATGTTCCACGACATATCGATCCACCCGGGATCGGTGCCGATAAAATCTGAATAATATGGACCTGTTTTAACCATATCGCCTGTGAAAACGCGGTTTCTGAGTTCTGCAGCAAAGGTTAAGCCTGGCGTAATGAAGCCTTTAAAATTGAGCCTGTTATGAATAAGATTATCGTTGATAAAATCACCGGAGAGGGTTTCAAATATTACACTCTGCATGGTTGTGATATACCCGTTGAGAGCAACCTTCTTTTCAGGGTCCTGGGCGGTAGCCTTAAACAGCTGTAAAGCAATAAGCAACAATATCAGGGTCTTTCTTTTCATCATACTGAACCGGATATTACTTATTCCCTGACTTCATCGGAAACAACTTTGCCGTCTTCGAGAGTGATTACCCTGTGCGCCATCTTCACCACTCTCGCATCGTGGGTAGAAAAGATAAATGTGACCTTTTCTTCATGATTAAGCTTCTCCATTATCTCCAGGAGGTTGGCGGCAGATTTTGAATCGAGATTGGCCGTCGGTTCGTCAGCAAGGACAAATTTCGGGCGTGAGGCCAGGGCTCGTGCAACGGCAACCCTTTGTTGCTGACCTCCCGACATTTTTGAAGGGCGGCTGTTAACCCTGTCGCTAAGACCTACGGCCTTAAGCAGTTCAAAAGTGCGTTTTTCACGCTCCTCCTTCGACCATTTCTGAAGAAGCATGATGAATTCAACATTCTCTTTGGCGGAAAGAACGGGAATAAGGTTGTACGACTGGAATACGAATCCTATGTTTCTCATCCTGAAATCGATAAGTTGTGAGGATTTAAGCCTGGAAAGGTCGGTGCCGTCGATGGTTATCTCTCCCGAAGTGGGCATGTCCAGCCCTCCGATGAGGTTCAGAAGGGTTGTTTTACCCGAGCCGGAGGGACCGACAATTGCTGCAAATTCAGCCTCATCGAAATCAAGGGTTACACCATTCACGGCATGTACCTTTACCTCGGACGAGTTGTATGTCTTATGCACATCTTTTAGTTCAAGTACTTTCATGATCTTCCTGTTTATTAATAAATTATTCCGTTCTCAAAGCTTCGACCGGGTTCAGTTTGAGTGCTTTTCTTGCCGGCCAGAGTGAAGATATAATGGCAGTAACTACCACCAGGAGTGTCGTGAAAATAAAGAAGTCAGGAGTCACCACCGGATATACCCTTGCGGCGAATCCCATAGCCTCGAAGCCTTCTCCCCAGCCCGAGAAATGGATGCCGGTCTTTCCCAGCACCTCCACGATTGCCCAGCCCGCAATCATGCCGGTAACGGCTCCGGTCAGGGTCAGGAAGATTGTTTCAAGCATTATCATGCTGAAAATCCGCTTACGGTTCATCCCTATAGCCATAAGCATCCCAAGCTCTCTTGTCCTTTCAAGGATCGCCATAAGCATTGTGTTGATTATGCCGAAGGCAAGCGCCAGCATTATGATTCCAATGAACATGAAATAATACATGATCATGTAATCATTCATCAATGCTGCATCAGGTGCCAGCTCTCTCCATGTCCTGACGCTGTTCCCGGATGAGATTCCTTCAAGCTTGTCTTTAACGTTCCCGGCTTCTTTTATGTCATTGAGAAGGATCGCTATTTCGTGCGTCATTATCTCATCCTTTCCGCAGAGCTGTGCCAGCTCCCGGGCATTAACGAAGATTGCGGCCTGGTCGAATCCGGTGTTGGTCGTTTTATAGATGCCGCATACCCTGAAGGCTCCCTGGACAGGCGTTCCAGTGCCGTCTGAAAGAGTCAGGAGAACCCTGTTCCTTATCCTGTAGTCGAGTGCCGCGGCGGCGATAAGATTGCCGTACCTGTCAAGTTCCCTTCTGGTGAAACGCATCTTCAGAATATCCCTGAAATCTTTTGGTGACCTGAACCTTGTCTCCTTCAGGTCGGGGAGTCTCAGAAGAATGTTTTCAGGAACCTTTTCGCCTCTGAGCTGATCAATTACATCTTCCGTTATTATATAATGCTTGAGCTTAAGGATCTCGGCGCACTTGTCGCTGATCAGGACCTCACCCGGACGGCTTATATCGGGATATTCACCTGCCCCCGGCACTAACTTTTTCCATATTTCCGTAACGCTCTTTTCCCTTTCAGGGTCGATCCCGTATACAATTACCCCGGTGGTTGCCCAGGGGGTATTGGCCATCGCCACCACTCACCTCCTTTTTACCCATCCCGATACTTCCGGCAAAGCCGCAATCGCTCTTTCAGTTTCCTGCAGACAGGTTATTGTAAGATCGATCTCCTCATTACTGATAAATTCACTATTATGTATCTGCAGATGCGATACCTCATTGCTGATGGCATCCCGGAGCCGTTGTTCAACCCATCCCTTCATTATGCCGACAAGAAGCACGCCCGAGATTATTCCGAGTGTTACGGCGGTAATGACCACCAGGCTCCGGTTCCTGTTCCGCCATATATTTTTCCAGGCTATTGATTTAATCATGATTATCTGTTTATTACCAGGAATCCGACATAACTTAAATAGAATACCACCATAACAATCCCCTGCCATCTTTCAATAACATGCTTTTTGCTGATATACATTGATATGAACAATATCAGGCTGGCAAAAATCGTCATCAGAATGTCGATGTTTGAAGCAGGATTCAGGGGCAGCGGCCGTATAACGGCATTGAAACCAAGGATCCAGAGGATATTGAGGACATTTGATCCCACAATGTTTCCGATCGCTATGTCGGTCTGCTTTTTAAACGCTGCCACCACCGAAGTGGCCAGTTCAGGCAGTGAAGTACCGACAGCGATAACCGTCAGCCCGATCAGCGACTGGCTGATATTGAACAGTTCAGCAATCTTTACAGCTCCGTCGACGATCCATTTGCCTCCCAGTACCAGGAAAACAAGGCCGATAAGAATAAAGGCCGCCGATTTGAAATAACCATAATTTTTTACCTCATTGGCATCCTCGCCATTTTCCTTTAGTTTGCTTATTCCGAAAGTATAAGTGATAAAGATCACAAGGAACAGTAGAAAAACCAATCCATCAATTCTTGATATGACAGATGTGGCCTCCCAGTCAAAAAGAATATCATTTGCTGTTACTCCAAGAAGGAGGACAGCAAGGAGGCTGAAGGGGATCTCTTTTAAAACAGTATTCCTCTGCACGGCTATCGGGTAGATGATCGCCGAAATTCCCAGTACCAGCAGGATGTTGGCAATGTTGCTTCCCAGAATATTGCCGATCGCAAGATCCGTGTTCCCTTTCAGTGTCGCAAAGAAGCTGACAATAAACTCCGGGGCCGATGTGCCGAAAGCGACAACAGTCAGGCCAATGGCTATATTTGAAATACTCAGTTTCCTGGCTATTGAGGCCGAACCATCTATCAGCATGTTGGCTCCTGTTATCAGAACAACGAATCCCAGTATAAATAACAGGTAGGTGAATATTTGATGTTCCATGAATTTTTTATGTTTAGCTTCTTAGTGCTTCTATCTCCTTAAGTCTGCCAATTTTCCTCAGTGGATATATTGTAGCAATAATAACCATGATTGCCACGACTGCCGCCTGCATGTAAAAATAGGGTCCGACGGGGGCAGTCGGCATTACTGCATCCCATCCATAATCCTCCATCATCTTTGCCAGATCTCCTTTAAGCACAATGGGATAATGGTTAAAATAAAGTATCAGCGGCATGCTTGCCATCAGGCCCGCCGCAAGGCCCATAATGCCGAGAAAGAGCATTTCTATTGAAAGGATCCTCTTAAGTCTGCCCTTTTGCATCCCTATGGCGACCAGCACCCCGAATTCTCTTTTTCTCTCCGCTATCATCATCAGCACTGTTCCGAAAATGCCGAAGAATATTATGAAATAAAGAAGTCCGAGCATTGCTGCTCCGCTCTGGCTGTCGCCCTGTATCTGCTGATAGAGAACCGGGTTCAGCTCATACCAGGTCCTTGCCACGGTGCTCCCGCCGGAAAGGAGAGAGTTGATTCCTTCCTGCGCCGTTCTGATTGTACGGTTTGACCGGCCGGTCAGATTGACGGCAAGCGAGGTGATCATCCCTTCACAGCCAAAGAATTCCTGGGCTGTCGGTATAGTCATGATGATCAGCCTGTTGTCAATATCAGGGGAAGGCATTTTAATTATTCCGCGCACCGCGAAGATCCCTGCTGCCGAAACGCCCCGGTATCCCTGACCCATAAGTATAACGGTATCGCCTAATGAGACTTTCAGAAAGCCGGCCAGCCTGTCGGATACAAGCACTCCGTTATCCTGCTCCTCAAGATAACCATTCTTTACCTGTATGTTGTCCAGTATCGGAGGGATATAGAGTTGATTGTCGGAGGCCGGGAGGCCAAGTTCAAGTTCGAGCCTCCCCCTCGAGGAGTAAGCCCTCCCGGTGTTCTTTTCAAGCTCCCCGATAACATGTGCTGGCAGCACATTTTCGTTCTTCATCTGTACGATCGATTCGGGAGTGATCCTGTACCTTACAAGATTGTTCTCAGGATTCGAGAAATCTCTTTCCATTACGGGATCAATTGCTATCACTGCCGCCCCTTTCGACTGCGGACCGTTTGAAACCAGGGCAAATGACTCGAGATGCGGGACCACCGATGTAACACTCTCAATCCCCGATATTGCTTCCGCAAGGTTGTCGTTATATTCAAAAGAATAATCAATAAGCGGATTATCCTGATATTTTTCATGCTGGATCTTAAGGTGCCCGGAAAAAGATTCGATAAAGTTGTTGATCACCATATCGTAGGTACCAAGCTGATAGGATCTCATAATGACCGCAAAAAAGACTGCAAAGAAGACTGAGGCCGCCGTAATGAAGGTCCGCCTTTTGTTCCTCCACAGGTTTCTCCACGCTATTTTTATTTCGTCCTTCATATTGAATGTTAAGATGTTATTACCTGATCACCCTTCGGCCCGATCAATATTCTTATCAGCGGACCCTCCTCATGTTCTGCTGGGAAAAGAAGCTTTCCTCAACAGGTATGTTGAACTTTATTTCCCGTATCTCAATAACTGTTCTGTTATCAGGCTCTTCCGCAGGGACCAGCTCAACCCTGGTGGGTATGGTCCTGTTATCCATGTTTCTGATCTCAGACCCTGTTTCGGTCCTCACAAGGATGCCGTCCTCGTCGTAAAGCTCTGCCTTCAGAATAAGGAAATCGTTCTTGTCGATCCATCTGATCTGATGCCCCCAGACAATTGCCGCCTCTTCCTTTGCCGTCATCATGATTTTATAGCAGAGCCGGCCTCCGATCGTCTCCTCACCTGCTATCTCATGAATATAATCGGTTACAACAGATGATTCCCTGAGGATATCGTCATTAGTATAATCCGATCCCATCCAGCCCTGCGACATCATTGAGGGGGGAAGTTTTATCAGCCTGTTGATTGCAGGGTTCCATGTCCACATCTCGTTTCCCCTCTTAAGGAAAGTCTGTCCTGCCTCTTTTGCCGGTGCGGTTATCAGGGTCAGGGCATAATCCCTTCCCAGGGTCCAGTTTTTGAACTCGACGCTCCTCTTCCATGCAGGCCTGACAATGGTCATTGACATTACTGAATAACCCGATTTTTCGCCGTTGAACTTTTCATCGGCTCTCCTTATTATTTCGGTTGCTGTAATTCCCTGCCCGTAAGACTGTAAGGTGAACCCGATCAAAACTGAAAGGTAAAATGTTCGTTTTATTATACTTTCCATGGAATCCCTATTTAAATAGCTCAATTATACGGTTAATGGTTTTTTCATCATCTTCATCATCATCTATATATATTCTTGTTATCGCATAACCCTTCAGGGTGATCAGGAACATGTTCATATCGAGGATCGGGTCATAATCAGGGCCCCTGGTTTCTCTTTTCCTCATGAAGTAATCGGTTATCACACCTGAAATATCCAGCAGGAATTTCTCCTCACCGGTAAAGAATTCCATCTTTATCAACGGATTCGAAGATAGAACCGAAAATTTCTCCCTCACCTCATTCTGCAATACCAGCTGGAAGAAGAGGCGCCAGAATGATCTTTTATTGCGGAGTACAGCGGAGATCTTCCTGATAAAAAAATCAAATTCATCCTCACTGAGGTATCCGTCCTTATTCAGATCGAAGTATTCATATACCTCCATAACTGACCTCTTCATAATTGCCTCGAGCAGAGCCTCTTTGCTGTCAAAGTAGTTGTACATCAGTCCCTTCGAAATGCCGGCATGTCTTGCAATATGGTTTATCGTGGCAGCATGATACCCCGCGTTGGCAAAATGGTCAAGAGCAACATCCATAATGAGTGCCCGTTTTTCCTCCCTGATCTCCTCAAACTGTTTTTGTGTTCTTGGTGACATATTCTTTATGGTTGAACGGTTGGTCAAAAATAAAATCAATAATTTTAACGGCCAAATTTGTGGGGGAAAATTTTACGAATAGTTGTTTTAGGGCAACGGAATGCACCCGGCTTCGGCAGCTCTTTCTCCCTGCCCCTTGCCCCCGGCTACAAGCCCCCTACCTCCTGAGGGGGGTCTGAAAACAGCAGCTCATTAGGCCTCAAAGAGCGCAATGTGAATAATGCCAGGAATCATCTCTCAAGAATTAGTATTATACTTTTATCTGTCCCTAATAGCAGTTAACTGAAATTTGATTATATTAGTTGAGGTTTTTTTGAAATCTCATTACCAAACAAGTAAGTATATCTGATTTACAATTAACCTTAAAATCGCTGATTCTTATGAAAAAAAGATTCTTATCTTTAATTCACTTGTCATTGATAAGTGTTTTGATCCTAATGCTGGCAGCCGGCTGCAAAAAGAAGGATGACTCCCCTACCGTGACGGATGTTGACGGTAATGTTTATAATACTGTACAGATCGGTTCACAGGTCTGGCTAAAACAGGATATGAAAACAACCAGATATCGGAATGGTGATGACATAGGCACCACAACACCTGCTACAAAAAATATATCTGGAGAGGCCAATCCGAAGTATCAGTGGGCATATAATGGCAACGAAAGCAATGTTGCAACCTACGGACGCCTATATACCTGGCATGCTGTAAATGACAGCAGGGGTGTCTGTCCTGCCGGCTGGCATGTTCCTTCCGATGCGGAATGGATGGCTCTGGTCAGTTTTCTGGGAGGAGATATAGAAGCAGATGCAAAGCTTAAGGAGAATTCATCCCTCTGGGACAGTCCCAATGAAGCAAATAACCAGAGCGGATTTACGGCACGTCCGGGCGGCTGGCGCGGAGATTATGGTTATTTTGATTATATGGGGGAAAATGGCTGGTGGTGGTCTTCTACAGGGGAATCAGCAACCTTTGCATACGATTTTCGTCTCCAGGCCGGATACGGGCCGGTTCATTTTAATGCCTCTGGCCGTAAAGACGGCCTGGCTATACGCTGCATAAAAGATTGAAGTATACCCTTTCGCACAGTGCGCTTACGGCGCACTTCAATCCATAATACAGCGGACCGAGAAACCATGATTCTTATTACCATCGAGCCCGTCAACCTCGTCGGTAAAATGGTACATAACCATGTACCAGCCAGCAGTTGCGGAAAACAACGAAGATGACCACCAGTAACCATAATAAGTAAGATCGTCGAATCCTCCGCTGAAGTAGCGGCAACCTCCGGGCAAAGCAGTGAATCGGGTTTCGTTTGTTACACCGGTGTTTGGGCCGGACCAGTGTGAAGTGCCTTCCTCCTTTAATACCAATCCTGCAATATCCGACCCTCCAAGATGATCGGTCA
>DIKJ01000135.1:58780-62978 GCA_002424525.1 Bacteroidales bacterium UBA5621 | reverse complement strand
CCTATAGCGATATGGAACAGATCCATATTACCATAAACATTGAAACTGCTGCCACTCTTATCGATTGAAATTGAACCACCTTTTTGTCCGATCTGAACTTCGAATGTCTCCATGACATTTTCAAATACGGCAGATGCATCGATGAGCTCTCCGAAGGAAGGCATTTCAGCGTCGGTGAATGATGTTTTCAGGAGCTTTTCCACCTTTTCCTTAAGCTTGTTATGTTCGCTCCTGATTACATTCGAATAAAAAGAGAGTTTTTCGTCCTTTTCGATGTTTTCATGTTTTGAGATCATGCTGTTCGCAAGGGAAATATTCGTCAGGGGGGTCTTAAACTCATGCGTAATATTATTGACAAAATCGATTATATTTTCCGTAAGCAGGTTCTCTTTTCGATAATATCTGTAGATCATTATAAAAGAAAGGGAAACAATCAGGAGTAAAACAATTGAGAAGATGAAAATATTCCCGATCTGGGCTGCTATGAAATCGCGCTTTTCAGGGAACCTGATGCTTAACTTGAACCCCGATTGCTCAAGGATCTTTTCAAGATTGCCGCTCAGGTAAATACCTTTTGGAAGCTCATTTGCCTCATGATTTACATCGATTATGTCGAACTCGAAGTCCAGGTTTATCCCATAAAAATTTAGATCGTTCTCAATTACGGATTTGATATTCTTCCACTCCTCCCTGTTTTTCATCATTATATAACACGATCCCGTATTGCCGGCCATCAGACAGTTGGTTACCTCTTTGCAGATCTCTTTATCGTGCGAAAGATTTTCAACTATCCTGTTCATAGCCATGGTTACGCTATGGTTAAACTGGGACTCCTGCATCCTCGCCGCTTTTATGATCCATACAATCTGAATACCGACAAGCGTTACGAGCGAAGCAAACGTGAGAATAAGAAGTGTTAACTGGAATCCTGATCGCTTCATTCGAAAATAGCTTTATTACATTATATGTATATTAAACTGTCTGAGCGGAACCTTTATGATTTCATGTGTCTTGCTGTGTTGATCGGAACATGAAAGTTTCATGATTTCAAAAATAAGCAGATTTTATTATCAGTCAGGTAAATTTAACATCGGCTTAACACGATTTAACCCTCAAATAACCTGCAATACAACTTTATGTTATATTTTTGGACAAAGTTTAAAACTAAAAGCAGACAGATATGAAAAAAGTTATTATTGGGTTATCAGGATTAATTGTGCTTACATTCTTTGTTGTGTTGCTGGTAAGTGCTCAGAGCTCAGATAAGGAACCTGGAAAAGCCAAAACGGAACTTGTAAAGGAGTGTCCGCACAGTTCTGCAATGACTGCCTGTCCGGGTCATACTGCTGAAAAGGCAGCCCCCTGTAGCCCTGCAAAATGCAAGGAAGCTGATTGTGATCATGAGAATTGCACCGGGACCTGCAAAGAAGCCGGGACCGCCGAAAAGTGTGATCCTGCATTATGCAGTCACCATACCGCCTCAGGGAAGTAGTTTTCATAATCCCCCCTGCGCCCCTTTTGGCATTTCTTTGATAGCTGATAATTTACCTGAATTTTTCAGGCTGCTCCAGATCTGATCCGGAACAAAGGTTTCCGGATTATTTTTTATACAGTTTTCTATGATTGAATCATGGCTAAAATCTGTCTGTGATATGTAAACGGTAAACCTGAGCTTTGTTAAAGTAACACCCCAAAACCATCTCCTCCTTCTTCAACAAACGAGTTGCATCACATTTCGTAAAACAGCGGAATGATCTTTATATTTGTACCGGGGCTTATTTGTTTTAATTAACCTAAGTTGCCAGTTACTGTTTACTGGTTGCTGGTTGATTGGGAGGAGCCAGCACCTGGCAACTTGAGTTAATTACTGTTAGGTATTTTGAATGCAGGCCGGGGTGAATAAATTCTGAAAGGGAGAGATAAAGTAATTCCTGATTAAAGTCATACTAAACTATTATTCAGACTGCTATATTTCAAAAATCAAACTGAAGCAAAGGAAACTATCTAAAAAGCAATCATATGTTTAAAGAAGGAAAAAGGGTGTTGATGAGGTGGGACTACAAGTGGACACCCCTCAGCAAAGGATATACCGACAAAATCCTGTATATTAATGCCGGTTCCGGGGAAATAAAGGAAAAGGATGTACCTCCGGTTATGAAAGAAAAATTTATCGGGGGAAAAGGTTACGGGCTTAGACTTCTATGGGATGCCACCAAACCTGAAACGAAATGGAATGACCCTGAAAATGAAATAATTATATCATCCGGACCAATTGGCGGCATCACCCAGTATTCCGGAACGGGAAAATCACTTGTTGTAAGCATTTCATCTCATACCGACTCTGTAATTGACAGTAATGTCGGAGGCTTTTTCGGACCATTCCTTAAGTTTTCGGGATTTGATGCCCTGGAGCTTCAGGGGAAAGCCACCAGTGATATCATTATATATATTAATGGTATCGACCATTATGTTGAGATTATCGAAGCTCCCGAAACGGATGTGAACAGCCATGTTCTGGTTGAAGAGCTGACCGATGCCTTTGCAGATCATGAGAATGAGAAGAGGAACATTGGCATTGTTTCGACGGGAGCGGCAGCAGAACATTCGCTTATGGGGATGCTGAATTTCAGCTTCTACGATCCAAAACGCAAAAAGATTCGGTTGAAGCAGGCAGGCAGGGGAGGTTTAGGTACTGTGTTCCGCGATAAAAGGATCCTTGCGCTGGTCTGCAAGATACCCGGCGTGAAGGGTAACCTTAATAATGTAGTTGATCTTGCGGCAATTTCGGAAAGGGGCCGCAGATTCAACAGGGAAATGAGGGAACTCGACGATAAGCAATGCCAGATGAGACAGACCGGAACAGCCCACCTCATGGAGATAATGAATGACCATGACCTTCTGCCTGTTATGAATTTCAAATTTGGAAGCCACCCCGAGGCTTATAAGATTGACTCTTCTGTCTGGAAACAAAATTTTACCCAGAATATCAACGACGGCTGCTGGATAGGCTGTAACATGTCGTGCAGTAAGGGTGTCGACGATTTTGAACTTCAGACCGGCCCCTACAAGGGACAGAAGGTTATTGTTGACGGTCCCGAGTATGAGAATGCCGCAGGTCTGGGATCCAACTGCGGAATGTTTGATCCTGGCTATATTATCGAGGCTAATTTTTATTGCGATACTTATGGCATGGACACAATTACATGGGCCACCGTTCTTGCATTCTTAATGGAGTGTTATGAGAACGGAGTTCTGAACATGAAACGCACCGGAGGCCTCGACCTGCGATTCGGCAATTCGAAGGATGCCCTTGAACTGCTTCATCAGCTTGCACGGGGTGAAGGATTCGGATTAACAGCCGGACTCGGTGTGCGCAAGATGAAGAACCTGTTCATTAAGAACGGATGGGGCGAAGCAGGGTTCCTTGCCGACATAGCCATGGAGAACAAGGGGCTTGAATATTCCCAGTACATGTCGAAGGAATCTCTTGCCCAGCAGGGAGGTTATGCCATGACCAACAAGGGGCCCCAGCACGACGAGGCCTGGCTCATCTTTATGGATATGGTGAATAACCAGATACCTACATTTGAGGACAAGGCCGAGGCGCTCCATTATTTCCCCCTGTTCAGAACATGGTTCGGACTTGTGGGCCTTTGCAAGCTTCCATGGAACGATGTTGAGCCCGAGACCAACGCCCTGAGCGATGAACCCGCAAAAGTCCCCGAGCATGTCGATAATTACGTGACAATCTACAAGGCTGTCACCGGCCGTGAGTTCAGCAAGGAACGTCTCATTGAAGATTCGGAAAGAGTCTATAATTTCCAAAGGATATTTAACCTGAGAAGAGGGTTTGGCACGAGGGAACATGATAAACAGCCATACCGGGCGGCAGGACCAGTTACGGCAGAGGAATATGAATCGCGCGCAGAACGCTACGATAAACAGATGATGGAGAAGATAGGAGTCGATCCGGCCGGAAAGCCGACTGAAGAAAAGATGAAAATTGTGCGTAAACACAGGGAGGAACAGTATGAGAGCCTTCTCGATGCCGTTTACCTGCGGCGGGGATGGAATAATAAAGGGATCCCGAAGATCGAATTTCTGAAGAGGATAGGAATGGACCTGCCCGAATTGCTGGAGATAGTAAAAGACTACCAGCAGTCCTGATGAAGTTGGCGCGGATTTAGCGAAACGAAGT
>DIKJ01000135.1:56718-58670 GCA_002424525.1 Bacteroidales bacterium UBA5621 | reverse complement strand
GACATTTGATTTTTTTAGCCTGAACTTTGGTTTTTATCAATATAATGTCGTATGTTTGCGACATTAGTCGTTAAGCCATGAATAAAGCGGAAAGATTTGATGATTCACTGCAGGAGCTGGCAAGACTGTCAAAAGTTATTTCTCATCCGGCAAGGCTGGCAATCCTGGAGTATCTGGCAAAAACCAAAACATGCATCTCAGGCGATATATCTGATTTTATACCCCTGAGCCGTACCACCGTATCCCAACATCTGAGGGAGTTGCGGGAAGCTAAACTTATAAAGGGAGAGATTGACGGACTTAGAATAAACTATTGCCTTAACAGCAGAGGCATCAAACGGTTTAATAAAATGTATAAAAGCTTCTTTTCAATGCTGAATAAAGCTGAAATATCCTGTTAAAATAAATACGAATATGAAAGTATTAATTCTATGCACGGGCAACAGCTGCCGCAGTCAGATGGCTCACGGTTTCCTGCAGTCGTTCGACAGCAGGCTGGAAGTCTTCTCTGCAGGAACTATTCCTGCAAGGGCAGTCAATGCGAAGGCTGTTGAGGTAATGGCGGAAAAGGGGATCGACATAAGCAATAACACTCCAAAATCTGTCGATGATTACCTGAATGATAAATGGGATTATGTAATTACGGTTTGTGATGAGGCAAATGAAGCATGCCCTTTTTTCCCGGGAATAGTTAAGCATCGCCTCCACATGGGATTTCAGGACCCTTCACATGCCACCGGCTCTGACGAATTTACTATGAGCGAATTCCGGCGGATCAGAGATTTGATTGAGAAGGAGTTCCGTGATTTTTATGAGAAGAATTTGAAGATGTATTAATATCAAAATTGAACATAATGGAAGAAAAAGATCTTAAGCAGGTTGTTAAAGAAAAATACGGCAGGATTGCCGAACAGTCAGGTGAAGAAAATTCCTGCTGCGGTGGAACCTCTTGCTGTGGTCCCGATACCACCTATACGGTTTTCAGCGAAAGCTACGATAAACTCGAGGGATACAACCCGGAGGCGGACCTTAATCTGGGTTGCGGCATCCCTACGGAATTTGCAGGTATAATGAAGGGTGATCACATTCTTGACCTGGGTTCGGGAGCAGGGAACGACTGCTTTGTGGCCCGCGCTCTCGTTGGTGCCGAAGGCAGGGTGACAGGACTGGACATGACTGAGCCGATGGTGATTAAAGCCCGGGAGAACTGCCGGAAACTGGGATACGATAACGTTGAATTTGTACTGGGCGATATCGAAGCAATGCCATTTGATAATGATTGCTTCAATGTGGTTATATCAAACTGCGTGCTTAACCTTGTCCCCGATAAGTTGAAAGCATTCAGTGAGATATTCAGGGTTCTGAAGCCCGGTGGCCATTTTTGCGTATCTGATGTGGTAATCAAGGGCGATCTGCCTGAAAAACTGAAAAAGGATGCTGAGATGTACGCAGGTTGCGTTTCAGGTGCGGCCGATATGAAACAATATCTGAACCTGATCAGGGAGAACAGATTCACAGGCGTTGTTATCCATAAGGAGAAGGAGATCAGAATGCCGGAAAATATATTATCTGAATATTTTGATGAAAATGAATTGCGATCGTTTCAGGCAGACGATTCGGGAATATTCAGCATTACCGTTTCAGCCATCAAACACTAATACCCTAAGAAATGAGTACTAAAGAGGGAATGTCGTTCTTTGACCGTTTCCTGAGCCTCTGGGTTGCGGCCTGTATTATCGCCGGGATAGCGATCGGAAAGCTGTTGCCCATCGTACCGGAAGTACTGGGAAAGTTCGAATATGCAAGCGTCTCCATCCCCATCGCTATTCTCATCTGGATAATGATCTTCCCCATGATGCTGAAGATCGATTTCGGGAGCATTGTTAATGCCATCAAAATGCCGAAGGGGCTTACAGTGACGCTTACTGTCAACTGGCTGATCAAACCCTTCA
>DIKJ01000135.1:24271-56655 GCA_002424525.1 Bacteroidales bacterium UBA5621 | reverse complement strand
GGCGCCATCCTTCTTGGCGCAGCACCCTGCACAGCAATGGTCTTTGTCTGGAGCCACCTCACAAAGGGTAATCCCGGCTATACTCTTGTGCAGGTCGCAATAAACGACCTGGTGATCCTTGTGGCTTATATCCCCATCGTTACTTTCCTCCTTGGAGTAAGCGGAATAGCTATTCCCTGGAGCACCCTCCTGCTCTCGATAATCCTCTTTGTGGTGATACCGCTCGTTTCAGCCTCGCTGACAAGACGCCTGGTCATTAAACGAAAAGGGATGGATTACTTTGAGAATGTATTTCTCAGAAAGTTCACGGGCACAACCATTTCCGGCCTTCTGCTTACCCTCATAATAATATTCTCATTTCAGGGAGACGTCATCCTGAGAAGCCCGCTTAACATTCTTCTGATAGCGGTACCTCTTGTAATACAGACCTTCCTGATATTCTTTATTGCTTACGGGTGGTCATACAAATGGAAACTGCCCCACTGCATTGCGGCTCCGGCATCAATGATCGGCGCCAGCAACTTCTTCGAGCTCTCGGTTGCGGTAGCCATCGTCCTTTTCGGCCTTGAGTCGGGAGCCACCCTTGCAACCGTGGTCGGGGTACTGGTGGAGGTCCCTGTGATGCTTACACTAGTGAGAATTGCCAACAGGACACGCAACAGGTTTCCGGAATAAACATCCCGCTTTCAGAATTGTTGAAAAAGGTAAGCTAAAGGCCCGGAGAATAGAAAATCATACTATTTTTAGCCTGTGAAACAGATCATTTTTAATGCAGGCTCAAGGATTTTTTTTCTTTGTGTCCTTCGCGGATAAGTATAATTAATTGAATAACAAACCATTATAAAAAACATTAACATTGCCGGCATTTAACGGTTTATAAAGACAAAACTTACTGTTTATGAGAAGATCCTCCATTGCGTTATATGCGATTTTATTTTTTGTAATTGTCATTTCCTCTGTTTCTTCTTCATGCAGCAGGAGGCTGGTGCCCGGATCCTTCACCTTTGCCTTTATCACTGATATTCATCTCCAGCAGGAGGCTGGTGCCGTACATGGCCTCAATAAGGTTATCGATACTATAAATTATCTTAATCCCGGTTTCGTGATTGCGGGAGGCGATCAGATAATGGGGGCCCGCGGCCAGAGATACGGAAGGGCCGACTCCCTTTACAGGCTATACCAGGAGACCGCCGGCGCCCTGAAAATGCCTGTTTACACCGCACTGGGCAATCATGAGAAATATGCCCTATTTGGCAGGAACAGCGCTGACAGGGACCATCCTGAATACGGGGAAAAAATGTATGAAAAGAGACTCGGACCCCCATATTACAGCTTCAGTCATAATGGATGGAAGTTCATGATCCTCAGCTCGGTATGGAATGCTGGAGACGACAGATATGTGGGGTTGGTTGACAGGGAACAGATTGAGTGGATCAGGGAGGAACTGAAGAAAACAGATCCTGCAACACCCATCGTCGTCACGACTCATATCCCGTTCATAACGGTCTTCACGCAGAGATTCCGGGGCTCGACCCTCGCAAACGACTCTTCGGTTGTCGTAAGCAATTCCCTGGAAGTTCTGGAACTCTTCAGGCACCATAACCTCAGGCTGGTCCTTCAGGGACATCTGCATATTGTTGAGGATATAAAGATCGGAAACACGCAGTTTATTACAGGAGGAGCCGTCTCAGGAAGCTGGTGGCGCGGCCCCGCCAGAGGCTTCGAGGAGGGATTCGTTCTTGTCACGATTGTCGGCAGGGAGATTGAATGGAAATACATTGATTATGGCTGGGATGCCCGTAAATGATTTAACAAGGTTAGTAAATCAATAGACAACGATGTTGAAGCAGGATCATGAGTTCAGGACACTCCGCAACTTCAGGGATATCGGAGGGGCACAGACTGCGGGCGGGAAGCGGATCCACGGGGGAATGATATACAGGTCGGCCAATCCCGACAAAATAAGTGCATCAGATATAAAAAAACTGCATGCCCTCGATATCAGGACCATCATTGACCTGCGTGCCCCGTATGAAAACAGGAAGAAAAAAAAGGTGATCAGTAATATTGAGACAATATCCCTGCCTCTCGATTTTGAAAAAACCACAAGGGAGAAGCTTATGCCATATCTCTATAAAAAGGATGCTTATGATGAAATAGACGAGATAAACAGCTCCCTCTATATCGGGATACTCGACTCTGCGATACCTGTTTTCCGTCAGGTGATCGAAACCCTTCAGAGTGCGGAACGGCGCCCTGTGCTTATCCATTGCCAGGCCGGCAAGGACAGGACCGGTGTTATCTGCGCATTGCTCCAGCTTGCCCTGGGGGCTGACAGGCAGTCGATCGTCGATGATTACATGAGATCGAATGAGGCACTCATACCCTACTTCAGAAAAAGGCTGAGGCTAAGGAGGATCATCTCCCTGGGCTTCTTCCCTTCAGAGAATATCCTTTATGCCATTACGGTAAAAGAGAAGAACATCGAGGCTGTTCTCAGCAGGGTAAACGATCACTACGGAGGCATTGAAGCCTACGCCAACCCCTCCTGCTCATCCGCCCTGAATTTGCAGTACATACGGGAAAAACTTGTTTCTGCCCCGGATTCCTAAGCAACCAGCAATTAGCAACTTTTATCCGCAGAAGCCTCGGCGAAGGCGGGCAGTAACCAGCAACAAGTAACCAGCAACCAGCAACAATCCACCCACTTAACTTTCTTATCATGTTACTGAAATTACTTCTTCTCGCCCTCTTCGGCACCGCAATGGCCCACCTCGAAGGTGTGGTTGTCGTCTACTTCCGGAAAGCCCTCGGCATCCTTGACCCGGAATCGAACACGGAGGCAATTGAGAATATCGGGAAAAAGTACCTGAGAACTGAAATGACCCGTGAGGCGGCAACCATCATAATGCTTGTCGTTATTGCGATTCTCGCCGGCAGTACCTGGATCGAAAGGGGCATATTCTTTCTCTGGACCTTCGCTTTCTGGGATCTCTTCTACTACCTTTCGCTCTATATCCTTATCAGATGGCCCCCCAACCTTAAAACCATCGATGTTCTTTTTCTCATCCCGAAGCCCTGGATCGCCCCTGTCTGGTTACCCGTCGGAATCTCATCCCTCACAATATTAACAATAGCAGTGCTGTACCTATTGCGGATACTCTGAACCTGATTCCGAATTTTATGAACATACTTTCCAAAATGATAAATATTAAAAAACCTCTCCTTCCCCTCCCGATACTGATAGTTCTGCTCTTTTTAACACCGGAAATCGGCTATCCGGCTTACGGGGTATCAAACTTTTTTCAGCAGGATACAGTCCTGAAACAGAAGCCAGCTGTGCAGCAACCTGTTTATACAACCTCCAGGCTTGTGACACCCCGACCAGTCATCGACGGAAAACTTGATGACGAGTGCTGGAAGCATGGCACCTGGGCGGGAGATTATCATCAGTGGATCCCGAGGGAGGGCGCGAAGCCGACTTATCCCACCGAGATGAACATCCAGTATGACGACAAGTATCTTTATATTGCCTTCCGCGCTTATGACGGCGAGCCTGAGAAGATAACAAGGATGGCCGGAGTGCGTGATGAGATCGTCGGCGACGTGGTTGGTGTGACTTTCGACAGCTACCGCGACTACCGTACCGGATTTGAATTCTCTGTGACGGCCTGGGGACAGAAGATTGACCTTGTGCTCTTCAACCCGATGAACTGGGATTTTAACTGGAACGCTGTCTGGAAAACCAAGGTAGGACTTGAGGATTCTGCCTGGGTGGCCGAGCTGGAGGTTCCCTTCAGCCAGCTGCGTTACAGCAGTGAGGACGAGCAAATGTGGGGGATGCATACCTGGCGCTGGATATCGAGGCTTCAGGAGGAGAGTAACTGGGAAATACAGAGCAGGACCGGACCGGGAATGCTTTATAATTTTGGGGAACTGCGCGGCATAAAAGGACTGAAGAAGTCGCGGAGGCTCGAAGTGATGCCGTTTGCTCTCGGGGAACTCCGGACGATGGAAAAGGAACCGGGCAACCCATTTATAAAAGATGGCAGGGTATGGGGAGGCAATGTGGGACTTGATGCGAAAATAGGTGTCTCAACCAATTATACAATCGATCTGACGGTCAATCCAGATTTCGGACAGGTGGAATCGGACCCCTCGGTGATGAACCTTACGGCTTTCGAGACTTTCTATGAGGAGAAACGCCCCTTCTTTCTCGAGGGACTCACGATTTTCGATTATGAATTCAATAACCAGACACTTTTCTATTCAAGACGTATAGGACACTCTCCTTCGCGGAACATTAACCCTGCAGAAGGATCTTTTGTCAGAATGCCCGATAAAACGACCATTCTGGATGCGGTAAAATTCTCCGGTACAAACGCTAAAGGCCTCTCTGTAGGATTTATACAAAGCCTTACGGCAAATGAATATGCGAAGATCAGCGACACTGAAGGCGGCAGCAGCACTGCCATTGTTGAACCAATGACAAACTATATGATCGCCAGGGTTCAGAAAGGTTACAAAGAGGGCACCACGGTGTTCGGGGGAATGCTCACCTCGACAAACCGTTTCATAAACGATGAAAACCTTGAATTCATGCCGACAGGAGCTTTTACGGGAGGCCTCGACCTTCTGCACCGCTTCCGCGACAAGGAATTTTTTATCGATGCACGGCTCACCGGGAGCCATGTGACCGGAACCGCGGAGGCAATAACCCTTCTGCAGGAGTCGTCGGCACGCTATTACCAGAGACCGGGGGCTGATTATCTCAAATATGACGCCACTCGGACACAACTGAGCGGACACGGCGGAAAGTTCGAAATAGGAAAGGGAGCAAAGGGGTTCTGGAGATACTCCACCGAGGTGACCTGGCGCTCTCCCGGACTGGAACTGAACGACCTGGGCTACATGAGAACGGCCGACGAGATCAACCAGGAGAACGAGATATCATATTTCGTCAACCAGCCCGTTTCTATTTTCAATTACTATAGTGTGGAACTCGAACAATCAAATGCCTGGAATTTCAACGGCAGCTACCTCGGTTCAGGAGGCCACCTTTCTTTCAGGTCTGAATTTAAAAACAACTGGAACTTCAGGGCTAACCTTATAGCTGAGACACGTACCCTCGATACGCATCTTCTGAGAGGGGGATATGACTTCATTAAACCCTGGAACCTGATGACATCGGGACGATTCAGGACGGACCCGTCGAAAAAAATTATTGCGGATATTGATTACAGATATGGTTTTTCTGGAAGTAATTCGGGAAAAGGCTTTGAAATCAGTCCCGGATTCTCGGTCCGCCCGTTAAATGCTCTGAAGATAGGATTATCGGCCACTTACGAGGAGAATACCAACGACCTGCAGTACGTATCGACCGTGAACTTTACCCCGGACAAACGCTATATCCTTGCGAGGATTGACCAGGAAACACTCGGGCTAACTTTCAGGATCGATCTGAATATCACGCCTGAATTTTCAGTACAGTACTACGGAAGCCCGTTCGTATCGAGGGGAAGTTATTTGGAGTTTAAGCGGGTTACCGAACCGAAGGCAGAACAATATTCTGCAAGGTTCGAGTTATTAGATAACCCTGTTCTATCGGACGGATTTTATCAGATCGATGAGAACAACGATCTGGTAATCGATTATTCAATTCGCAATCCCGATTTCAATTTTCACCAGTTCAGATCAAACCTGGTTGCCCGGTGGGAGTACCGGCTGGGATCATTTATCTACCTTGTATGGTCGGGTGAACGCACCGGGTTTACCGATCTGCCTGATGCTTCCATAGGAGAGTCATACAGCCAGCTCCGAAAAGTGTTTCCGGGGAACATCTTCCTGATCAAGCTCAACTACTGGTTCTCCCTTTAGATTGCGAATTGGCTTCGCCGAGCTCGCGGAAGCTGGATTTGCAATCCGTGCCTTGGTATCCACTCGGTTATAATTCGTGCCCCCTTAGGAAATTTTATGAATGATTTCACGTTGTTTATCATGCAGATAGCGGAGTAACCCAAAAATCCCGCATTAATATTTTGCCGGCATGATAAAAATTGGCACTTTTGCGGCAGTTTAGTTTTAGAAAGGCTTAACTTAACGGGCAGGGGATCAATTAAAGACCTAAAAGAGAGATGAAGATACTGATTTGTGAAGATAACCGGCTTGCGAACAAAACACTTTCGGTTGTTCTCAAAAAGGAAGGATTTGAAACGGATACCGCCGAGGACGGGAATCAGGCCATCGATCTCCTTCAGAAGAATGACTACGATCTTCTCATAGTCGACATCCATCTTCCATATCACAGCGGGCTCGAACTCGTTAAGTTTGTCAGGTCAGAACAGGAGAAGGATACCCCCGCGATATTCCTTACAGCCTTCAGCGATCCTCAAATGCAGAGACAGGCCAGGGAACTGGGTATTGAAGGATATATAGTAAAACCCTTCAACCCCTCCGATCTTGTCACGAAGATCAAGAGCATTCTGAATAAGTGAATTATGCGTAAATCACTCATCCTGACTTTTCTGATACTGATCTTCTCAGGGCTCCTCATACATTCCCCTCTTTTCTCCCAGGCAATTGACGACCCGGAAGCGGAATATCTCAGGGTGCGCACCATGGCTTTCGATGGGGATTATTCCGGGGCCGCCTCAGCCGCCCGCAATCTGGTCAACGCGTACCCTGCATACGGCGATGCACGGGTGCTTCTTGCACGTATCCTTGCATGGCAGAAAGACTTTAAACAGGCCGAAGCGGTTATCGACACCCTGCTTATGACTGAACCCGGAAATGCTGACGCGCTTGCAGTTAAAAAGGATATTTCCCTATGGTCGAAAGAATATACCCCTGTTGCCACCGACCTGCGGGCCGGTTATTTCTTCGACACTTTCAGCGAGCCGTACGAACGTTTCTGGCAGGTCTTCAAAGCCGGAGCGGGACACAGGTTTGGCTTCGGACCGGCTTATGCAGGTGTTAACATCGGAAATATAAGAATTGGAGAACCGGACCTGGTTGCAGCGACGGAAATCCAGATGGAGGCTGAAGCATGGCCGACTCTCACGGCAAAGAACTATGCATACCTGGCTTATGCCTACAGCCCCGGTACATGGTTCCCAAGGCACCGGGCGGCAGTCGAACTGTGGCAGGTATTGCCCGACGGCTGGGCCTTGTCGGCTGGATTGAATTACTATTATTTCAACCGGAGTATCTATATCGCTTCATTCTCAGTTGAGAAATACCTCGGAAAATTCTGGTTCTCGGCAAAAGGATATTTTTATTTCAAGGATGAAGGGGTCACAACATCATTGTATCTCACAGGAAGAAGATATTTCAACGACACCGACTACCTTCAGGTTGTGCTTGGAACAGGAACGGCCCCCGACGAACCCTTCGATGTTCAGGCCGACCTGATGCGCCTCAGCGCCCAGAGTATAAGGCTGGCTTATAACGTGGCACTCACTAATAAGCTGATGATGAGGATCGGAGCAGGATACTCTTCCGAGGAATATGAGGAAGCTGTCTGGCGCAACAGGTTCGAAGGCGGTGTCAACTTTACTTATGCGATCAGGATGAAGTGATGAAAGCGCGATTGCTGATAATATTATTTCTGTTTTCACTCTCTGTTGTAAAAGGGAATGACCGGGATCACTCATTGGATGTTTCGGGTCTTGCCGGCGATCTGCAGACTCAGGAAACAGAAGCAATTCAGGATTCCCTCATCTTTAACGATACCCTGCACTATGTAACAGCCGTGGCCGATACCCTCCGTGAAGATTCCGTATCGATCATCGGCGGACTGACGGAGAAGGCCGAATCGGCGCTGAACGATCTACTGTTTATTAAAGGCGACAGCCCGTGGCTAAGGAAGATAAGATACATGGGCCAGCCGGTTGCCCTTGTCAATGCGCTGATAATAACCATTATGGTGTGTATTGCGGTAATGATTGCACTCCTTGTCGTGATTCTCCTGAACAGGACCAGGATGGAAAGGGAGGAGCGTCTGAAGCAGTACCTGCTCGAAAAATATCAGGGTCTTATTATCGATTACCTTTTCGGCGACACAAAACCGGAGGAGTTCCTTAAGATCGCTTCCAACAATTACAGGCGGCAGTTGCTGATCGACCAGATGATAGATGTCAGCGCCAACCTGAAGGGCGATGATGCCGACAGACTTTTCGGCCTCTATAAAGAGCTTGGCCTCGACAAGGATTCAATCGACAGGGCCAATGATTTCAGATGGCATAAGAAGATAAAAGGCTTTCGCGAACTGGCATTCATGAATATAAAGGATGCCAACCCTACTATCTATAAGGCCATCAACTCAAAGAACGAGATCCTCAGGATGGAGGCGCAGATCGCTATGGTGCGGCTGAGCGACGAGAATCCGTTCGAGTTCCTGACACACCTCACAAGACCCTTCTCGCTGTGGGAACAGATAACCCTCCATGAGCTTCTCATCCAGCACGAGCTTACCGTACCGGCTTTCAGGCAGTGGCTCGACTCACCTAACGATACAGTGGTGATGTTCGCACTCAGGATGGTCAGGGAATTTAAGCAGAAGGATGCGGAAAAAGACCTGAGAAAAGTGCTCTCTCACTCCTCGCCCCTGGTGCGGCAGCTTGCAGTCGAGGTGGCGGGAGATCTTGATATGCGCTCGACGCTCGAGCCCTTGAAGAAAATGTATAAGGAACAGGATCCTCCGGTCTGTCTTGCCATCGTGAGAGCCATGGGAAAAATGCCTGATCTCTCGATGATGGGTTTCCTTAAACTGGTGCTCGACAAGGAGGATGATGTGCAACTGCAGATAGAGGCCGTGAAAGCCATTGAGAACAACGGTGAGGAAGGGGTTAGAGCCCTTGTCAAGCTTATGAAATCAGAATACAAGAACTATAATATAATAGTGCGTCACGTGCTCGACCGTAGAATTTATTAAATTATGGAAGTAGTTTTCGGAAAAGTCATTTTTATTCTCACGCTGATACTCTTCGGATCATATCTGTCGCTGGGTATTTTTTCCGCAATTGCCCTGCGCAAGTACCTCCGCAAGAACAGCTATATAAACTACAACTCCCTTGTTCTTTCTCCTCTCAGCCCGAAAATATCGATCATAGCCCCCGCCTTCAACGAAAGCCGGACCATCATCGATAATGTCCGGACGCTTCTATCACTTTACTACAACAACTTCGAGGTGATCATTGTCAACGATGGATCAACCGACGATATGTTTGATAAGATCAAAAAGGCTTACGACCTTACAAGGGTGAACTACTATTTCGATTACGTACTGCCATGCGAGAGGATAAGGGGTGTTTACAAATCCACGAACCCGTCGTACAACAGGCTCACGGTTATAGATAAGGTGAACGGAGGGAAAGCCGACTCGCTTAATGCCGGGATCAACATATGCCAGAGCAACCTCTTCGTGTCGATCGATGCCGATTCGATAATCGAGCCTGATTCAATACTGAAGCTTGTCAAGCCCTTCCTCGAGGAGAAGGACAGGAGGGTGATCGGATCGGGCGGAGTGATAAGGATCGTTAATTCATGCGATATTGAGCGCGGTCATATACGGGAGATAAAAATACCCCGTAACATACTGCCGCGCCTGCAGGTGCTCGAATACACCCGGGCGTTCCTGCTCGGAAGGATGGCCTGGAGCCAGCTCGACGGACTCATGCTGATCTCCGGGGCAATGGGCATTTTCGACCGCGACACCGTGATCAGGGCGGGCGGGTACAGCATCAAGACCGTCGGGGAGGATATGGAGCTTGTGCTCCGCATGCGTCGTTTCATGTCTGAACAGGGAGAAAAATACGAGGTGACATATATCCCTGATCCCTTGTGCTGGACCGAGGTGCCCTCAGATCTCAAGTCGATGACAAGACAGCGCACACGCTGGACCCGCGGACTGGTTGAATCGCTCCTGACGCACCGCAAGATTCTCTTTAACTATAAATACGGACGGCTGGGGATGATGGGTTACCCTTACTGGCTCTTCTTCGAGTGGATGGCTCCGCTAATCGCTTTTGCGGGATTCGTTTACACAATCTTCCTTATCATTACCCAGGCACTCTACTGGCCGTTCTACCTGCTTCTCTTCATCTTTGTCTATTCCTTTGCCGTGAGCCTCTCCACCTGGGCGATCCTCTTCGAGGAGATCACTTTTCACAAGTACAAAAAGAAGAGAGATGTCCTGAAACTGCTGTCCGCCGCATTGATAGAGCCCTTCTTCTATCCCGTTCATACCTATTTCGCAATCAGGGGTAATCTGCAGTTCCTGAGAGGCAAGAAAGGATGGGGGAAGGCCGAAAGGAGCGGATTTGTCGGGAAAAAGAAAGGTGGAGCGGAGACTACGGGTACCACCAGGGTCAAGCAGAGGGCAACAATCGTGCAGCCGAAAGTCAGTCGGCAAAATACGGAATAGCAGAGAGGCCTGTCCTTATCACATGAAGTGCTTTTTTATCCCTTATCACCGTCGGCGGTACGATGAGCCATTTATCCCAGTTATAGCGGGTTACGGATGATGTCACCTGGCCCTCGCGGTACACCGACACGGCTATGCCGTCCGATGAGGTCGTTAATATATCGAAGTTATACCCCCCGTCGTACGAAACAGCGCCGTCAACAACCTTCATCTGCGTGGGATCGTGGAAATAGAGGAGGTTCCATGGGATGCGGATCTTTATTCTGCTTCCGCTCCATGAGGCTGCCGCGCGGTTGCCGAAGCTGAAATCAGAAGCGTTCTCCAGTGGCAGGCGCCCGATATCATGTGTGGTCAGCTCATCGCCGTCGTTGATCCACTGCATAACCACCCAGGGAGCACCATCGGTAACGGTGCTCCGGAACTTCTGGACCGAATGGTCGGCAAGATTGAACCGTGGCGTTAGTCCGTTAAAATCGTACGCTTCAGTAACATGGTAGAGGGCAGTGTCCTCAGAAATGACCATCTGCAGAAGGAACTCTGACCTGTTGGTAAGGGTTTTTTTGTTGGGAAAGAGTGATTCCCCTGTGTTGTTCTTATAGGTGTCGAAGGCGACCATTACGGTATCGCCTGGTGACAGGGTATTTGTAGTCTCGACATTGAGGAAGAAGTAACTGTTGTCGTTGGTGGCTTCGATCTTCTTTACCGGACCGGCGGGATTGTCTGTCTGGTATGGCACGAAAGGCAGGATGTTTTTCTGATCGTATGATATCAGCCCGAAGTTCTGCTCAGCGGAGGCGAGGTTATGCCACAACTGGCGGGTGGGTATCATAACACCGTCCGACATAAGTCCGTAGGCCTCGAGATACATGACAATCCAGGTGGGTTTGAACCACTCATCCATCCAGGCGAACATGAACCCGCCTCCGCAACCGGCATTGATCATGTTATTTAGCAGTCTCATGTTCTTCTCTCCCTGCTGTTGTTCCGAGTAGCCGCCGTGGTGCATCTCACTGAACGACTGATGTGCGCTTCCCCAGCTTGAGGGAACTCCGAACTCGGCAATTATGAGAGGTATGTCGGAGTAATGGCCCTTCAGGTCGTTAAGGTAGCCGAGATAGCTGTTGGGGCCCTCGCTGTCGCTGTAGGTCTGGTATCCGGGTTGATGGCTTATGAAGTTAGGGTAGTAGGGGTAGGCATGGTAGCTGGCAAAGATGCCGGGCTCGTTTGTGCGGCCGCTGATCTTCGTGATGTCGAACGACGCCACATCCTCGTCGGTATAAATTTCTGTCGGGTGCGAAAGGGGGTCGAGGGTGGGCCAGCTTGATATGCTGACCGGGCGGCGGATATTGTATTTCTGGCTCTCGTAGGTTACCGTCTCATCGAGCATCCGTGTGGCGAATACCTCAGTGGCGCTTGCTGCTGTGATGCTGAAGTGGGTACCCTTGAATGAGCTGGTTGCAGGGTGGAACTTGTTGGTGGAGTCGACCTCCTGGGGTGCTATCTCCCTGCCTATTATGAAACCGGCGGTCCATCTCGAGACATCGGTAAGGTACCTGCCGTAGGCTTTGCCGTAACGGAAGGCGATGTCGCCGTTGCCGTGTACGCAGTCTATCACCTCTTTGATCTCTTTGACGAAAGGGGCTGATCTGTTCATAAGATCGTATGCGGCGGGATCGTGCCTCTCCTCCACCTCCTCGAGCCAGATGCCCTGGAAGAGAAGGAGGGGATTGTCGGGATTACGCTGGTTGTATTCCGCGAGCTTCTCGTAGAAGACCGGAGGATGGAGGGTATAGACCCTTATGCTGTTGAAGCCCGACTCTGCCATCTGTCTGATCCATTTTTCGTATTCGGCAGGTGTAATGGCGTAGGCAATCTCTCCGGGGAAATAGCCCGGTGGGGATGATCCGAGGTTAATACCCTTAAGCATCAGCGGACGGTAATTCTGTCCGGTGTGCATGGCGATATGGTCACCCGAGGTTTTGAACGGCAGGTTTTGTCGGCGGCACAGCTCGAAATCTATCACCGTATCCCTGGCTATGGTGATGTCTGTAAGTCTTACAGGGTAGAAATCCGGGTTTGTAACCCCGGCAACCACCGGGATACGTGGTGATCCTGAAGGCGGAGGTGTTCCAGGAGGCATCATGATCATTTCCAGTGCGGTGCCTGCCGAGTAATTTGATACTCCTGCCATTTTTACCAGTCTGCCCGACCAGGTTTTCCCCTGGAAGGTGAGGGCAAAGAAATAGAATCCGGGGCTCTGGGGGGCGCCGTTCTGGTTACAGCCGTCCCATATAGCCCGGTAACTGCCGGCGGTTACGTCGGGGAAATATATCTCCCTGATCTTCTGTCCGCGCAGGTTATAGATGCTGAGGCGTATGTCGCCGGAGCTGTTTATTATGAACGGTATATTTATGGAATAGGAAAAGGGATTGGGGTATGGGGTGCCCGGCTGGAGCAGTCCGGAGATTGTGCTGTAGATGCCGGATATCCTGAGGGAGTATTGGCCGTCGGCGCCGGTTGTTGCGGCATACCCGGTGGTGCCGGCGGTCATTGATACCCTTGCATTTGGCACCGTTGCCCCTGAGATGTCAGTAACTCTTCCGGTAACCATATATTCGCGTGCCGGTGACAGTAACGTGAAAGGCAGGCATGCAAGCACAAGTATAAGTCGGATGTTCCGGTAAAGGGATCGGATCAGCTTCATGCGCGGCAAAAGAGTAAACATCTGCCCAAATGTAGCAAAAATGATCGAAAGTAGAATATCTATCCGGATTTATACCCCCCGCCCCGCTGACGCGGGACACCCCCCTTTTTAGGAGGTCCGGCCATATGCCAGCCCGTAACACGGTTTCCGATTGGTATCCCCTCCCTTCAGGGATGGGGCTGAGGGAGGCTCGGCCCAATTACCACACCGGATTTCCACTACCGTTTCGATCCAATTACCCAAAAAAACAAAAACCCGCGGCATAGGCCGCGGGTTTTCTTATTTCATACCCTGATTAGAGCTTCGTTATTTATTCACACGGAACCGAAACAGCCACATCGAGGTGAACTCCGTAGAATTTATTCCAAGGTACTACAATAGAACCGGTTGTTGATCCTGGTTCAATCCTAACCTTCCAGGCGAATTTACCCGGAGACGGAGTTGTTTTCGGCGCAGTTGCATAATCCTGAACCTTCAGGTTATCATCATACAGAGGATCATTCATGTCGTAGTAGAAGATAGCACCGCCGGTAAGATTGATCGTAATGGTCACTTTACCGTCAACAGGAGCTGAGAATGTTGCAGTACCAACTATCAATCCAAGGTCAGCACCGTAATATGTACCGCCGTCAGCGATGAGATTTACGGTCTTCTCTCCACCACCATAAGCAACAAACATTGCCCAGTTACCCTTCTTTACATATCTTGCACCCTCAGCCCAGGCAGTCTCTTCTTCGTAACATTCGCCGGGTTTGTTGTAGCAGAAAGTTACGTGGCTGATTTCAAATGGTTTACCGTTTGCTGGATTAATCGGACTATAAGCACTACCAAAGTATGCTCCTCCTACATAGAATATTAAGTCTCCTCCTTTTTCACCCGCTTTAACTATTACTGCACAAACCGGCCATGCAGATTCCCAGTCAAACTTGTATCCATCACTATTAGTAATGGTTATTGTATTGCCTTCTGGTGTTGATACTGTGGGATTTCCAGCAGTATTGTTGTTAATTTTATATGACCAGTCAGCATTACATCCTGTTTGACCGCATTCAAAAGCAGCATTTCCTGTTATCAGATCATAGTTAACTGGATCACCGCCAACCACACCAACTGATTTCATGGGATCGAATGCATCATCATAAATCATATCTCCATCAATAACAAGTTTGTCGCACGACACCACAGCGAACACCATAAACAGGCTCGCAAAAAGATAAATTAATTTTTTCATGTTTTTCGATTTTAGTTAATAATCTTTAGAATTTGGTGTAAAGATTAGACAAATTTTCGAGACTGCAAATACCCTTTGTTTTGCTTTGACTAAACTTCAAAATCATTGACGAACGTAGCTTTTTTAGTGACGAACGGATCCGATGCCCGTTTTTGGCCCAATAACCTGTCAAAAATGGCCCTGTTTCCCTATGCGCTGATATGAAGAGGGTTAAGGACCGGGAAAATCAAAAAACAGACGCAACGCTTATTTACAAGCAGTTGAATATTGTTAGTATTTTGGGCTCATTTTTTGACGAACATTAATATAAATTATAAAGAATCCATAAAAATTCTTGCTAACACTAGCAATTGAAATAGAACAATATTTAGTAAATTATTTTTCGAACAATTCCTAAATTAGTTGAAAAATCTTTACTGGCCGCTCCCGACACTTCGGTTGAGAACCTCATCAGATTCCGATTCGTATCCCCTCCCGAAAGGGAGGGGTTCTTGGGCGGTTTACGGTTTTATCTTACTTTTACACCTGAATAATACTCCGCAAATAAATTACCAGGTGTCCGAAATAACTTTACGACCCATCCGGCCCGAAGACAACAGGGAACTCGCTGACCTCATCCGCACCGTCTTCCGTGAATTTAAGATAGACCGCCCGGGAACCGTCTATTTCGATCCCACAACCGACGATCTTTTCTCGCTTTTCAGGACCCCCGGGTCCGCTTACTGGATCGCAGAGGAGAACGGCAAAATGATCGGCGGCTGCGGCGTGTTCCCGACTCCTGAGCTGCCACCCGGCTGCGCAGAGCTGGTGAAACTCTACCTGCTGGCGCCATGGAGAGGAAAGGGGATCGGCAGAATGCTCATGGAGAAATGCTTCAAGTCCGCAAAGGAACTTGGTTACAGCCAGCTCTATCTAGAATCGCTTCCCGAACTCGGGAAAGCCGTATCGATGTACATTAAGGCAGGATTCCGGCATATCCCGCATGCACTGGGTAATTCGGGACATTTCGGGTGCACTATCTGGATGGTGAAGGATCTATAATTGCGAATTTCGGATTGGCTTCGCCTTAATAATCGGTTATCAGTAAACTTTTCACATAATAAACATTAACCTTAGCTGGCGGAAATTGAGGTGCCCTTAGCCAGGTTGCAGTATAATTTTATATCTTGCAAATAAAAAGCTGTATGCGGCTACTGAAAAAACTTATGCCTCCCGACAGATGGAAACTTCCGGTGATTCTGGCGGCGGGTGTTTTTTTCGGACTCGCACTTTATTCCTTTTATATATCAAATGCCCCGTCATATCTTGGTGATAAACCCGAGACATGCGTCAACTGCCATATAATGGCACCCCAGTATGCGACATGGTACCACAGCTCGCACAGGGAGAACATGAACTGCAACGATTGCCATGTGCCTCATAACAACTTCGTAAACAAATACTTCTTCAAGGCAAAGGACGGTCTGCGCCATGCCACTATCTTCACCCTCCGCAAAGAGCCGCAGGTGATCTTCATCAAGGAGGAAGGGAAGAGAGTGGTGCATCAGAACTGCATAAGATGCCATAAAGAGCTTCTGACCGACAGCCGCCTGCTCGCCTACAACAACTCAACACATACCTACAGGATGGAACGTAACTGCCGGGAATGCCACCGGGAGACTCCCCACGGAACGGTGAACAGCCTCTCAAGCGTTCCCTGGGCCCGCGTTCCCCTACCTGGCTCCGTCGTCCCTGAATGGCTGAGAAAAGTAAAAAGTAAAAAGTAAAAAGTAAAAAGTAAAAAGTAAAAAGTAAAAAGTAAAAAGTAAAAAGTAAAAAGTAACCGGCAACTTTTACCCCCCCCGACTTCATCGGCCGAAGTCCGAAGCCTCGGCGAAGGCGGGCAGTAACGAGCAACCAGCAACCAGCAACTAATAATAACCACAATATGAAACCCATTCCCGAAATCCTCAGAGAGAGACCCTGGCTTGGCTGGATAATATTCCTGGCTACGGTGGCAATAGTGTTCCTCCTCGGCATGCTGGCATCTTCGATCATCGAAAGAAGAGCTGAGGCTATATTCGCCTATACACCGCAGCTGACCTTCCAGGAATATGAGCCACGCAATGAGAAATGGGGAGAGTTCTTTCCGAGGCAGTATAACTCATACCTCAGAACGGCTCAGACAGATTTCAGGAGCAGGCACGGCGGAAGCGCAATGGTCGACATGCTGGAGGAATCGCCACGAATGGCCGTCCTGTGGGCAGGCTACCTGTTCTCGAGGGACTATAACCAGGGCAGGGGACACTATTACGCGGTGGAGGATGTGTACAACAGCCTCCGCACAGGCGCCCCGTCAGCCAGCGTACCGAGCCCCCAGCCCAACACCTGCTGGACATGCAAGAGTCCGGATGTGCCGCGGCTGATGAACCAGACCAGCGTGGCCGACTTCTACAGGGGAACGTGGGACACCAAAGGAACGGAGGTGCTCAACCCTATAGGCTGTGCCGACTGTCACGATTCAAAGACTATGAACCTGCGGATATCAAGGCCGGCGCTGATAGAAGCGTTCGAAGCCATGGGACGCGACATCAGCAAGTCGTCGCACCAGGAGATGAGAAGCCTTGTATGCGCCCAGTGCCATGTGGAATATTATTTCAATAAAAATATTGTTGAGGGCGTCCAGTACCTGGTGTTCCCCTGGAAAAACGGGATGAGCGCCGAAGAGATGGAGGTTTATTACGACAACATTGAATTTTCAGACTGGACCCACACCCTGAGCCGGGCTCCCATGCTGAAAGCACAGCATCCCGATTATGAGATGTACCTTACCGGCACTCATGCATCGAGAGGCGTTTCATGTGCTGACTGCCACATGCCGTTTAAAAGTGAAGGAGGGCAGAAATTTACCGATCATCACCTGCAGAGCCCTCTGAACAATGTGGCAAACTCCTGCCAGGTATGCCATCGTGAAGAGACACAAAAACTTATTGAGGATGTTTATTCCAGACAGGACAAGATTATAGAGAACAGGAATATTCTTGAAACTCTGCTTGTAAGGTGCCATGTCGAAGCCAAAGCCGCCTGGGATAAAGGAGCCAGCGAGGGTCAAATGAAAGAGATATTGTATGACATACGACACGCGCAGTGGAGATGGGACATGGCGGCCGCGGGTCATGGCAACTCCTTCCACGCACCCGTTGAGACCGGCAGGATCATATCAGGCGGTATCGCCCTTGCACAGGAGGCAAGGATTAAACTGGCAAGACTTCTTGCTTCGTTGGGGCACAACCTGGAGATCCCTTATCCCGATATCAGCACTAAAGAGAAAGCACAGGCATTTATCGGGCTCGATATGAAAAAATTAAAGGCTGAGAAGAAGATTTTTCTGGAAACAATTTTACCTGTGTGGATAAGAACAGGAAAAGAAAGGGAGGGACGGTATTGAAAATAAAGTCTGTGAAAAACTGCTGACAGGAAATTTTAATGATCTGAAAAGTACAAATAGTAAAAGATATTATGCTTCATGTCAAAATAAAGAGCTCCAGTCTTTTTAATACTGATTTTTCTATTTAGATTTAGGTCATAGAATCAAATGATATGAGAAGAATTATCATTTGCCTTTTTGTCATCTCCATATGAAATCCTTTGGTAGGAGGGCATCAGGGACATCCGATATCCTGGCGATTTCGCAGATTTTTTTACGGATATCGAATCCCATCCTGCAGGCAGCAGTACAGGTAATGCATTCTGAGCAGGGGTTTCCGGCCGGACCTGCTTCACTGAGAGTATTTCTTGCAAGCGGCATGTTATGATGGCCGTAAGCATACATGTAGCTTCTCATGAATGTGGGGATATCAACCCCGTACGGGCAGCCGGGTAAACATTCACCGCACTGCTGGCAGTAAATATCTGTAATCTTCTCTCCTGTAAGCGGGAAGAGATCTTTCAGCTCCTGACCGGTCAGTTCCGGATCAGACATAACATCAATGTTCCGGGTCAGCTGGTCAAAGTCTGAACTGTCAGGTACAGCTGTATGGATATTTTCATTCCGTATAGCCCATTTAAGAGCAGCCCTGGTATTAACCGGCTTTGTTCTCTCCCTGTCGTACCAGGCTCCTGCCATAGTTTTCATAGCTATTATACCAAGTCCTTTATCAGCCGCATATCTGATGGCATCCTCCAGCTGATCACGATTATCTTTCAGAAAATTATAGCTTGTCATTATGACATCGTGGATTCCTGAGTCTGCTGCAGCCCTTATTGCTTCCGGTTCATACCTGTGGGTTGCGATGCCGATAAATCTTGCGATGCCCTCTTTTTTAATTGTCTCCATTGCCTGCATTGCCGGTCCGTGAAAAACAGATTCACGTCTGGCGGCAAATGGCTGGGTGAAGATATCGACATGATCGACCCCGAGCCTTGTGAGGCTGGCCCTGGCCCTTTTCAACAATTCATCAGTCGAAAAATCCGGCCTCAGTATTCCGGTAGGGGTATCGATCCAGCTAATATCAAAAGAGTTTGTAAGTATCATGAAAGAATCCCGGGGGATACCCTTCAGGGCTTCACCCAACATTCTTTCATTATTACCCTCCTGATAGGCTGCCGCTGTTGCAAACAGCTTAACTCCTTTATCCAGGGCGGAACGGATAAGAGCCGGATTACCTGCATTGCCGGTACCCATACTGACCACCGGTAATGTAATTCCTGTCTTTCCCAGCCTGCGGTTAATCAGTTTATTTCCCGGTTCAGGCGTAATCTCCGAGGAGACAGATAATCTGCCTGCCAGACCGGCTCCTGCGGCTGTAAGCAGGCTGTTCCTGATAAATCTGCGGCGATCTAACATTACCTCATGAATTAGCTGATTATCAACTCTGAGAAAGTTAAGAATTTTCAGTATAAAAATCAAGAGTCGTGCCAGAATGTATAGTGGTTATCAAAATTAATCCGTTATTTTGGAAACTGTTTTCAGAAGAAAGTTACTTAATTACAGGTTTAACCTGCTTATCAGAGAATTAATATGAGTTGCTGAATGGAGTGGCTATCGGGCATAACGGAAAATGTATTTTATGAAGTGGCTGTAATTCTGTTTCTTGCAGCCATCCTGGGAGCATTGGGACAGTTTCTCAGGCAGCCCCTTATTGTAATGTTCATAGCACTCGGTATCATTGTCGGCCCTTCGGTGCTCGATATTATAAAATCCAAGGAGAACATTCATTTACTGGCAGAGATCGGCATTGCCGTACTGTTGTTCATAGTGGGGCTTAAGCTCGACCTTCGGATAATAAAATCAGTTGGCAAGATAGCCCTGTTGACCGGCCTGGGGCAGGTGCTTTTCACATCGTTGTTCGGATACCTGATAGGCATAGGGCTCGGCTTTTCATCACTTCACAGCTTCTATATTGCAGTTGCCCTTACCTTTTCAAGCACCATTATCATCGTTAAGCTTCTTTCAGACAAGAAAGAGGTCGATTCGCTTCACGGGCAGATAGCTATAGGATTCCTTATCGTTCAGGACATTGTGGTCATTCTGGCAATGATCATCCTTTCAGGGATGAGACAGACGGAGGATGTTGTACTTGCGCTGGATATAATCAAAAAGATGCTTGCAGGGGTAGTTCTGGTGGTAATAACCATTGTTGCGATGCGATGGATCATTCCGAAACTGAGCTTTTTCCTCGCAAAATCGCAGGAGCTGTTGTCGCTTTTTGCCGTCGGATGGGCCGTCACAATGGCATCATTGGGTGAGCTTCTGGGATTCAGCGCTGAGGTTGGGGCTTTTCTTGCAGGAGTAAGCCTGGCCTCGTCGGAGTTTAAAGAGAATATAAGCAGCCGTTTGACGAGCCTGAGGGATTTCCTTCTGATCTTCTTTTTCGTCAACATGGGCTCGGAACTCGACCTTCTGACTATAAGCGACAAAGTGTATGCCGCACTGATCTTTTCAGCCTTCGTATTGATAGGCAATCCGATCATTGTACTGATCATAATGGGTGCAATGGGTTACAGGAAACGGACATCTTTCCTTGCGGGGCTGACGGTGGCACAGATAAGTGAGTTCTCCCTGATCTTCGCGGGAATGGGACTTGCGGTAGGACATATTACCGACGAAACAGTAGGGCTGATCACCCTGGTCGGGTTGATCACGATAGGGCTGTCGACCTATCTGATCCTTTATTCGCATCAGATCTACGAGTTTATTGCACCTGCATTAAGCATATTTCAGAGGAAGAATCCATACCGCGAATCTTCCGAAGCGGCAATAGAAAAGAAAAAATATGATATGATCCTGATAGGGTTGGGCAGGTTCGGAAAACATGTGGCGGAAATGCTTGACGATCACAGTGAAATAAGCTATCTGGGGATCGATTTCGACCCCTCTGTTGTGAAAAGCTGGCAGGAAAGGGGGAAGGATATAATCTATGGTGATGCAGAGGATCCGGATCTTCTCGAGCGATTGCCCATCAGGGATGTCAAGTGTATCATCAGCACGATTCCCGACCTTGATCATTCGAGGCATCTCATAAGGACCTTGCGGAAAGGAAAATATCGTGGCAGGATTTTTCTGACGGCTCAGAATGAGGAGGATTATAAGCTGCTCGATACCTGCGGCGCCGACAAGGTTCTGAGACCCAGGCAGATGGCTGCAATTAACTTTTATAACGAGTATCTGCAGAAGCTGATTTCAGACTCGAAACAAAAAACGAAAAAATAGAATTCCCGGCACAATTTTTTTTTGTGACAATAAGAGAAATTTGTTGCTATATTTAATGTCCGGATATTCTTCCCGGTTCATGTAAAAGAATAAGAGTTAAATCTGAAACAGAAAACAAAAAAGCTATGAGACTCTCACGTTTGTTAAGCCGGTCGATGGCCGCGATCATCCTGGCATCGGCTTTTATATCATTATCTGCCCAGGAAGAGCAGATCGACAAGGATTTCGTACCGCACTCCGGGCAGGCCGGAAAGGATGTGATATGGGTACCGACGCCACAGGCCCTTGTGGATAAGATGCTCGATATAGCCAGGGTAACACCTTCCGATTTCGTGATTGATCTCGGGTCCGGCGACGGCCGCACCGTAATAACTGCAGCCAAGCGGGGAGCAAGGGCCCTGGGTATCGAATACAACCCGAATATGGTTGAAATATCGAAAATAAGTGCCACGCAAGAAGGAGTCAGCGACCGGGCGGAATTCATCAAGGCAGATCTGTTTGAATCGGATTTTTCCAGGGCCACTGTAATCACAATGTTTTTACTGCCATCAATAAATGTCAGACTGCGCCCGAAGCTGCTGGAGCTTAAACCAGGGACGAGGATCGTATCGAACACCTTCGATATGGATGAATGGGTCCCGGATGAGACATCCAGGGTAATGAAGGATTGCGACAGCTGGTGCGAAGCGCTTATGTGGATCGTTCCCGCGAAAGCAGGAGGGACCTGGAAGATGGAACAGGGAGAGTTGAAGCTTTTTCAGGAGTTTCAGATGCTTTCCGGAACCCTTCATAGGGGAATGAACTCATCCACGATAACCAACGGAAAGCTTTATGGCGACAAGATAACATTTGAGGCAGGCCCTGATAAATATTCAGGTATCGTAAACGGCAACCGGATGGAAGGAACTGTGATCACAGGGCAGAACAGCGCCAAATGGAGCGCTGTCAGGGCAGGGAACTGATCTGGTTGCAGGACTCCGGCTTCCTCAAGTTCCCATAATAAGTCGGAGACGAAGTGAATCATCTGGTCTTTAAGGGCAGACAGATTAACAGTAACTGTCCGGATCACCGCTCACGCTAAAACCAGGAGCTTAGGAAGAAGATAATGAAACCTGTTTTATCCGAAAACGACAAAAATCAGCTGGAGGAGCGTATTGCTGGAGCGGAAGCCATTACCGGAACCCAGATAATACTGGCAACGGTAAGACGCAGTGACAGCTACGCTGAAATACCGTGGAAAGCGTTTTCGCTTGCGGCGGCAATCTCGGGCCTGCTTATCTTCTCACTTGATCTGATTTTCGATGGCCGTATAAGGGATACACCTGTTCTTATTTCCATAGTATCTGTTCTGGCGGTTGCTCTGATCACTGCAATGCTGACCATCCTCTTCCCGGGGTTTGCCCGTCTCTTTCTGTCCGGGAGCCGTGCGGAAACTGAGACACGCCAGTATGCTGAGTCTCTCTTTCTTTCGAGAGAGCTTTTCTCCACTGCCCGCCGCACAGGGATCCTTCTTCTGGTCAGCCGGTTCGAACACAAGGTGGTCATCCTGCCTGACATCGGCCTCAACGGGTATGTCAGCAAAGATGACCTGGAGGGTGTCATAGCACTTATGAAGCCCCCACTGGCCCAGGGTGATTTAAGGCGCGCGATGGAAATTGCGATGGATGAATTCATCAGGATCATCAAGCCCCTGCCCGCCGATCAACAGGCTGGTAACGAGCTGCCTGATACAATAATTGAAGCCGGGGGATCATGAAAGCAAGGTTCATACTTCCAATGCTCTGCGTAATGTTGCTGCCGGGATTTATTGCCGATGCTCAGGATATACCCTTTCTTACCGGCCGTGTGACCGACAATGCAAATATTCTTTCCGCAGAGACGCGCAGATTGCTGAGCGACACTCTTAAGATGCACGAGATTCGCACAACGAACCAGGTGGCTATCCTGACGATACCCACTCTTGACGGGGAAAACATCGAGGATTACGCGAACCGCGTTTTCAATGAATGGAAACTTGGTCAGAGGGATAAGGACAACGGAGTGCTGATCGTTGTTGTTCCTGATGAGAGGCGAATGAGGATTGAAGTGGGCTATGGTCTTGAAGGCATCCTGCCGGATCTGGCGGCTGGCCGCATCATTCAGCATATTATGGCCCCAAAATTCAGAAACGGGGATTATGATGGCGGGGTCACCGACGGCGCGTTGGCAGTAACAAGCATCCTGGAAGGAGGTTATGTTGAGGAAGCATCGGGTATGGGATTTTATGATTCTTCTACATCAGAGAGTGGATTTTCAGGCCTGGAAGCTCCGGATATGACGATTACCGAACGGATACTTATAGGTGCATTCATCTTCGGGCTTATAGGATTATTCACGGTAGTCGGGGTCCTTACACCCGGGTTTGGCTGGTTTCTGTATCTCTTCCTGATACCTTTCTGGGCCATGTTTCCCATCATGGTCGTCGGGACCCGCGGAGCTCTGGTCTGCCTGATAAGTTACCTGATTATCTTCCCGACGGCGAAATTGTTATTAAGGCGTTCTCCCGCATATAAGAAAGCACAAAAAGATATTGCGACCAAGGGTCGTGCTTCGATTGGAGGTTTCACATTCTCATCCGGTGGCTCCGGCGGATCGTGGAGCTCCGGCAGCAGCCGCTCTTCAGGGGGCGGGGGCTTCTCCGGTGGCGGCGGCCGGTCAGGTGGGGGAGGAGCTTCCGGCGGCTGGTAGCGACGGAGAGAGTAGAGAGTAGAGCGTAAAGCGTAGAGATTAGAGTGAGTTTACACGCTTCCGATTCCCGGAACTTAGTCGCTCCGCTCCTCGTCTCGCTCGCACTCTCACTCTTTTTTAGTACCCGGAGCCGGGATCGAACCGGCACAGCATCGCTGCCACTGGTGTTTGAGACCAGCGCGTCTACCAATTCCGCCATCCGGGCAAATTCTGATCGCTCGGCCCTGCCATCTTGGCAGGATCAAGACGAAAGACAAAAGTATAAAGATAAAAGTATCAATTGCTCTTACTTTTGTCTTTTTCCTTTTATCTTTTATCTTCTAATTTAAGGATTTCCACCTTCCTGAAATCAACGGGATGGCTCTCTGCCTGCAGGCTTATATATCCTATGTCAATCAGGGTTCCCTCGGGTACCGGATATCCTTCATGGGCCCCTCCGACCTGCGGTTTGCTGTAAGTCATCACGGTGTCGCCGTCGACAATATGATGTATGATCTCACTACCGCGCACAACAAACTCAGCTGTTACCCACACCTCTCCGTGATAGGTCTTTGAAGTCGAGTTGTTGCAGTGCCTCGTGACAAGCTTACCGTCAATCTCGATGTGTGTGCCGGGTGTGCATACATTCAGCGTGGAACGTTCATCCACACCGTTACCTCCCAGGAACTGCGCTTCGATGGAAACGGGAAAATCCTGGTCGAGCAGCATCGAAGCCGCCGACTGGCAATGAAGCATCACGCCGCTGTTACGCAGAGCCCATGCCGGTCCTCCGGGAACCTGCTCACCCACGAACCGGTATTCGATCCGCAGTTTGTAGTGAGAGAAGGGCTCTTTGTAGAAGATATGGCCAAATTCGTTGTTGAACTTCTCAAACCCTTCAAAACGGACTTTCATCAACCCGTCCTCAACCCTGAAGATGTTTTTGTAGTTATTGTTCAGTTCGTACCCTTTGATCTTTATGTCCCAGCCGGCAAGATCTTTACCGTTGAAGAGCTGGATCCAGTTTTCCTTTTCATTTTTGACGGATGTCGAGCCACACGAAGCCGCTATCAGCAAAACCGAGATGTAAGTAATTGTTTTTCTCATAGTTTCTGTTATTTATGGTTCATTTTAGTTTCTTTTTTACCACGGAGTTTCACGGAGTTCATCACGGAGTTCATCACGGAGTTTCATGGAGCGCCTCCTCGCCTTTCAGCACCATCTCCTTCACCGTCTTCACAATGCTGTCGGTGTCGAACCCGCATTCCCTTATCAGTTCCTCCTGCGTCCCGTGCTCCACGAAATAATCGGGAATGCCCAGACGCCTTACCTCGGCCTGGTAACCGTTGTCGCACATGAATTCGATTACGGCACTGCCGAAACCACCCTTCAGGATGCCATCTTCAACTGTTATTATCCTGTTAAACTTCTTAAAGACCGTATGGAGGATGGCCGTATCGAGGGGTGCTGCAAACCGCATATCGTAATGCTCCACCGAGATGCGCTCCTTCTCCAGGATTTTCACGGCATCCGCAACAAAATTCCCCGGGTGCCCGATGCTCAGCACCGGGATATCATAACCACCTGATATAAGCCGACCCGTACCGACCTCTATCGCTGCGAAAGGCTGACTCCAGTCGGAGGTGAGACCGCACCCCCGCGGATAGCGGATGGAGAACGGGGAACCGTGTTTTTCGAGTTGTGCGGTATACATCAGGTTCCTGAGCTCCCCGCCGTTCATCGGGGCAGAGACAATCATATTGGGGATGCTTCGCATGAAGGCGATATCGAAAAAGCCATGGTGTGTGGCGCCGTCAGCCCCCACCAGCCCGCCCCGGTCGAGGCAGAAAACCACATGGAGGTTCTGGAGAGCCACGTCGTGTATTACCTGATCGTAGGCACGTTGTATGAACGATGAGTAGATATTGCAGTAGGGGATCATTCCCTGGGTTGCCAGTCCGGCCGAGAAAGTCACTGCATGTTGCTCGGCTATTCCAACATCGAAGGTCTTCTCGGGCATCTCCTTCATCATGATGCTGAGGGAGCTCCCTGTCGGCATGGCAGGGGTGATCCCCGTGATCCTGTCGTTCATCCTTGCGAGCTCGAGGATTGTCCTTCCGAACACATCCTGGTAGGTCAGGGGGATATTCTTGTCGGCTGTATCGAGCATTTCGCCAGTATCCTTGTCGAACTTCCCCGGTGCATGGAACGCTGTCTGATACTCCTCGGCCTTCCTGAACCCCTTCCCCTTGACGGTGAGGCAATGGAGAAGCTTCGGGCCTGGAATCCTCTTCAGGTCCTCCAGGACACTCGTCAGGTGCATCACATCATGTCCGTCGATAGGACCGAAATACCTGAAATTCATTCCCTCGAAAAGGTTGCTCCTGTCGAGAAGAGTGCTTTTGAATCCGGCTTCCAGCTGGCGGGCCAGTGTCCGCGTCTTGGGACCAATCTTTCCGAACCGGCCGAGAGCGTTCCAAACCTTGTCCCTGAAACGGTTATAGGTTTTGCTTGTGGAGATGTCGAGAAGATACTCCTTCAGTGCCCCGACGTTGGGATCGATGGCTATCTTATTGTCGTTCAGGATCACCAGTATATCCGATTTTGAAATACCGGCATGGTTCAGTCCTTCAAATGCTTCTCCGGCGGTCATGGCACCGTCGCCTATCACAGCAACAACATGGCGGTTTTCGCCCTTCTGCCTGGCCGCGATCGCCATTCCAAGGGCGGCAGAGATAGAGGTGGATGAATGGCCCGTACCAAAGGCATCGTACTCACTTTCCGACATTTTGGGAAAGCCGCTTATCCCCTTGTATTTCCTGTTGGTTGAGAAAAGATCCCTTCTGCCGGTAAGCACCTTATGGCCATAAGCCTGGTGCCCGACGTCCCATATGATCTTATCGTAAGGGGTATTGAAAACGTAATGAAGGGCGACAGTGAGCTCCACAACGCCGAGGCTGGCGCCGAAATGCCCCGGATTATTGCAGACCACGTCAATGATGAACTGACGGAGCTCAGCGCTAACCTTTACCAGATCAGTAGGTTTTAGCTTCCTGAGGTCTTCCGGGGATGATATGTTTAACAGCAGCCTCTCCTCGGTATTCATGCGAACTAAGATCACTTTTTGATACTGCAAATATAAGAATTATTATTCCCCTCTGCTTGCTGAAGCTTAAAGGGGATTTTCTTATTTTTGTCGGGCAGGTTGTTTCCATATTTCAACACTATAAACAAATGGTTGTCTAACGATTATTACAAAATAAACAAGATGAGGAGATCGATAATTTACCCGCTTGCAGTTCTGCTTCTGGCCCTTTCTTCTGTTTCGTGCCTGACGGGAAAGAGGTACGGAGATCTGCAGGACAGAAGCAGGCATTTCATGTTCGAGAGAGATGATTTCAAGACGGAGAATATTGCGCTCTCGATGACTAACAGGGAGCTTGAGGCTAAGATTGCATCGCTCGGGAAGGCGGCCGCCTCCGCAGATGCTGAAATTGCTTCCGCCAGGGACGAGCTAAGAAGGGCAAGGGAGGAGTACAATGTGCTTTCGCGGAGGTACAATGACCTGGAGATAGCCCAGGAGACTATGATACGGGGAAACGTCACCGAGACCAAAAAACTCCTTTCGGAGCTTCAGTCTGCCCAGACAGATCTGAAGAACAGGGAGAACCTGCTGCGTGAACTGGAGATGAATCTTGATATGAAAAAAGCCTCTCTTGATGAACTCACCTATGAGCTTGAGAAACGGAATGCCAGGCTGGCTGAGCTCGAGAAGATACTCGATTCACAGAAGAGCATCGTTCAGGATCTGAAGAACAAGGTGTCGGAGGCACTTCTGGGGTTTGAGAACAACGGGCTCACCGTGTCCATGAGGGATGGCAAGGTTTATGTCTCGCTCGATGAACAGCTTCTGTTCAGGTCAGCAAGCTGGGAGATCGACGCAAACGGCAGGAATGCCCTGAGGAGGCTGGCGGTAGTCCTTGAGAGGAACCCCGGCATACAGATAACCATCGAGGGCCATACCGATAATGTTCCCTATAACCCCGGAAGCGGCCAGCTAAGGGATAACTGGGACCTGAGTGTCAAAAGAGCCACCACGGTGGTCAGGGTACTTCTCGAAGGGACGAAGATCGATCCGAAACGCCTGACAGCTTCGGGCAGGAGCGAGTTTCTCCCTCTCGATGCACGGAATACTGCAGATGCTCGCCAGAAGAACAGAAGGACCGAGATAGTCCTGACGCCCGATCTTACCGAGCTTTACAGGCTGATCGACAAGTATTAGTTTTGATCCTCAGAGAATTCCTGAAGTCTCACGCTCATGTTCTTAAGAGCCTGAAGAAGATTGTCTTCGGGCTTGAGAAAATCCTGGTTGCCCCAGAAAACCTGGTCGTAGCTGGTGATCGTTCTTGAAAAGACCGCATGAATGGGTGCCAGCTCCTCTCTTTCGAACCTTGCCACGTTCTCAAGGATTGTTTCCGTTACTGCAAGCTCGAAGAACACATTGAACTGTGTGCTGAACAGTCTCTTTCTCTGCCGCGAGGCAAATACCAGATCGCCCCGCACATGACTGAGAAAATAGCGGTTACTATGCTTCCGGTAATTAACCGCATATTTCACCGAAACCGGCCATGTCGTAAATCCGCGGGATGCGGATGAGACAAATGAATCCTTCATTTTATGAATGTGTGCCGGGTTGATCTCAAATTCTGCCCGCAGAAGTGCATAATCATAAGTATTGATGTAGAGGGTCCCTTTGAAGAGAGGCAGATCGACCGACTCCTTCTGGACGAATTCTATCACAAAGGCGGCCTCTTCGTCGAATGTCACGATGTCGGTCATCCGGTAGGTATAATCCTCCATATCGGGCCATGAGATGAAATCGAACCTGTTTCGCACACCATCGAGCTCGAGGCTTGTGCTCAGCCCGGCCTTCAGCCTTATTGCCAGGGTGTCGGTGCGGTTGACGTTCTCGATCTTCCTGCTTTTGAGCACTTTTATCTGATCGTTGAGCAGGAGTGATGTATATGAGCTCTTGTAAATCTGAAGAACAGCTTCGGAATAGGTCTGAAGCTCATCCTTTTTCAGCACGCCCTCCCTGTAGAAGGCAGTCAGCCTGGCAGGCGAGGTGCCATAGTTGCGCGGTATCGCGGACACCGCTTTATTGATCACCTCCTGCGGTATCTGATTCCTGATAATTATCTCGGGTATAGAGATGAACTCGCTCCGGAGGCCTATTGTGAAGTCGTTTCCCGGAGTGTAACGGACAGGGATCTTTCTGCCGAAGTAACCAAGGTATGATACGAAGAGCGTATCATCGAGGCAATCGGGTGTTATCATGAGTCCGAACTCCCCGTTATTGTTCGCCACGGTACCCCTTCCCTTGTTCATAAGGCTCACCGTGGCTGAAGGCAGGGGTTCCCGGGAATCTGCATCGATTATCAGGCCGCTTATATAGGTCGTTTCCGTCCCTGTATATGCCCCCGGGTCGCGGAGAGGATAGATGGAAGGAGCATTGCGGGTTATGATGATATACCTGTCGATAACCGAATAGGCAAGAGTGTCGTTCCTGAGGATACTGTCGAGAACCTCACTTAACCTCATCTCGCTGAATGTCATCCGTACTCTCTTCTCGCCCTCAACGAGCCGGCTGTCGTAGGTGAAGTTGTACCCGGTCTTTTCGGAGATGATATTAAGGGCGTTTTCCGTTCTCACCATTCCTGAGCGGAAGGTAAAAACCGAATCAAGTATGCTTTTCTGGCATAACAGAGCCGGTGAGTGTGTCAGAAAAAGAAACAATGCAATGGCCGGTATTCTAATATGGATGGTGCCATTGTGGATCACCTTCTTCAGTTTACGTTTATCTTCGTGAGAGATGGTAAACATCTCCATCCCTTGTAAAGCTGAGGTTAAAGGTAGTACAAATTACAAGGATAATTGTTTCGTGCGACTGTTTTTCGAAGGTTGAGGTTAAGCTCTGGCTGAGTATATCAGGATCGCTGGTATTTATTTCGATCCTGTAAATTTTCCGGAGGTCGTTGAAAACATTTTCAAGCTTCTGTCCGCTGTAGACAAGTTTCCCCGTGTTCCACGAGAGATAATTGGGATCGGTATTGAGTTTCACTTCCGGCTGGCCGGAACCGATGGTGCCTATATAGCCCGGATCGATCCCGATGCTCTGTTTTCCGGAGTTATCTGAAAGCATCACTTTCCCGGTCTGAACAAAGACCTCCACTTCCGGACCGGCATCGTTGGTAATTATGCTGAAGGTTGTTCCCAGGACCGTTATTTTCGCGCTGCCTGCGCTTACAGTAAAAGGATTTGTTTCTTCACGGGCAATATCGAAGAGGGCTTCGCCCGTAAGAGCAACGTTCCTGCCATGTCCGGAGAAATTCCTGCGGTATGACAATTCTGTATTGCGGTTAAGGAAGACGACACTGCCGTCGGGGAGATCAACCCGTATATTCTGTTGTTCAGATGTTGTGGCAATGGTTGTTTTACTGCTCAGGAGCCCTTTGTTGTTAAGGTAGATCAGGCCGGAACCGAAGGTCAGAAGAATCAGAACTGTTGCTGCTATTCTCAGCACCGGCATCCCGTCAAAAATGTACCTGCGGACCGGAGCCGGTGCAATTATCCCGTCCTCATTCATCCTTGAATAGAGTCTGTCCCAGGCTCTGTCGACATTTATTTCCTTATCGTCATCCATCTTTTTCAGTTCTTTCCAGTGTTTTTCAGTATCCAGGGTATCCCCGTCCAGAAAACGGCCGGGAACCTCTGACTTTTCGTCCTGTTCTCCGGAAAGGAGGGAAGCAAGCTCTTCCCACTCCCTTTCGGTTAATTTCTCTATGTTTTTCATTTTTTTCATCTTTCCTCCAGCGCTTTCCGGAATTCCTTAAGTGCCCTGCCCATGTTTGCCTCAACGGTCTTTACCGATACCGACAGTTTTTCAGCTATCTCATTGTATTTCAATCCTTCAAACCTGCTCATGCAAAAGATCCTGCCGCATCGTTCGGGTAATCTTTCGAGTATCCGGGCTATTTTGTTCTGAAGATCGCGGTAACTGAGGATATCCAGCGGATCGTCCGGAGCTCTCTCCTGAACGTTCGAGGCTTCCTGCGCATGCCGTTCCACGATCTTCCTGTGGCCGATCAGGTGAAGGCAGCGGTTATATACCGCCCTGAAAAGGTACCCGTTCAAAGAACTCACTATATTGATCTTCTCCTTATCCTGCCAGAGCCTGAAAAACAGGTCCTGGACTATCTCCTCTGCCGTATCGTGATCCTTTATTATCGTTTTTGCATATCTGACCAGTGAAACATAGGAGGATCTGAAAAGTGACTCGAACTGCTTAACATCACCTTCCCGGATCCTCCTGATTATTTCAATGTCACTGGCCATTATGTGTATTGACGGTTATTCTTCCTCCCTGTCGCTGAATTTCAGCCTTCTGCTCAGACGGCGAATGGCTGACTCAATGCTCTGGTCGGGTTCTATCACGTTATATTCGCCCCAGAAGTCGGGATCGGCAAAAGCACCAACCTTGTCTGAGAATACGTCGGTGTATTTGATCTTATCCCTTGCTGCAAATTTAATAACTTCTTCGGATGTACGGTCGGTGACGGCTATTTCAGACATCGTTGTGTAGAACGTATTGAAGAGTTTTCTTTTCCAGTTGACCTTGAACCTTACTTCAGCCCTTGAGTAGGCGAAATAGCTCTTACCGTCCTGCGAGCGGTATTTTGTCCTGTATGTGGCCACCTCGGGTGTTACTTCCATGCCAAGCGGCTTTTTCCTGATGAATATGGAGCTGACCGCATCCTTGTCGGACATGTTGAATCCAAATTCAGCTTCGGTGAGGGCGTAAGTATCAACTTCTATATAAAGGTAGCCCAGGAAAAGCGGGATTTCCACGGTCGGCTTCTGGACGAATTCAATAACGTAATGAGGCTTTTCGTCTATTTCAACAACGCTTCTCAGGGCGTAATTGTAATACTTCATGGCGTCGTGGGTCAGAACAACCTCGGAATTCTTTACTATATCGAGCTGTAAAACGCTTACCGGGCCGCCCTGCAGTTTGAAGAGGACCGTATCCATCTTCTGCACATCGGAGCTTTTCCTGCCTTTGTACATCCTGGCGCCGTCGAAACGGAAGTCATTGTTGTAGGGAGCCTTGAAAATCTCGACCACAGCTTCTCCAATGGATACGTAGGTGCGGTTCTTGCGGACTGTCTCCCTGTAAAAGGCAGTCATCAGGTTTGCTTCGTCCACATAATTTCTGCCGATATTGCCTATCGCCTTTCTGACGATCTCTTCCGGGTCGAGAGGCTTGACGATGATTTCCCTGATAGGGATCGGAGCCGGATCGAGTGAGATCATGTTCCTGTAACCATTGTCTTTCATTTCACCGATAGGGATGACTTTGTTTTTATATCCCAGGTAGGTGATCTCGAGGTTTTTGGAGACCTCATTCTCAGTGATCTTGATACTGAACTCACCGTCGATGTTGGTGACGGTTGCAACGTTGGTTTCTTTAACTGCAACCGATGCGAAGATAAGAGGGGAACCGTTCTCGGAATCGATCACCTTACCCCTGATGGTCCTGAATTCCTGCTGATCATTTTTGTTCTTGCCG
>DIKJ01000135.1:8500-24237 GCA_002424525.1 Bacteroidales bacterium UBA5621 | reverse complement strand
AGTGAGCAATTTCTGAATGTTTTCATGGCATAATTCTATTAAGTTAAAAAATCTGGTCCGGTATTCTATGGTTTTTTGTGCCTGTTACACCCCTATGACCAACAAAGAGCATTTTTACCCTATCGTTTTCAAAAAATTCTCTTACTTTACTTTTTATAACCCGGTTCCTCATCATGCGATCAGTCAGATACCGAAACGCCTTTTCTGCAGGGTATTCCTTTATTAAGAGCAGTGTGACACGAAAGCCGGCGGTGAGCCTGATGCCGGTCGCCGCAGGTATCGAACTGACTAATTACTGCAACCTTAAATGTCCGGAGTGTCCTTCGGGTTCCGGCGCCATGACCCGGGGAAAAGGGTTTATGGATATTGGTCTTTACAGGAAGATCATGTCGGAGATGGAACTGTACCTGCTCTGGCTCAATCTCTATTTTCAGGGTGAACCGATGATGCACCCTGAATTCTTTTCATTCCTCTCAGTAAAAGGAAAATGCCGGAAAACGGTGTCGACCAACGGCCACTTTCTCACCCCGGAAAATGCTGACAGCCTGGCCGGGTCTGGCCTGTCGAAGCTGATCGTCTCGCTCGACGGGATGGACAGCACTGCCTATACAGCCTACCGTGCAGGGGGCAACTTTGAAAAGGTAATTGAAGGCATTCAGAATGTTGCGGAAGCAAAAAGGAAGCACAGGTCATCCATGGAGATGGAGATCCAGTTCCTGGTGAGCCGGAAGAATGAGCACCAGATACCGGCTGTCAGGAAGTTTGCCCGGGAAATGAAAGTATCACTCAGGCTGAAATCGATGCAGATAATCAGCAGGGGCGATATCGGGGAATGGCTGCCTTCGCAGGAGAGGTTCCGGAGATACAGGCCGGTCAACGGAACTTATGAGATCAGGAGTTCACTCCCCGGCCGGTGTTCCAGGCTCTGGTTCAATCCTGTAGTTACGTGGGACGGTAAAGTTGTTCCATGCTGTTTCGACAAAAATGCGGAGCATGTTATGGGAAATCTTAATAAAGAATCGTTCACCGAGATCTGGAACGGCCAGAAATTCAATGCTTTCCGGCAAAAACTTATTTCAGGCCGCTCCTCCATAGATATCTGTAAAAATTGCACCTCCGGATTAAACAAAAGAATTATTTGCTGATTTCAGGAATTTCGTAACTTATGGGTATAATTTAACCCGTACAGTATGATTACCCTAAAGAAATTGCATTATTCAGTGCTTGTTATAATATTGCCTGCACTGATCACAGGGTTCGTCTCTTCGACAACGGAGAAAAGAAGATCCTGGTCGCAGTACGAAGGAGAACTCCTGATTCCCGGGCTGAAAGAAGAGGTAAAGGTTTTTACCGATGAAAGGGGAATGCCGCATATTTATGCAGGAAATGAGCACGACCTCTATATGGCGGTGGGGTATATATCAGCAAGGGAGCGTCTCTGGCAGATGGACCTGATCCGGCGCAGTTCTACAGGAAGACTTTCAGAGATCTTCGGAAAATCATTCGTGGAGACAGACTTTCTCATGCGTTGCCTGAGGATAAGTGAGAAATCGGAAGAGATCCTCAAAATTCAACCGCCTGAAATCATGGAATGCCTTCAGGCCTATTCTGACGGTGTAAACGAATTTATCAGAAGGTGTCATAAGGATCTGCCGCTGGAATTCAGGATCCTTTCCTACTCTCCTGAGAAGTGGACGCTCAGGGACATTACAAATATAGTGGGGTATATGGGCTGGAGCCTTACTTCAAGGAACCTGACTTCCGAACTCTTTTATCATGAATTGGTTAAAAAACTCGGGATTGAAAAGGCTGTTCAGCTTATCCCTGACTGGAATGTTGAAACAGATATCATTTATCCGGATTTCAGGCTCGATGACGACCTTCTTTCTGAGGCACGATCGCTCATATCATCGTTCGACAGGGTCGGCAGGTTTGGAATACACTCATTTTTTGGGAGCAATAACTGGGCTCTCTCAGGAAACAGGACGGAAACGGGTAAACCCCTGCTTTCGAACGACATGCATCTGACTCTGGGGCTCCCGGGTGTCTGGATACAGATGCATCAGGTGGTGAAGGGCAAGCTCGATGTAACCGGGGTGGTCATCCCGGGAGAGCCGTTTGTGATTGCCGGCCACAATGAAAGAGTTGCATGGGGACTGACCAGCCTGATGGTGGACGATGTTGATCTGTTCGCTGAAAAGATCAATCCTGAAAATGAAAATCAGTATTACTTCAACGGAGAATGGATCGATATGACGGCCAGGAAAGAAGTGATCACAATAAGAGGGGGAAAGCAGGATACCGTCGAAATAAGGTCCACTCACAGAGGACCGGTAATTTCAGGCAATACAAACGTGAATAACAGCAGTCTGAGCATGAGGTGGTCAGGCTTTGATCCCAGCAATGAGATCAGAACGATGTACCAGTTGAACAGAGCGGAAAACTGGAAGGATTTCAGGGAAGGGATCTCGACATTCAGAACAATAAGCCAGAACTTTGTCTATGCAGATGTCGACGGCAATATCGGGCTTAACACCGGCGGAGGCATTCCGGTAAGAAAAGGGAACGGCGCCCTCATAAGGAACGGAGAGACAGATGAGTTTGACTGGAAGGGATATGTGCCGTTTGAACAACTTCCTTCAAGTTTTAACCCCCCGGAAGGGTATGTTTCCTCAGCCAACAATAAAACGGTGAACGATGATTATCCATATTATGTCAGCTCAGAATTTGTAATGCCCTACCGGATAAAAAGGATTAGAGAGATGATCGACGGGAAAGAGATACATTGTCAGGAAGATTTCAGGAGGATGGTCAATGACCAGCATTCCGTTTTCGCCGGTCTGCTTGTCCCGCACATCCTGAAACTTTATGAACGGGCTGACGAACTGAATGAGACTGAAAGGCATGCCCTTGAACTCCTTTCGGGCTGGGATCATAATATGAACAAGGACCTGGTTTCACCCGCCATTTTTGAACATTTCAGGAAGTCGCTCAAAAAAAACCTGCTCGCAGACGAACTGGGGGAGCTTTACGACAGACACTACTACATGGCCGGAGAGTACTACATCTACCGGTTGCTTGTCAACGGTGCTGACGAATGGGTGGACAATGTCCTCACCCCTGAAAGGGAAACGCTTGACGATATAATACTGCAAAGTTTTAAGGAGAGTATTGCGGAGCTGACTCAGAAATACGGGAAGAACAGCGACAGGTGGCAATGGGGAAGAATACATGAGCTTACTTTCACTCATCCGCTGGGAACAGTAAGAATACTTGATTTTCTCTTTAAGCTCAATTCACGGAGGTTTGGCGTGGGGGGGAGCGATCATACCGTAAGCCCGTATTTTTCGTTCAAATCGGAGTTTAAAGTGGGAAACGGGGCATCTGTCAGGCATGTTCTGAACACTGCCGACTGGGATGAATCGGAGTCGGTCATACCCTGCGGGATCTCGGGTGTTCCCGGAAGCGAGTTTTACCTTTCCCAGGCTGAAACTTATATCGAAGGAAAGTTCTATAAGGATCTTTTTTCAGAAAATGCCGTCAGCTCCTCTGCAAAATATACCCTTAAATTAATTCCGGAAAAGTAGTAAATTGGCGGCAACCAAACCCCTGAAGATCATGAAGACATTAAAAACCATTCTGACCCTCCTGGCAGGATTGATAATCCTTGTTATCGCCGGCGGGCTGATCCTGCTGAACGGTGTTAAAAAGGGTGCCTTGCCCCTGTACGACGGAGAGCTCATCTTAACAGGGCTCACGAACGATGTGACTGTCTACCGCGACGAGAGAGGAATGCCGCATATCTATGCTGAGAATGAGTATGATCTCTATTTTGCCACAGGCTTTGTAACAGCTCAGGAGAGATTGTGGCAGATGGACCTGATCCGCCGTGCGACAACCGGGCGATTATCGGAGATCTTCGGAGATGATTACATTCAGACGGATCTCTTTTTGCGCAGTCTTGACATGATGACAAAATCGAAGATGGAGCTGAGCATTATGGAAAAGGATCTGCTCGACCATTTGCAGGCCTTTACCGACGGGGTGAACACCTACATAAGGAGGGCCGGAAGGAAACTGCCTCCTGAGTTCAGGATACTTTCCTACAGACCCGACGACTGGATGCTTGAGAATATAGTATGTTTATGCGGCTATATGGGATGGGATCTTGCTTCCGGAAACCTGTCAGCAGATATTTTTAACTACCGGCTGGTGCAGAAGCTGGGACCCGAGAAAGCAGGAGAGCTGATCCCCGACTGGCTTGCGGAAGCCACTGAGGTTTTCCCGGATTTCAGCCTGAAGGATGAGAGACTGCAGGAAGCCCTTACATTTATCGGGTCGCTCGACAAGCTGAAATCGCTCGGGATCCATGCTTTCTCGGGAAGCAATAACTGGGCGGTAAGCGGATCGAGGAGCACTACAGGCAAACCTCTGTTCTCGAACGACATGCATCTTGGATTAAACTCCCCCGGTATCTGGATGCAGATGCACCAGGTGATACCCGGCAAGCTTAACGTCACGGGGGTTTTTCTTCCGGGGGCACCCTTTGCTGTTGCAGGCCATAATGAGAAGGTTGCCTGGGGGATGACCAACCTGATGGTTGATGATATTGATCTGTATGCTGAAAAAATAAATCCCGATAATGAGAACCAGTACTGGTTTAACGGTGAGTGGCGCGATATGCTGATTAAACAGGAGATAATAAGATCCGGAAAGCGAAGGGCGGATACCCTGGCTGTCAGGTTCACGCACCGCGGTCCGGTAATTTCCGGCTTCAATGATATAGATGATGCTGTACTGAGCATGAGGTGGTCGGGTTATGATCAGAGCGGTGAGCTGAAAGGTGTTTACGGGCTTAACAGGGCAGGCAACTGGGAGGATTTCCTTCAGGCCCTGGCCTCTTTCAATTCGGTAAGCCAGAATTTCGCTTATGCCGACACGGAAGGGAACATCGGATTAGCGACAGGCGGCGGAATTCCGGTAAGGAAAGGTCATGGTTCGATAATAAGGTCCGGTGAGAGCGATGAGTATGACTGGAAAGGTTACGTGCCGCCTGATCAGCTGCCGTCAAGCTATAATCCGGAGAACGGCTCGGTCTCCTCTGCTAACAACAAGACGGTGAGCGATGACTATCCTTACTACATCTCCTACAGGTTTTATGTCCCCTACAGGATAAACCGGATAAGGGAGATGCTCGGAGAGAAAGAGATACTTGGCATAGATGACTTCAAAAGAATGGTTACCGATCAGCATTCGGATTATGCTGCACTGCTTACACCTTTCATCCTCCGTATCAGGGAGCGTTTACCTGAAATGAGCCCAGTGGAGAGAAGCGCCTTTCAGGCCATCGAGGAATGGGATTATGAAATGAGCGGTGGTAAAGCGGCACCGGCGATCTTTGAGTTTTTCACTGTCAGTTTTGCAAAAAACCTTCTGTCGGACGAGCTGGGTGAATTATACGGGCAGCTTCCCGGCTCGGTTAGGGATTACTATATATATAGGATCCTTAATAGCGGTCCTGATAAATGGGTGGATGATATAAACACACCTCAGACGGAATCGCTTGAGGAGATAATATTCAGGAGTTTCAGGGATATGGCAGGGGTATTGTCGGAGAGTTACGGGAATGATGTCAGCAGCTGGAAGTGGGGTGATATACTCACTATTACGCTCGAACATCCCATGGGTGCAGTGAAGCTTCTCGACCGCGTTTTCAGGCTCAATTCACCTGCATACCCGACCGGTGGCGCCGCCCACACTGTATGCCCTTCAACATATTCTGACGGGTTCAGGGTTGTAGACGGAGCGTCCGAGAGGCATATTTACAACACAGCCGACTGGGACGAGTCTTATACGGTCATACCCACAGGTGCATCGGGCGTGCCTGCAAGTGAGTTTTATCTGTCACAGACAAAGACGTATGTCGAAAAAGGGTTTTATAAGGATGCCTTTTATGACGGAGCAGTAAAGGCAGCTGCAAAATATACTCTGAAACTGGTGCCGGGCAGATAATTTCAGACCGTCATCACGTCTTTCTCCTTTGCAGCCATCACCCTATCGACTTTTGCGGAGTATTCACCTGTCATGGTCTGAACATTTTCGGCGGCAATCTTCTCGAGGTCCTCGGCAAGCCCCTCCTTAAGCAGTCTTTTTAGTTCGTCGTTTGCCCATTTGCGGGCGTTCCTGAGGCTTATCTTGGCTGTCTCCCCCTCGTTACGCACCTGTTTTACAAGCTGATGCCTGCGCTCTTCGGTCAGGGGAGGGATGTTTATTCTGATGACTTCCCCGTTATTTACAGGTGTTAATCCTATATTGGCGGCCATAATGGCCTTTTCGATCACCCCGAGCATGTTTTTTTCCCAGGGCTGGATAAGGATTGTCTTCGGATCGGGAGTGTTGATATTCGAAACCTGTGAAAGGGGGGAGTTAACGCCGTAGTAGTCAACCGCTATGCCATCCAGGAGAACAGGTGTCGCTCTTCCTGCGCGAAGTCTCGCAAGTTCATGCTCAAGATGCTCCAGGGCTTTTTCCATCCTTTCCCTGGTCTCTTCAATAATAAGGTCGGTTTCTTCGTCCATGAGGTATAGTTTAATGTACAGGAAAAGCAAAAATAGTAAAATGGCTGAAAAAGCAATATAGTTCAATCCGAAATCAGGGTCCCGGTCACTGTGCCATTTACTATCTTCTTAAGATTTCCCGGGATATTCATATTGAAAACGATTACCGGTATTTTGTTCTCGTGGCACATTGTAAAGGCTGTGGGATCCATAATTTTCAGTTTGCGGTGAATGGCCTCGCTGAAGGATATTTTTTCAAACTTGACGGCATTCAGGTATTTTTCAGGATCGGCTGTATAGACCCCGTCGACCCTTGTCCCTTTAAGAAGGATGTCTGCCCCTGTCTCAACAGCTCTCAGTGCGGCGGCGGTATCGGTGGTAAAGAACGGATTGCCGGTCCCTCCGGTGAGAATGCATGCGGTTTTACCGGCAAGCGCCTCAACGACCCTGTCCCTGTTGTAGAGTTCCCCGAAAGGCGCCATCGCCGTTGAGGTGAAAAGTTTTGCCTTTCCTCCCAGCCGTGTAATAACGCTTTCGAGAGCGAGTCCGTTTATTACGGTGGCAAGCATGCCCATCTGGTCGCCTTTTACCCGGTCGAATCCCGATTCCGTGCCTCTGAGGCCGCGGAAGATGTTGCCGCCTCCGATGACAATGCCCACTTCACATCCTTCATTTATCACATCAATCACCTGACCGGCATATTCCTCCAGCACCTCTTCGCTGATGCCATAACTCCCTTTCCCCGACAACGACTCGCCGCTTAGCTTCAATAGGATCCTCGAATATTTCATAATCTGTTTTACTGTTAATGATAAGACGAAAATAATAAAATGTATTGACAATAATTCACAAAAAAAGCGCCCCGAAGGGGGCGCCCGATTATTGTATTATGAACCAACCAAAGTTACAGATTAAGTGTAACCCTCCTGAAAGCCGATATGGTGAGCCCTTTGTCGGCTGACTCAAGATATTGTTTGATGGTCATCTTGTTGTCCTTGACAAAGTCCTGGTTAAGAAGAGTGCTCTCCCTGAAAAATTTCCCGAGTTTGCCCTGGGCTATCTTCTCCAGCATGTTTTCCGGTTTCCCGTCGCGCCTGGCCTGTTCTTTCCCGATCTCGATCTCCTGCGCAATTATTGCAGGGGGAACATCATCCTTATCGACTGCAACGGGGCTCATTGCTGCTACCTGCATTGCTACATCCTTGTATATCTGAGTATCCAGTCCGGCCTTTGTAAAGCCGACAAGTGTGGCAAGCCTGTTGCCCGGGTGTATATATGCCTGAACATGAGCGGCTTCGATCTTCTCGTAATAAGAAAGCTCAAGCTTCTCACCGATGATCCCAACATACTCAACCACTTTATCGCCCACCTTGCCGCCATCCATAGAGAGAGATTTGAGCCCTTCGAGGTCGGCCGGATTTCCGGCAAGGGCAACGTCGAGTATCTTAGTGGCAAGTGAGATGAATTCGGCATTCTTTGCGACGAAATCGGTTTCGCTGTTCAGGACTATCAGTGCACCCAGCCTGTTGTCCGTGGTGACCTTTGCCAGGACCACTCCTTCAGTAGCTTCTTTGTCGGCTCTTTTGCTGGCGACAGCCTGTCCTTTCTTGCGTATTATCGCAATTGCCTTGTCAAAGTCTCCGCCTGACTCCTCGAGTGCTTTTTTACAGTCCATCATCCCTGCCAGGGTCACTCTCCTTAATTTTGCCACATCTGCAGCACTAATTGCAGCCATCTTATTTTAGTTGTTTAATTATTCAATATTCTAAAGATCCTCTTCGCTGTCGTCAACCTCAGCAGTGATCTCTTCTCCCTCTTCAATTTCTTCAGTGTCGTTCTCGTCAGCCTCAACCTCCTCTTCCTCGTCCTCTTCTGCAATTGCCTCGACAATCGAAGGATGCAGTTCTGTCTCAAGTTCCTTGCGGGTCATGCTCTTATCTCTCTGCCCCGGCTCCTTGTCCTTGTCGAACTTCCTTTCGTTCAGGCCTTCGGCTATCGCCTGGCACAGTATACCCGTTATGAGGGAAATGGACTTTGAGGCGTCATCGTTGGCCGGGATCGGGAATTCGATCTCGGTGGGATCGGAATTGGTATCAACCATAGCAAAAACAGGGATGCCGAGCCTTTTTGCCTCTCTCACGGCAATGTGTTCCTTACAGACGTCCACCACGAAAATTGCAGAAGGGAGCCGGGTGAGATCGGCAATACTGCCGAGGTTTTTCTCGAGCTTGGCTCTCTGCCTTGTTACCTGCAGTCTTTCGCGCTTCGACAGGTTTGTGAATGTGCCGTCGCCAGCCATCTTGTCTATCGACGACATCTTTTTGACAGCCTTCCTTATCGTCGGGAAGTTGGTAAGCATTCCTCCGGGCCAGCGTTCAGTAACGTATGGCATGTTAACCTCTTTGACCCTTTCCGCTACTATCTCCTTGGCCTGTTTTTTCGTGGCGACAAATAAGATCTTCTTGCCTGAACGGGCTATGTGCTTCATGGCTGAAGCAGCTTCATCGATTTTAACAACTGTTTTTTCGAGGTCAATAATATGAATACCGTTCCGCTCCATGAATATATAGGGAGCCATGGCCGGATTCCATTTTCTTTTAAGGTGACCGAAATGAACACCTGCATCAAGCAGTTCCTGGAAATTTGTTCTTGGCATTTTTGTTTTTTTATCGTTTACTGAACTGGAATCTCTTGCGTGCCTTGGGCTGACCCGGTTTTTTTCTCTCTACTTCGCGGGGATCGCGGGTAAGAAATCCGTTGGCCTTCAGGACAGGCTTATTCTCCTCATTTATCATCACGAGCGCTCTTGAAATCCCAAGTCTCAGCGCTTCAGCCTGACCTTTGACTCCTCCTCCGTCAAGATTGACCTTGATATCGTACTGATCGGAAGCGTTCAGAAGAACGAGCGGCTGGGTAACAACATACTGATGTGTCTCAGAACTGAAATATTCCCTGTAATCGCGGTTGTTGACCGTAATATTGCCCTTACCATCAGTTAAAAAGACCCTGGCAACGGCTGCTTTTCTTCTTCCAATAGCATTGATTGACTCCATATTTATGCTTGGTTGTTGTTTAGTTCAATTTTTTTAGGTTTCTGTGCTTCGTGAGGATGAGACGGACCTGCGTATACATGCATATTCCTGTAAAGAACCCTTCCGAGCCGGTTCTTGGGAAGCATCCCCCTGACAGCATGTTCGACAAGCCCGATGGGATTCTTTTTCAGCATCTCCTCTGCACTTGTGAATCTCTGGCCCCCGGGATAACCGGTATGCCTTACATATTCCTTGTCCGACCATTTTGTGCCCGTCAGCGACACCTTTTCAGCATTGATAACAACCACATTGTCACCGCAATCCACATGAGGCGTGAAGTTTGTCTTATGCTTTCCCCTCAGCATCGATGCCACAACTGATGCAACCCGTCCGAGAATGGCCCCTTCGGCATCGATAATCACCCACTCCTTATTGACAGTCGCCTTGTTGGCCGAAACAGTCTTGTAACTTAAGGTATCCACTGGCAGTTAATTTTTTATTAAAACACTTGTACTTATGAAAAACCCTCTATTTTGGGTTTGCAAAAATACAATATATTTCATAAAAAAAAAGAATATCAGACAGAAATTATTCCCGAAGTCCAAAACTAGGCTTATTTTTACCCGGGTTATGACTGACCGGGAAAGCAGATCCTTCTGTAAGCGGAAGAAGACACTCTTTTCTTCTGAACAGGTGGCGCTTAAAAGTCGGTGGCCTTAATCAAATCAGTTTGAACATTATCATGGGATCAGTTAAAAGGCTTGCACGGGAATTTTACACCCGCGACGTTCTCGGGGTGGCACAGGAACTGGTTGGCAAGCACCTTGTCGTAAGGCCGGATTCAGGTCCTCCGGGGAGATTCATGATTACTGAAACCGAGGCTTACCGCGGACATGAGGATAAGGCGTGCCATGCCAGCAGGGGAAGGACAAAACGGACGGATGTTATGTATGGGGTGGGAGGGCTGGTATATGTATATTTCGTTTATGGCATGTACTGGATGTTTAATGTCGTTACCTCAGTGGAAAACGATCCACAGGCGGTACTGATAAGGGGGATAGAAGGATTTGATGGTCCTGGCAGGCTGACGAGGGTGATCGGCATCGACCGGTCATTTTATGGCGAGGACCTCACTGTTTCTTCAAGGATATGGATAGAGGATACCGGCCTGAAACCCGTGATAAGAAGCAGTCAAAGGATAGGTGTGGATTATGCAGGAGAGTACTGGAGAACCAGGCCCTGGAGGTACCATATTTAGCGGCGGCCGAAAAACCTGTCAAGCCGGAGGTGAAGTGCGACGGCAGTGTCAAGCCTTTTCAGCTTTGTATCGTACCAGGCATCCAGCCCTGCGAAAAGGTGGAAAAAGCTTTCCGGGATGATGGTGAGATTGACGGACCCGGTAGCGATCCTGCGGTCAGGTATGATACTCCCCTCATCATAGTCAGAGACACAGCTGAAAATGGGATTCCCGTTTGGAGCATAGAAATTATGGGCGATCCAGTAACCGATCTCAATCTGAAGATTCCTTAAGCCGTAATTAAGCCTGAACCACTCTGCATTCCCTGACGATAATCCGATGGTTGATTTTCCGGTCAGCTCATTGCTCAGGAACAATGAGTACTCAAACCCGGCCGTCCCGTATCTTTTCCCCGCAATGTCAAAATTTACCCTTGCGCCTGTGGCCAGGTTGAAATATGTCTCGACAGGTTCCGGATAATCGCTGATCTGTCCGCCGTAGTGCCTTAACTGAACCTGCAGGGGTATTTCAAACCTGAAGATATCACTGATAAGGGAGGAGGAGTATCTTAATGACTCGCCAAAAGTAAACACCTCCCTTACGGAGTCTCCCCTGAAGATAAAATTCTCCCAGCTGAGCCATGTGTCATTGAACAGCTTATCGCCGCGGAAGCTGAGGGCTATACCCTCCTCTGCCCAGCCGGTATATATCCTTTCACTGCTGAAGTGGGGATCCAGCATCCTGTGGGAGTCGCTGCCACCGAGAGACCCCATTGTCAGCGCGGCATTACGGGCAAAATTATACCTGGCTGATACAACCGGCCTTAAAGCGGAAGATTTTTCAGCCCCCGAATACCTCAGCATATGAGCGCCGATGCCAAGCGAGAACTTTGATGAGGGTGTATAAACAAGCTCAGGCTGAAGAAAATAACCGATAAGGGTGTATCCTTCGACAATGGGATTCGAGTATTCATTGTTCTTAACGAAGTTCAGGGTCCTGAGCCTGAAAGAGAAGCCCTCCGGGGGCGTTCCGGCGTCAGTGGCATCCTGCCCGGGACTGCTTATCCGGCTGGCAAGCAGAAGAAAGAATATCAGCTTCATGGATCTCATAAGCAGGAGCCTTTGGACAAAAGTAACAAATTTATTCTCAGGTTAAAATGTTGTTAAATAAGATGGTGAGTGCGGGCAAATAATTTTTTTTTGCGTTCTTTGTTTCCTTATTTTATTAAAATCGTTCTTATATGAACTCAGTCTGGGCTCTTTACCGCAGATGGAACACGATCACCGGTTGGTCTCTTTTTGTCATTTCATCGGCTGTTTATCTATTGACCATTGAACCGACGGTCAGTTTCTGGGATTGCGGAGAATTTATCCTTTGTGCTTTCGGGCTTCAGGTGGGACATCCTCCGGGCGCGCCTCTCTTTATTATGATCGGCAGGATCGCCACACTTTTTGCAGGAGGGGATACCTCCCAGGTTGCACTGACAATAAACATACTCTCGGCGCTTTGCAGCGGACTGGCGATAATGCTGTTGTTCTGGACCATAACGCACCTTGTCAGGAAGGTCTATGACAGCGGGATAATCTCCGAACCGAAACAGATTCTTCCGGTCATCGGCAGCGGGATCATCGGAGCCCTGGCATATACCTTCTCTGATACCTTCTGGTTCTCAGCCGTGGAGGGAGAGCTCTACGCCGCCTCTTCGCTCTTCACCGCCCTTGTCTTCTGGGCAATGCTCAAATGGGAGGATGAAGCCGACAAGCCCTGCTCAGGAAGATGGATAATCCTTATTGCATATATAATGGGTCTCGGTATCGGCATTCACCGGCTGAACCTTCTTGTTATTCCGGTGCTGGTATTTGTTTTTTATTTCAGGAAGTATGAAATAAGCGTAAAAGGTGTTCTGAAGACCCTCCTGGCTTCCATCTTCATAATCTGGTTTGTGGTTTTCTTTATAATCCCGGGCGTTCCGAAGGCGGCAGGCTGGTTTGAGTTGCTGTTTGTCAACGGATTTGGACTCCCTTTCCAGTCCGGCACCATCTTTTTCATGGTGCTGACAGGGGCTCTCCTGATCGTTGGTATAAGATATTCCATGAGGTCACAACGAGTGATACTGAACTATATTCTGACATCCCTTACCGTCATCATGATAGGATATTCATCCTATGCAATGATCGTGATAAGGTCATCCGCCCGGCCGCCGATGAATCAGAACGATCCCTCGAACATCTTCTCCCTTTCCTATTACATCAACATGGAGCAGTACGGCAGTTCCCCGAAGATATACGGGCATTACTACAGCGCACCCGTGGTTGATGCAAAGAATGTGGTTGCGGGATACAACAAGATAGACGGGAAATATGTGTCCTATTACCGGCCGGAGTATAAGTACAGCGAGCAGTTCAGTACAATATTCCCCAGGATGTACAGCCCCGAACCCGACCATGAAGTTGCTTACAAATACTGGGGAAAGATAACAGGAAGAAGATACACCGTGGGATCGGGTACAGCCAAGGAGACCATCGTCTGCCCGACTTTCGGTGAGAATCTTCGCTATTTCTTCAGATACCAGGTCGGATACATGTATTTACGATACTTCATGTGGAATTTTGCGGGAAGGCAGAATGATGTTCAGGGTAATGGCAACCCGTTGCACGGGAACTGGATAAGCGGGATTAAATTCATTGATGAAGCCAGGCTTGGAAGCCTCGAAAATGTTCCTTCCGATCTTAAGAACAACAAAGGCAGGAATGTCTATTTTTTCCTGCCCTTCCTGATCGGCGTTGCCGGTGCCTTCTGGCAGTATAAGCGGTACAATAAAGGCTTTTGGCTTGTTCTGGCATTCTTTATTATGACCGGACTGGCAATAATACTCTATCTGAACCAGTATCCGAACCAGCCCCGCGAAAGGGATTATGCCTATGCAGGCTCATTCTATGCATTTGCCATCTGGATCGGGATGGGATTCATGCTCCTTTACGAGAAGCTGAGCAGGGTGCTCGACGGCAGGATTTCGGCAGGTATCACTTTTATCGTCCTGATGATAGCCTGTCCGGTTCTCATGGGTGTCCAGAACTGGGACGACCATAACAGATCAGGCCGCTACACTGCAAGGGATATCGGCGCCAATTACCTTAAGTCGTGCGCTCCCAACGCCGTACTTTTCACATACGGCGACAACGATTCATTCCCTGTATGGTACGTCCAGGATGTGGAAGCAGTGCGTACCGACATACGTGTGGCAAACCTGAGCTACATACAGGCAGGGTGGTATGTGGAGATGATGAGGCAGAAAGCTTTTGAGTCGGACCCGATGCCTCTGAGCCTTGGACCAGAAAAATATATCGATGGTGTCCGGGTCCAGATCCCGGTGATCAGCAGGGTCGACAAACCCGTCGATCTGGCGCAGGCTGTGGAATTTGTCGGTCAGGACGACCGGAAGTTTATGGTCGACGTCACGGGAAGGGGTGATTACTTTAATTTTCTGCCGGCAAATAAGTTCATCATAAATGTCGATCCTGACCAGGTTGTTGCAAACGGCACCGTGAAAGAGTATTATAAGGAGAGGATCGTCTCTCCGATTATATGGGAATACACTGAGAACAATGCCTTTAAGGGCGATCTGGCAATGATGGACCTGCTCTCGACGAATAACTGGGAAAGGCCTGTATATATTTCAACTACTGTTCCGTCGAGTCAGTACAAGGGACTTGAGAAATTCTTTGTTCAGGAAGGGCTGGCCTACCGGGTAGTCCCTGTAGCAACAGATCAGCCGGAGCAGGGAGAATTCGGGATGATCGATCCCTGGGTGATGTACGATAATATGATGAACAAGTTTGAATGGGGGAATGCGGAAGATCCTTCAGTCTACCTCGATGAGGTCAACAGGAGGATGTTCAGCAATTACAGGAGGATATTCGGAAACCTCGGGAAAGCACTGCTTCAGCATGGAGACACCACGAAGGCAGTTGAGGTGGCATACCGCGGCCTGGGTCTCGTTCCTGTTGAGAAAATGCCGGACGACTTCTTCTCTATAGGTCTTGCTGAGGTGCTTATAAGATCGGGGTTAAGGGATGAGGGGGAAAAGATTATTTACGATATCATCGCCTATGCGAAGGAATATCTCGATTATGCAATTGTTGCCAGGGCTGAAAACCGTTATGGAATGGATTATCCTGTCGGCATCAATATGCAGGCGCTTCTCGATATTTACCGTATGTCGGCTGAACAGGGATCAGACTCAATTACAACGACTCTTGAGCCTGATCTTAATAATTATTACACCAGGCTTTATTCGGTAAAATAGACCTAAATGCGGTTTTTCAGGCCAGGAGTTTTAGTGCGCCGGCTCTATCCCGATGCTCTCTTCAGGATGAGCGGGGAAGAAAAAAGCTTATGCCTTACCTTTGATGACGGTCCCGATCCGCGGTCAACCCCGGAACTGCTGAAGATACTTGCGGGACGGGATATCAGGGCGATTTTTTTTTGTACCGGCGAAGCGGCTGAACAATATCCCGGCCTTATCCGGCTTATTACGGCCGGAGGTCATCTTATCGGAAACCATGGATACCATCATCTTGATGGCTGGAGAACTTCCTGCTCCGGCTATGTTGAAAATGTTTACCGGGCCGCCCCGTTTACCTCACCCCGGCTGTTCAGGCCGCCGTACGGTCATCTGAGCCCGGCGCAGTACCGGAGACTCAGGAAATCGTTTAAGATAGTTTTCTGGGATATTATGCCTTATGATTTTGACAGCCGTTTCGGAAGCGGGAATTCCCTGAAGACGCTGATGAGGATGATCCGGCCGGGTGCAGTGATCGTTCTTCACGACAGGCCCGGATCGTCTGCTCCGCTGTTCCTTGAGGACTTCATTGATCTTGCGGCCGCAGCAGGATACAGCTTCGTCCTCCC
>DIKJ01000135.1:0-8427 GCA_002424525.1 Bacteroidales bacterium UBA5621 | reverse complement strand
TTTCTCATAATGAAATGGTACTTTTGATACCTATTTACCTCTAACCTCTGACCGATGAACATACTTATTCTTGGTGCCGGTGGCAGGGAACATGCCCTTGCATGGAAGCTGGCACAGAGTAAAAAAGTAACCGGGATCTTTGTCGCTCCGGGCAATGCCGGTACCGCCCAGACAGGAACAAATCTGAAAATCAATCCCGGGAATTTCATGGAAGTTGGGAAGGCAGTTATTGATTATACAATAGGTATGGTTGTTGTCGGCCCCGAAGCTCCGCTGGTGGATGGAATTCACGATTTCTTCCTAAATGATCCGCGGCTCAGGACCGTGCCGGTTATTGGTCCCGTGAGGTCGGCAGCGATGCTCGAGGGTAGCAAGGATTTTGCCAAGTCGTTCATGGTAAGGCACAACATCCCGACTGCTGTTCACAGGACCTTTGACGCATCGTCGCTGGGGGAGGCAGAGGAGTTCCTTAAAACACTCGAACCTCCCTATGTATTAAAAGCTGACGGTCTTGCGGCCGGCAAAGGCGTGCTGATCATCCCCGGCTTGGATGAGGCTGTCAGAGAGCTGAAGGCAGTAACGGAAGGTAAATTCGGTGACGCCGGCCGGAGGGTTGTGATTGAACAATTCCTGAAGGGTATTGAATTATCGGTTTTCATTGTAACCGACGGCAGGTCGTACAAGCTTTTGCCCGAGGCGAAAGATTACAAGAGAATAGGTGTCGGCGACACCGGCCTGAATACCGGCGGAATGGGAGCCGTATCCCCGGTTCCTTTTGCAGATGATGCCTTTATGGCTAAAGTTAAGGCGAGAATAATTGAACCTACCATGAGAGGTTTGCAAATGGAAGGGATTGACTATAAGGGATTTATCTTTTTCGGGCTTATAAATTCAGGAGGAGACCCCTTTGTTATCGAATACAATGCACGACTGGGTGATCCTGAGTCGGAAGCCATAATACCGAGAATTAAATCGGATATGTTTGATCTTCTGGAAGGGGTTACCATGGGCGACCTTGAGAAGAGGGAGATTGTGATCGACAACCGTGTTGTGTCTGCAGTTATACTGGCCTCAGGAGGCTACCCGGGCGGCTATGAAAAAGGCAAAACAATCCATGGCCTCGACAGGACAGGCGACTGTGTGGTGTTTCATGCTGGAACGGATATGCAGGAAAAGAACGTTATTACATCAGGAGGCCGGGTTATTGCTGTAAGCGCCTGGGGTGCCACAATGGAGGAGGCGCTTGAAAGATCTTACAGGAACGCAGGATTAATAACTTTCGATGGTATCTATTACAGAACCGACATAGGATTTGATTTATAGAATATTATGCTTCTGCGAATACTAAGGGGAACAGGACCCGGTGTGGTCATCCTGATAATTATTATTGCCATTCTTCTGTGGATCAGTCCGTTTGTTAATCCTCATCATACAACTGAGCTGTATTACGACACCGACCCGATGCCTCTTTACGCTCTCCTTAGAGCGATCACCGGAAGTAGTTATGCGGTCGGCCTGATATTTGCATTCTCCATGATGCTGCTGATGGCTTATCTCCTGGTAAGTTTCAATACATCAGTGATCTTCATCAGTGAAAGGACATTTCTCCCGGCTGTGGTCTATGTATTGCTGAGCGCCCTGTTTCCCGCTTTCCAGGTCCTTAACCCTGTCCTGCCTGCAGCTCTCTTCCTGGTGCTGGCGGCAGGAAAGATCATGAAAACCTACAGATTGCAGGGAATAGCATATGATCTGTTCGACGCCGGATTCCTGATAAGCACAGGCTGTCTGTTTTATGCAAATTTTATCTGGTTCGGCGCACTGCTGATAATTGGGATCATCCTCATAAGGCCGGCAGGGTTGAGAGAGTTTTTCATTGCGCTGACGGGAATGGTTACTCCGTTCGCCCTGACTTCGGGATTCTATTACGTTCTGGATAAAGGCCCTGAGACAGTTTTTCTGATTCTTGAGCGAAGCATCACGGGGGATATGCCAAATTACACCCTGGAGGGATTTTCCCTGGTCGTCCTTATTTTGATGGGACTCTTCATACTGTTCAGTATCCTGCATTTGCTGCCGGTCCTGAATACCGGGAAGATCAGTTCGCGCAAGACGTTTTTACTGCTTTTCTGGATACTGTTCATTGCGGGAACGATTTTCATCCTGTCTCCGTCAGTATCTGTTGATATTATATGGCTGGCCGGGATACCTGTCAGTTATTTCCTGGCTCACTTCCTGGTTTTCTTAAGAAGAAAAGTAATTGCGGAAATCTCTTTTGCTCTCTTTTTCCTGCTGGTCTTCCTGATCCAGATCCTGGAGCTGGTCTGAGAAAGGTCTATCTCATCAGGGAGACAATGCCGACTCCCGAGCCTGTCTGCCGTCCGGTAAAATCGTAATTAAGCTGATAGACGCCGCTCTTGTTGCATACATAATCGATATATGGCCGGGGTTTACCTGTTTCGCGATCAACAGATGAAAGAACATCGTTGTTGGCTTCGTCGCGTATTGTAAGTATCAGGTCTCCTTTCGAGTCCTCGGAGTTGCACATCGAAAAACGGTATTTTGTATCCTTCCAGAGCGGCATGTTTGTTTTGTACCTTAAGTCGCTCCCCGTGCTCACGGGACCAAGCTGAACCCTGAAGTCCTTAAGGTAAATTGCAGCTGAGCCGGTACTCTTTACGCATTTGCTGACAAGGGGATCTGTGAGTTGCCCGGATGCTACAAGAAAAGTTGCAAGCAGGAACGAAATTGATATAATATACTTTTTCATATTATTTGCCGGCTATTATTTAGTTTCCCGAGCGAGGGCATAAAGAACAAAAAACATCCGAACTGTGGCTCTCCCTTTCATTCAGGTTATTCTATTGGGTATAACAAAAATATAAAAAAACAGATTAAAAACCTATTAATCCTTCAATTTCGGAGCAACAAATTTCTTCTGGATCCAGCCCGGAACGATCAGCACACCGATCAGCAGGTAAGGGTAATAGCTTATCATACGCCAGATAATGGTCATGGCCAGGGCAATACTCCCGGCAGATGCGGGGTCGACCGGGATGGCATCAGTGATATACCGGCCGAGTATCAGCTCGGCAAATCCGCTTCCTCCCGGGGTAGGGCTTATTATCATCATTATCCAGGTAACAAGCTGTCTGGCAAAGATCAGGAAATGCTCCTGCACCGCAAAAAAGGCAACTAGTATTGCATTTATCACCCAGTATCTCGAGGTCCAGGAGAGAAATGTAGCCATGGAGGCCTTCAGCCAGAATGCGAAGGATTTTGCCTTCAGCTCACGGGAACTCTGAACAATATCGTCGCCGGCTCTTATGGCGGATTCTTTCCACCTTCTAAAAAACGGAAGCCTGAAAAATGAGACGATGATCCTTCTCAACCCTTCAGGGTTAATGAAGAGCCCGTATCCGACAAGCAGGACCCACGCGAGAATGACAGTATATCCAATAACAGCGATAATCATAAGGTTGTTCAGGAACCCTGCCCCGGTCCCCTGAAGGGAGGTGATGAAAAGCATATCCTTGCCAACGATCAGCAGGATGACAGGAAACATCACGACAAAATAGAGCTCATCGAGAAAGGATGTTGCCAGTACGACTGATGTGCTCCTGCCCACAGAAATCCCCTCCTTGTGTATGAAGACAACCGCCAGTGCAGTGCCTCCGACAGTTGAGGGGGAGATGGCCGAAGTGAATTCCCAGAGCATTATGACTTTGAATGCCTGAAGCCATGTCAGGTCGTTTTCCGTAAGTATCCTGATCCTGATCATATACCCCAGATCCCTTCCGATCATACAGCACCAGGCAACCAGTATCCAGACGAGAGAGCTCCACGAAAAGGAGAGATTGCTCAGAATACTGGTGTCTATCTCCCTGAAGATCACCCAGGCTACTATAGCCAAACCCAGAAGGATGGGGATTACTATCCTCACCGGCTTTAGTTTGCTTACCATATTGTAGTGTTGATCCTGGGTCATCCTTTAACAGATCCGGCTTTGGAAAGGCTGAATTTAATCAATTTTATGAGGTTAAAGATGAGACATTTTTATTTAAATTCAATAATTTTAACCGGCTCCTTTATTCTGCCACACTTGAACCTCTATTATAAAATCAAGTAATATGAAACCTTCATATCTAGTTTACGCAACAAGATGATTAAAATCATGAAGGTTCTCCCGATAAATCGGGACAAGCTATTCGAACAGCCTAATATACAATAATATAACTAAACTATTTTCGAATGAAACCTCTGAAAGTAATCATTGCATGTACCTTCTTCTCCCTGTTGTTTTTTGCAGGTAACGATAGCGACGGACAATCTGCCGGGAGGCATACCCTGAATTTCAACCACGACTGGCTTTTCTTTAAGGGAGATGCCGGGGATGGGCAGAAAAGCACTCTGGACGATTCCGGCTGGCGCCTTCTTGACCTGCCTCACGACTGGAGCATCGAAGGCCCCTTCAGCAAGGAGTATGCCAGCGCCACCGGCTACCTGCCCGGAGGTGTAGGATGGTACCGCAAAACATTTACATTGCCCGAAGGCGAAAAAGGACGCCGGGTTTTTATTTATTTTAACGGGGTTTACAATAACAGCGAGGTCTGGATAAACGGCAATTACCTCGGGAAGCGCCCTAACGGGTATATCTCTTTCCAGTATGACCTTACTCCCTATATTATTTTTGGTAAGGAGAATCTTATTGCAGTGAAGGTTGATCATTCTCTTTTCGGCGATTCGCGCTGGTACACCGGCTCCGGTATCTACAGGGATGTAAGCCTTATATTGAAGGATCCGGTGCACATAAAACAATGGGGTGTTTACTGGACGACCCCGGAAGTCACGACTGAGCAGGCGAAATTGCAGGTTGAGGTAAGTATTGCCAACGGAACAGGAAAAAGGGCAAAGCTGACCCTTACAAACACCCTGTATCACGGGACGAAGGTTGCCGGAAAGGCAACCAGTAAAATAACCTCCGGGGCTTCCGGGGAAACAGTTGTCAGTCAGGTTATAATGGTCAGCAACCCTGCCCTGTGGGATGTCGATTCTCCCGGGCTCTATTCCCTTGTTACGGAGATCAGCGGAGGCAGATTATCCGATAAGGCGGTTACCCCGGTTGGCTTCCGGACATTAAGATTTGATCCTGTTAAGGGATTCTTTCTGAACGGGAGGAACATGAAGCTGAAGGGGATATGCATGCACCACGATGCCGGCGCACTGGGCTCAGCCGTGCCAAAACAGGAACTGTCGAGGCGCCTTGACGTATTGAAAGAGCTTGGCTGCAACGCAATACGTACCAGTCACAATCCTTTTTCAACTGATTTCATGGAGTTGTGCGACGCTAAGGGCTTCCTGGTGATAGGGGAGGCCTTCGACGAGTGGGAACTGCCCAAGAAGAAATGGCTGACGGGCTGGAACAAGGGGATGCCCGGCAAGGATGGTTATGCAACAGATTTCAGGGTGTGGTCGGCTACAGACCTCAGGGATTTTGTCCTGAGAGACCGCAATCATCCTTCTCTTATAATGTGGAGCATAGGCAATGAGGTCGATTACCCGAACGATCCCTACACACACCCTGTACTTAACACGGAAGCCAATCCGCAGACGTGGGCGAAATTCGATCAGAATCTTCCGCATGCCGACAGGCTCGGCGAGATTGCCAGGGAACTTGTTGCAGTCATAAAGCAATTTGACAGGAGCCGGCCGGTAACAGCCGGACTTGCCTCTGCACTTATGTCAAACGAAACTGGTTATGCGGCCGCGCTTGACGTGGCGGGATATAATTACCAGGAATTCAGGTACGAGCCTGACCATAAGAAATATCCCGGCAGACCACTGTACGGCAGCGAGAACGGGATGTCCCTGGAGGCATGGAACAGCGTTGCCGATAACGATTACGTGATGGGACAGTTCCTCTGGACAGGCATAGAGTATCTGGGAGAGGCCGGGCAGTTTCCCAGCCGGCACAGCACATCAGGCATAATAGACCTGGCAGGCAATAAGAAACCTGAGGCCTTCTTCAGGGAGAGCCTCTGGAGCGATAAACCGATGGTCTTCCTCGGAACCACCGATCGGATCATCTCTCCGCGCAATGAGAGCCTGTGGGCTCATAAGCGGATCGATCCTGTCTGGAACTGGGAAGAGGGCAAAACAATCAGCGTCAATGCCTTCACAAACTGCGAGGAGGTTGAGCTGTTGCTGAACGGCAGATCGCTTGGAGCAAAGAAGCTGGCTGATTTCCAGAACCGTACCATTTCGTGGGAGGTTCCGTTTGAAGCGGGTACCCTAAGGGCGGTAGCCAGAAACAGGGGAATGATCGTGGCATCAGATGAGGTCAGAACAACAGGCAATCCGGTAAAAATCGTTGCCAGATGCGAAAAACAGACCCTTAAGGCTGACAGGGAGGATCTTGCCCATATCTTCATAACCCTGTGCGACGAATCGGGGAATACCGTTTACAGCGCAACGAATGAGGTCACATGCGAAATAGACGGCCCGGTTAGGATTCTGGGGATGGAGGATGCAAATCCTGTCAACATTGAAGATTACAAGGATAATAAACAACACGCGTTCCGCGGGAGACTGCTGGTTTATCTCCAGTCACTTGACAGACCGGGGAAGGTAACCGTTACCCTTAAGGCCGACGGCCTGCAGAGCGCAACTGTATCACTGGAAGTGGTACCTTAAATCGCTTCGATGGTCGATGGCGGTTTTGTCGTGATATTATAGGTTACGCTTACTACGCCCGGGACATCACGTGTGATGTCGTCCGCAAGCTGGCGGAGCATATCGAAGGGAAGCTTTGTCGGGGTGGCGGTGCGGGCATCCGTGCTGTCCCAGCACCGTATCTCGATCTGCTGACCGAAGTCGCGCCTGCCGTCGCGTATGCCTGTAACACGATCCTCATGCAGAATTGCCAGATACTGGAAAGCTCCCGTGTTTCTTAAAAGGCGTTCCACCACAATGGTAGCCTTACGGACCGTATTGATACGTTCGGGAGTCACTTCGCCGATGACACGGGCCGACAGGGCCGGACCGGGAAAAGGAATACGTCCGAACAACTCCGGAGGGAGGCCGAGTGCCTTGCCGACAGCCCTTACTCCATCCTTCCGTAACTGGATAAGTGGCTCTAAGATCCTGTAACCGAAGGTCTTCTGGGGATCGATACCGAGCTGTTCGAATACATTGTGCTGACGTTTGATGCCTGCAACAGTCTCGTCGACATCAGTCAGAATGGTACCCTGCAGGAGATATTTCGAGCCGCTTTCCCTTACTATCCTGCCGAACACCTCCCTGTAGAATGTCTGGGTAATCGCTTCGCGTTTCTCTTCCGGGTCTGTGATCCCTTTCAATGCGGCAAAAAATTCTTTCCGGGCATCGACCACCTCAACGTCAACATCAAAAGCCCTGAAAAGAGCAACAACCTGTTCAGCCTCTCCTTCACGCATCAGCCCGTTCTGGATAAAGAGCGTCCTGAGTTTCTTCCCCAGGGCCTGGTGACCGAGCATCGTGACAACGGATGAATCGACGCCTCCCGAAAGGGCATTGATAGCCGTTCCGTCACCGACTGCTGCCCTGATCTCCTGTACCTTTTCTGCAATAAAATCTGCACTATTCAGGTCCTGTAATTTTATTTCCCTGATCATCTCTTTTTTGATTATAAATATGCGAATTTACTTCGGAATTCCGAAGTGTGCCGGAAATTATTTATGGTACTGTTCCGGGTCGGTCATTCAATTTTCCCGTTCAGGGTAGTGATTCAACCATTCCGCAAGAATAATTTTTATTCAGGGCAAACGTGTTATTTCTTTGGTTTGGATGAGAGGGATCCTTTCAGAAGGGATTTCAGGCAGTTGATCCATGAGTTCAGGAGCCTATATAAATCGAGGTTTCTGGTTAAGATCGGTGAAAAGTACAGGTCAGTCCCGACAGGAGAGATCAGCCGTGAGTGTATTGTCAATATCGATTCAATTGCCCTAATGTACAGTTACTCATCGGGCAGGCTTCAGCTCACCCTGAAGAACAGGGAAAAGAGCGACCTTTTCATTGTAAGCCGCGACAAAGTGGCGGGCTTCAAGAAATGGATAGACCGGTGATATAATAAAAATCCTATGTTATTCCCAGGGCGACAGGCTCTGATTCAGCAATCCTGCCTTTGGCATCGGTAACTTTCAAAACATAGGTATGTACATCCCTGTCGTTCAGTGTTTCTGACCATGAGAACGGATCGGTCGTGTTCTGGGTGGTGAAAGGGATCTCCTTTACCTTGCTTCCGTCGCGCCAGATCTCATAGGAGGTCATCGGGGCATCGCCGGCGTAGGCAGTGTTCCAGTTCACGGTTATGTTACGGAGATTCTGCTCCCGGGCCTGCAAAACAGTTACCTCCCCTGGTGCTGTAAGCGGAATGGCAGCGAGCTGGAAATA
>DIKJ01000113.1:23755-29170 GCA_002424525.1 Bacteroidales bacterium UBA5621 | reverse complement strand
CGCTCCCTGCTCCCCGCTCCCTGCCCTCATGGACAGATGTTGCAAATTCACCCTAAAATGCTTTCTTTGTAATCATTGTTCATTTAATATCCGGATGATGAAAATCAGAATAGTTGCACCAGCTCTTATGATAGGAGTCTTAATTCTCCATCAGGCTGATATCCAGGCACAGAGACGAGGGGTAACCTCCGCATCACCGGCTAACCAGGTTAAAACGGTTGTTCCTGTTATTATTGACGGAGAGGCTCAGAAGATTCCCGGATTTGAGAATCCCGATGAGTGGATCAGGCACGATCTGTGGGTTGAAACGGAATTTGATTCAGATGGCGACGGAAAGAAGGACAGAATGCATGTTGCTGTAACGCGTCCGAAACAGACTGATACGGAAGGGATTAAGCTTCCTGTTGTTTACGAGTCGAGTCCCTATTTTGCCGGCACCGGTTCAACAAGAAGGGAATACTTCTGGGATGTGCGGCACGAGCTGAATACCGTGCCTCAGCCTCGCAATGAGATGCCGGCGATAGAGAGGCGGGGCCAGCGGCCTGTAATTTCAAACTCGCAGACGAGGAACTGGATCCCTTACGGATTTATCGTGGTTCACTCCTCAGCCCCCGGAACAGGTTTATCGCAGGGCTGCCCGACAGTCGGAGGAGCCACTGAGATACTCGCTCCCAAAGCGGTTATTGACTGGCTTAACAACAGGGCAAAGGGCTACACAACACCCGATGGCTCAGAGGAGGTGACAGCTTTCTGGACCACCGGCAGGGTAGGAATGATAGGCACATCTTACAATGGAACCATACCATTTGCTGCAGCAACAACGGGAGTTGCCGGGCTTGAAGCTATTATACCGGTGGCTCCAAACACGTCATATTACCATTATTACCGTTCCAACGGGCTGGTCCGCAGTCCCGGAGGCTACCTGGGAGAAGATGCCGATGTCCTGTACGATTTCATACATTCAAATCCCGATAGCCGCGATTACTGCAACTGCAACATCAGGGATAAGGAGATGGCTGAAGGCATGGATCGCATAACCGGTGATTTCAACGATTTCTGGGCCGTTCGCGACCTTATGAATTACATGAAGCCCTTCAGGGCTGCCGTACTTATGGCTCATGCCTTCAACGACTGGAATGTTATGCCGAGCCACAGTTACCGTTTTATCAGGGCACTGAAGGAGAAAAATGTTCCTTTACAGATATATTACCATCAGGGCGGTCACGGAGGAGAGCCTCCTTTCAAAATGATGAACAGATGGTTCACCAGATATCTCTTTGGTGTTCAGAACGGCGTCGAGAATGATCCCAAAGCCTGGATCGTGCGCGAAAACGACGACCGTCTCAGTCCTACTCCATATGCGAATTACCCCAATCCTGCAGCCAAACCTGTAACCTTTCATCTTAATAAGGGTGCACCCACGGCAGGCTCACTGTCGCTGACACATGTCCCGGGGCAGGGAAATGAGACGCTCACCGATAATTTTTCTTTCAGCGGCGCAACACTCGCGCAGGCAGAATGGACTGAACACAGACTGCTTTACCTGACACCTGTGCTTAAGGAGCCGCTCCATATTTCGGGTGTGGCGGAGATTACTATAAGGGCTTCTGCAAACAAGCCTGCGGCAAACCTCTCTGTATGGCTCGTATCCCTGCCATGGTCAAATGCCAGGGATGCCAGGATCACCGACAATGTTATCACACGCGGATGGGCCGACCTGCAAAATCACAGTTCAATTACGGAAAGCCAACCCCTCATCCCCGGAGAGTTCTATGAAATGACCTTTGAGCTTGAACCGGACGATCAGATAATACCGGCAGGCCAGCAAATAGGACTGATGATCTTCTCGAGCGACCGGGAATTTACCCTTTGGCCCGATCCGGGGACGGAGCTGACCATTGACCTGGACAGAACAACCATAATGATCCCGGTAACGGGAGGGAGTCAACCCTGAGGGCGCCGGGGAGATGTTAGTTTGCCGTTGCGTGCCAGAGAGGCAAAAATACCCAGGATACAGAGCACCGAGAAGATAATAAAACCAGCGCGCATCGCTGCTACAAGACCGGGGAAGGTAGCCGGCACAATCGCTTCATTTCCCAGGAAAACAGCTATAAGCATCATGGCTATTCCCATGCTGAGCATCTGTCCGACCATCCTCATGGTGCCTACCACACCGGATGCAATACCATAATGTTTTTTATCAACTGAGCTCATTATGGCGTTGGAGTTGGGCGATGAGAAAAGGGCAAACCCGATGCCCATCATTGCAAGAAGCGGAATGATCATGACAATTGATGTATCCCCGTTTACAAAGCAAAGTAAAATTAGTCCGGCAGATGTAAGCCCCATACCAGATGAGGCAATAATGCCGGGGTTAAATTTGTCGGAGAGCCGTCCGGCAAGCGGTGATAAAAGTGCCATCAGGACAGGTTGCGAGATCATTATGAACCCTGCAGTCTGTGCATCAAAACCTTTAAGGTACTGAAGGTAAAGGCTTATGAAGAAACCTGTTGCCGAGGTGGCTGAATAATGGATAAGTGCCGCTATACCGGAAAATGCAAAAACCCTGTTGTTCATTATGAGCCTTATGTCAAAAACGGGATTGATCACCCTTTTTTCGAAGAGGATGAACAGGATACCAAGGACCAGGCCTGAAGCAAGCAGTATCCATCCTGTCGGCGAAGGAAGCTTTGAGAATCCGTACATGAATGATGCAAGGCTGATACCATAAATGACCGACCCCTTCCAGTCGAACTTCTCCCCTTTCGAGTCAGCCCACTCAGGCTTCATTTTCCGGATGATAAGGAAAAGCGAGATTAATCCGATCGGCACAAGAAAGGCAAAAATACTTCTCCATCCGAAATACTGGGTAAGCAATCCGCCAATTACAGGTCCTCCCGACAATCCTGTGTAAACCGCTGTAATGTTTATCCCCATTGCTCTGCCGCGTTCACCCGGACCAAATACCGAGGTTAATATCGCAAGGCTGGTACCGAAGATCATGGCACTCGAAATGCCCTGAAGGATCCTCAGTGTAATGAGGGATCCGATGCTCCAGGAAAATATTATCAGGAAAGTTGATATCGTAAATAAGGTTATTCCGTAGGTGAAGATCTTTTTCCTTCCCACAATATCGGCAAGTCTGCCCAGAGGAAGAAGGAAGATGGCGGAAGAGAGGATGAAACTGCTGACGATCCATCCGAGTTCTATTGCACTGGCGTTGAAATCCCTGCCGATCGATGGCAGGGCAAGGTTAATGGCCGAACCCATGAATGGAGTGAGAAAGGCGGCAAACGCCGCAACTAGCATGACGGATCTTTTAAGGGCCTTTTCATCATTATAAGGAATTTTCTCCGCCATAAGACCCTATTCTTTGTTTTTTGAATCTATAATTATTGTGACCGGTCCATCATTAAGGATCTCTACAAGCATCATTGCCCCAAATTCCCCGGTGCCGGCCGGTTTATCAATAAGTTCATTCAGCATGCTGATAAAATATTCATAAAGAGGTATCGCTTTATCGGGCGCGGCGGCACTGATATAGGAAGGCCTGTTTCCTTTTTTAGTCCTGGCATGCAGGGTGAACTGGCTCACAACTATAACCTCTCCTTTTACATCCTGGACGGAAAGATTCATTACGCCATCGGTATCGTTGAATATTCTCAGCTGAACAATTTTTTTCACCAGCCACTCGGTATCCTCCCGGGTGTCAGCCTCTTCGATGCCAAGCAGTATAACAAGCCCTGTACCTATTTCTGAAAGGAGCGCCCCGGCTTTTCTGACGGAGGCCCGGCTCACTCTCTGGATAACAGCTCTCATAACATGAAAAAGATTTCAGGTGGCAAAGATATTCAATCGAACAATTTAATAATAGTCAATGAGAGGTCTGTTTTTTCAAATATACAACCATCTTAACTTCCGTGAAAATTGATTTATGTTATATTTGGGCAATTTTTCCGCCTGATGGACTTCGTTACAATCTTTGCAATAGCAATTAGCCTCTCATTCGACACATTTGCCGTTTCCCTTTCATACGGAGTTGTTAAGAACAGGATCCTTTTCGGGCAGGCTGTAAGAATAGCTATGGTGCTTGCGATTTTTCAGGCAGGCCTTCTGGTTGTCGGGTTTTTCCTCGGATCGCTTATAAGCGATTTCTTCAGGACCGCCGATCACTGGATTGCTCTTGCCCTCCTCTCATTTCTTGGCATAAGGATGATAGTTGAGGGCATTAGAAGAAAAGAGGGCGGGGAAATCAGGGATTACGGCAGAATAATTTCCCTGCTGACCATAGCTGTAGGCACCAGCATTGATGCTTTTGCGGTGGGAATAAGCTTTGCGTTGTTAAATATCCTGATCTGGTATTCTGCCATTATTATCGGAACAGTTACTTTCCTTGCTTCCATGACTGCCATCAGGATAGGGAAATCAGCCGGCCCCCTTCTGGGTAACAAGGTTGAAATAATTGGCGGACTTATCCTGATAGCCATAGGCATCAAGATTTTCCTGGAACATACTCTCGCCGGATAGTCGGGGCACTGTGCCCGGTAATCGGAATCGGTATAATTGATGATCATAAGCCTATCTGAAATTCCTTTTGAGTCTCTCCCTGTCTTCGTTTTCCTTATCATTCTTGTGATAAAGCTCAGCAAAGACAATCCTTTCCTCTTTTTCAAAGTGAGCATATACCAACCGCAATCCGGAGTTCACACCTTTGCCCTTCAGACTCTTACAGGCTATCTTTTTTACCTTGATGATGCAGGTTTTAATACCCAGTCCGGAAATATGAAAGCTGAAAGGAGGTTTCTCTCCGGGTTCATCATTAAGATCCTTACGCAGGACTTCAAGGTCGTCGTTCAGCGACCTGTACTTCTTAAGCAATATCCTGAGATCAGAGTTGAATTCGGAGAGCTCCTCAAAAGTTATCCTGCTCATCTTCTTCATAAACTCTCACCGAATACGGAGGTCTCCTGTAAAATACAAGTTCGTAGTCGATATAATCATTTAACTCTGTTGCCCGCCAGGGCTTATCGTTATGGGAGTAATCACTTATCATCCTGGCCGACCAGTCTGACATCTGGTCAATGACTGAATCGATAACTTCCTTCTCCGCAGCACTGAACAAGGTAAGATCAGGCTTCTTAAGGGGCAGATAACGGGTCTGAGGTTTACCGTAGTAATCTGTTTTAACTTTCTGCAACTGACCCGATGCAGCCATGTTGTTGACTATTAATGACATTTCACAGGGTACAGGACCATAGGATAGCTTTTTGTAACGAGCTCCGGTAAGGTGCTCCTCATAAATCTCATAGTAGTTGAAGTCGCAGAAATACAGGAGCTTATAAAGCACTGTTTCCCCAACATTAGGCTTTCCGGCACATCGTTTAAGGATATACAGAAGTATATTTCTGAACTTAT
>DIKJ01000113.1:0-23724 GCA_002424525.1 Bacteroidales bacterium UBA5621 | reverse complement strand
GACGGTACTGCCCCTTCAATTCTTTCAACAGATTCCATATTATAATTATCAGCGAGAATTTCGTCAATGGAGAAATGAAGTGCTGAAGCAAGCCTTTGCAGTTCAATTGCCGACATTTCACGCTGTCCCGCCTCAAGCTGAGATACTGAAGGCCTTGAAATATCAAGGATCTTGCACAACTCTTTCTGAGTAAGACCTCTTGCCTTCCTTAGTCCGGACAGCCGGATTCCAAGTTCTTTTTGTGTTATCAAAGTAAGATTAACATTTAAAAAGCAAAGATAATAAATGTTGGCTATTCTTACATATAAATGTTTTGAATTAGAACATAATTGAACGGAAGAGCTCCTGCAGGAATTGAAATTTAAGAAAAAAGGATGGTGATTGGATTATTTATTAAGACAGCACTTCTTGTATTTCTTGCCACTTCCGCACGGACAAGGCTCATTCCTGCCAATTTTTGGCCCGGAACTTACAGGCTCGTAACTGGCGAAATCCTCGTCCTCCTCTGATCCGGTAACCCCATCAAATTCTTCAGACTCTTCAAACGAATCAAATGCTTCAGGCTCACCTGACATGTCAGACTCATCAAACGCGTTATAATCGTCTGCGTAAGAATTCATAACATCTTCAAAGGCTGATAAATCAAGTGTTGTTTCTTCTCCTTTGCCGCCTTCCGTAATAAAATATGAAAGTTCTCCTATATTTTCAAGTTCCTCTGAAATATGCTTTTGAAAATCATTGAATTGTGCAGGTCTGAACTCAATTGATTTACGGAATATCTTCTGTTCCTCCAGAAATTCGGTCTCGGCAACAGAGTCAGGTCTTTGCCATGTATGAACGAATTCATATCTCCACAGATCATAAGAAAACTGTCCGATAACGATCCCTTTCAGCCGTTTCGACTCGTTGATGAATTTTTCAAAAACCATCCTGCTTATCAAGCCTATACTCAACAGAAAATCATAAATATACACGCAACTCCCTGTCGAAAACATCAGAAAAAACATCCTGTTCAATGGTTGACATCAATTCCCCGTCCAGATCAAAACCATATCTTTCCAGAACCATCATTAACTGGTCTTTGGGGAACACATTGCTCTCTTCCGGCATCATACCCCTTAAGAAACCCCGCAGGGAATTCGCTTGAAAAGAAATCACAGGTGATATCAAAGATATCCAGAATATTCTCTTTGAGGTATTTACCCCAGAACTCTTCAGCAGTCATATTTCTCCTGTTTCATTGAAGTTTTATACTGAACGAAATCTCGTCCTATTACCTATATGATTTCAGAATATTAATTTGCTTCCCAATGTTACAATAACTTTTCTTAAAAGTAAACCGGCAATGCCAGAAGCAGACAGGTTTTTACACTGGACGGAGAGGGTGTTGCGGGACGAAATTGGCAGGACACTTACGGGCGTAATGCCGTAGTAGCATTTGAGAGCATAAAAGGACAAAGGGCATGAGGAGTGAGAGTGAGTGTAAGTCAGGAAAAACCTGAGAATTGGGAATGGATTTCCATTTTATTATGTTTTCAGGGATTATAATCCGCATATATTATATTATTTGTGGATTTTAATCCCCGGACTTTATTATCTTTGTATAAATATTTCAAGAAAATGATAGAAAGATTTCTGTTAAATCAAATTTCCGCCAGTTTATTTAAGGGAAAGGTCATTTTGTTGTTTGGACCTCGCCAGGTAGGAAAAACAACAACGATTCGTGAGTTGTTGAAAGAATATGCCAAATCGGCGCTTCAATTAAACGCCGATGATCCTACTGTAAGGCGGATACTGGATACACCAAATACTGAGCAATTACGTCAGATTATTGGAAATTACAGGATTGTGTTTGTAGATGAAGCGCAACAGATTAACTCGATTGGGACAACTGCAAAGTTAATGGTTGATACATTCAGCGATGTTCAACTGATCCTGAGCGGTTCTTCCTCATTTGACCTGGCATCTGTAACACAGGAGCCGCTTACTGGCAGAAAACGAACATTTTTTATGTTTCCGGTTTCGTGGATGGAATGGCAAAACCATGTGGGGTATGTCAGGGCAGAGCAGGATCTGGAAAACAGACTGGTTTTTGGTTTGTACCCTGATGTACTTAACAATCCGGAGGATCAAGAGGTTGTTCTTCGCGAAATTGCCGATAGTTATTTATATAAAGATGTACTGCTTTACGGAAATTTGAAAAAACCTGATGAAATCAGGAATTTACTGCAAGCTATTGCTTTTCAGGTTGGCAATGAGGTTTCGTATCGTGAACTGGGTCAGGTTACCGGACTTGATCCTAAAACAGTAGGGCGCTACATTGATATATTGGAAAAAGCCTTCATAGTTTTTCGTTTAGGTTCCTTTAGCCGGAATCTGAGAAGTGAAATCCGAACAGGCAGAAAGATCTATTTTTACGATAATGGAATACGAAATGCCGTAACCGGTCAATTACAGCCCCTGTCAATCAGACAGGATATTGGTGCGTTATGGGAAAATTTCATCATTTGCGAACGGAAAAAACGCAACAGTTATAAGCAATACTTTGCCAACCCTTTCTTCTGGCGGACAGCACAACAACAGGAAGTTGATTATATTGAAGAGTTTAACGGACAACTAACCGCTTATGAAATAAAGTATAGCGAAAAACGAAAAACCAAAATACCAAAAACTTTTATCAATACGTATCACGCAGGTGCCGAGGTTGTTAATAGAATGAATTTTAAGGATTTTCTATTATAGGCTACTATGATGTCAGAACGGGATCAACCGTCGTTTCCTCTTTTCAAAAACTGCCATCTCGTTATACCCGGCCAGCTTTAACAGGTGGTATGCTTCGCTGAAATACTGCCCTACCCTTGAAGGCATGTGGGCATCGGAATTGACACAAACCGGAACATTCTCTTCCCTGAAGATATGAAGAAACCGCCGGTCGGGGTAGAAATCGCCGAGAGGTTTGTTCCTGCCGTTTGTGTTCACCTCGAAAGCCACATCATTCTCCTTAAAGATTTTTGCCAGGTTCCTGTAAAGCGGTTCTTCATCATCTGTCGCCAGACACCCGTATATCCTTATCAGATCGAGATGTGCAATAAAATCAAAGAGACCTGAGGAAGCAGCAGACGCAATCACATCAAAGTATGCTTTGAATAGTCTGTCGCGTTCCCTGCCCCTGTAATAATCAGGACTCTCATCAACACCGCCACCGTCCAGATAATGAACCGAACCTATAACGTAATCAACATCCATCTCACTCAGAATGGTTCGTATTTCATCCTCTTTGCCGGGAAAATAATCAACCTCAATCCCTGTCTTTACATCAATGTCACCCACACTGCTTTTCAGTTTGTTTATGTGATCGAGATATTTAACTGCTTCCAGTTTCCCCATTGTGGGTTCATGCTCCTGCCTGAGCAGATTAAAGTGGTCGGAAAACCCAATTTCATTAAACCCTGCCTCCAGGGCAGCGGCAATATATTCCCCGGGTGCTGATTTCCCGTCACTGTACGATGAATGGATATGGTAATCAGTTTTGTAGATCATATCTGATGGCAGGGCTTATAAGAGATTTCAAATTAGCTCCAAATTTGCCAATAAAACAAATTGATTCTTGAAATTGATTACAGAAATGATAAATTTGTGAAAAACTGATTCCGGTGAATATTTTTGACCCGAATTGTATCTGTGTTAACTGCGAGTTCAGGGAGATAGCTTTTTCTCACCTTGATGAACCGACAATACACGAACTGTGCCGGCATAAGCATGAGGACACCTACCGGAAGGGTGAGATCATAAACAGGGAAGGCGGAAAGATCTCCAGCTTCAGATACCTTAAAAAGGGTCTCGTGAAGGTATACAGAACCTCCAAAAACGGCGAGGAGCAGATCATTACCATAACAAAGCCCTTTGAATTTGTCAGCAACATGAGCATTTTCTCGGATGAGAGCTACCATTACTCGGTCTCTGCCCTCGAAGATTCCGTTGTCTGTTCAGTAGATCTGGGATTCATTAAGGAGCTTGCAGTAAAACACGGAGGATTTGCATTTGGCCTTCTGACAAAAATCTCGATCATCAACGAGAAAATCATTTCCCAGACTCTTGATCTCCGGCAGAAGAACCTGGCGGGAAGGGTTGCATACGTGTTATTGTATTTTTCCGGGGAGATCTATAACTCCAGGGTTTTTGAGCTTCCCGTTTCACGTCAGGAAATTGCGGATTTTATCGGGATGAGCATGGCAAACGTAATCAGGACCCTGTCGGATTTTAAACGCGACGGGATAATAAGGGTTTTTGGGAAAACCATTGAAATAGCTGATTATAATAAACTTGAGATAATCTCTTTAAAGGGATGAGCCTGTTCTGTTCAGGTTGTTCCGAACTGTGTACGGCAGGAGAGTATCCGGAATCTATAAAGACTGACATAAATGAATAAAGCATTAACGATTTTGTTGCTGCTTCTTCCTGGCTTCACTATACTGCCGGGTCAGCCCGGAATGCGGCAGGAAGCAGAAGAGCGGAGGGACAGGGAGGTTTATACCTTGTCGGGATTCAGACATGGTGTTAATTTTTTCCCCCGGGTGAAACTGTCTCACGTTCAGTATGAAGCTGGTGATTCCCTCGATTTCACACAATATCATTCGGCTGACGTAATTTACACATGGCTGAAAAGATGGGCAGAGAATTATCCCTCAATCGTTGATCTTTATGAGGTTGGCCTGAGCTATGAAGGCAGACCTGTTTTGCAGATCACAGTCACCAACAAAGAGAGTGGCAAAGATACCGACAAACCGGCAGCATTTTTTGAGGGAGGGAGGCACAGTGGTGAGGTATCAGGATGTGAATCTGTGTTATGGCTGGCTAACTATCTTATCACGAATTACGGTAAAGATCCTGATGTGACCCGGCTCATCGACACCAGGACCATTTATCTCAGACCGATAAATAATCCCGACGGACATGAACTTTACATGAATACGGCCCAGAGCAACAGAAGCACGGTGAGACCCTTTGACAACGACGGCGACGGTCTGCTGGATGAGGATGCTCCCGACGATATTGACGGAGATGGGATCATTTTAACGATGAGGTGGAAGGATGAAAAGAGGGGGAACCTTATTCCTCATCCCCTGGATTCAACGGGAAGGATCATGCAGAGGGTCCCTGCCGGCGAGGGAATTTACCTCTCGGGTTCTGAAGGTATTGACAACGACGGTGACGGCCGTATCAATGAAGATGGGATAGGAGGTCTGGATCTTCACCGCAATTACCCCGAGAACTGGAGACCCTTATCCGAAGAGACAGGCCGCGGTTACACACAGGGTGGTGCAGGAGAGTATCCGCTGAGCGAAACGGAAACACGATCGGTTGTGTCATTCCTCCTTACACACCCCAACATATCGGTAGTAAATTCCATGGACACCAGTGTGCCGATGCACCTCAGAGCTCCTTCAACTTCTCCTTCCGAAGAGAGAATGTATCCCGAGGACCTGAAATGGTACAGGCATTTTGATGAGGTAGGTAAAAGTATTACCGGTTACGAAAGGGCCGGAGACGTCTTCGACGATTACGGAAGAGGAAATCCGCTTTTCGGCCATGGCCCCGATTTCGGGTACTGGTACTATGGGTCAATATGGTACGGTGATGAAATATGGAACGGCGGCAGATACAAGGACTATAACCACGATGGCGTTATCGACCAGCTCGATACGGTGATATGGGATGATGAAGAGAACGACGGCAACGGATTTTTTGAGTGGAAACCCTTCAAACACCCTCAGTATGGTGACATCGAAATCGGGGGATTTGATCCGAAGTTCTTTTCACAGAACCCCCCGGCGAAACATATGGAACCATGGGTTGCCAACCAGGCACTCTTCAACCTCGAAATGGCAAAGGCTCTTCCGGGCCTGGAATGGGAAAACATTGAAGTAAAGAGGATCAGATCCTACAGAACCGATTCGGCCGATTACCAGGTAAACGTCAGGTTCAGGAATACCGGGCTGCTGCCCACCGCTCTGAAACAGGCACAACTGGTCAGGATAGTAAGGGAAGACAGGGTGATAATCGAAATTGACTCGGTGGCACTTGTTGATGAAAAACCCGCATATAAGATAATCAATACCGAAGATACCCGCCGGCGAAGAGATCTGCTCCTGGCCGCGGAAGGACTCTATCTTGAAAATCCCTCCTATGGCAGGCCGGCTATAAAGTTCGTTCCTGCCACGCAGGGAGGCTCAGTTACAACTGCCAGCTATGTTATCAGGATTTATAAAGGAGCAGTACTGACCGGAAAAGCCAGGGTTTTATCGACTCGAGGCGGCATTCTGAGGGAGAGGGAATTCAGTATCCGGTAAAATAAATTCAATGCACAAACCGATATATATAAACGGGATAATTATTATAAACCAAAATATTTGATATGAGTAACGACAAGCATTTTGTGAGGGATATTCCCCGGAGAAAGTTTCTCGAGCTGAGCATGAAGGGAGGACTTGTTATAGCCGCTACCCCGGCCCTGTTGTCTCAGCTGGTATCATGCAGCGGCGGCACAAAGGCCGGCCCCGGACTTGACATGGACAAGGAGACCCTTTCAGGGATAATAGCAAAAGCCCTCGGTAAAGGAGGTGATTTTGCCGATGTGTACCTCGAGAACAGGATCTCGAGACAGATTGTGATGGAGGAGTCTAAGTTTAAAAGCGCCCTGTTTGGAATCAGTCAGGGTGCAGGGGTCAGGGTTATTTCAGGGAACAGGACCGGCTATGCATACACAGACGAGATTACCAGGGAAAAGCTTCTCAGGGCTGCTGAAGTGGCTTCCTATGTAGCTGCAGAAGGATCACCCCGCGGACCTGTCAGTATTGCACAAGGATCGAGGCCATCCTGGGTGACTGTACTGAAACCGCTCGGGGAGGTTGCCGATGAGAAGAGAATTGATGTGATAAGGCGCGCCGATCAGGCCGCCAGGGATTATGATCCGCGAATTAAGATGACGATGATCGATTATTACGACGAGACGAGGGAAAGGGTCATCGCCAACAGCGAGGGCCTCTACCTCAGGGATGACCTGCCAATGCTCTTCTTTATAGTTCAGGCTATGAGTGAAGAGGGCGGCGCCAGACACATGGCAAGGGAAAGGCTGAGCCAGCATTCGGGTTTCGAGATGTTTGAAGATGTCACACCCGAAACTATAGCCAGGAATGCAGCAAGAGAGGCCATTGCAATGCTGAAGGCTGAAGATGCTCCTGCAGGTATCATGGATGTGGTCATGCAGAACGGCTGGGGCGGCGTACTGGTTCACGAAGCAGTCGGACACCCGCTCGAAGCAGATAACATTGCAAGGGGAGTTGGTGCCTTTACGGGAAAGCTGGGGCAGAAAGTTGCAAGCGACTGCTTCACTATGGTAGATGATGGGACCATTCCCAATTTCAGGGGTACAGTAAATTTCGACGACGAAGGTACGGTGGCTCAGAAAAATGTTCTTATAGAGGAGGGGTGGCTTAAAGGGTATATGACAGATATCCTTAGCGCAAAACAGCTTTCGATGGCACGAACGGGCAACGGAAGAAGAGAATCATTCAGATATATCCCGATCCCGAGAATGACAAACACCTATATCGAAAACGGAAAGGATAAACCTGAGGATATCCTTGCATCGACAAAGAAAGGAATATACGTTCAAAGCCTCAGCGGAGGAAGCGTTAATCCCGTCACGGGTGTCTTTAACTTTACATGCCGCGAAGCATACCTTATCGAGAACGGGATGAAGACCCGTCCCGTAAAAGGGGCGACCCTTATCGGATCGTGCATGGATGTGATATCAAATATCGACGCGGTTGGCGATGATCTCGATTTTGGTCCGGGCATCTGCGGCAAGGGACAGTCGGCGGAAGTGACGGCCGGACAGCCTACAGTCAGGATCAGAGGTATCAATGTCGGAGGAAGCAGGTCGTAGTAAAACCTATAAATGAGAAAAATATGGATTATATATCATTAGCAGAAAAACTTGTGAAAAAGTGTCTCGCGCTTGGCGCAGATGATGCCGAGGTTTTTATTCAGTCAGGAAGAAATCTGTCAATCAGAGTGTTGAATGCCGAACTTGAAACTGTTCAGGAAGCAGCTTCAAGAGGAGCCGGTTTCCGGGTGATCACAGGTAACAGAATGGGATTCAGCCACTGCAACGATTTTTCCGGCAAGGCACTTGAGGATACCATTTCGAGGGCAATTGCATACGCAAAACTCGCGTCGCCCGATGAGAACAATATACTGCCCGATGACACCGGAATAACAAAAATAGATGACCTCTACGATCCGGAAACAGTAACCGTGCCAATGGACTTAAAAATTAACATGGCACTCGATCTTGAAAGAATAGCCCTGGGTATAAACGGGATCTCAAAAAGCTCGGGAGCACGCTACGGAGAGGGAGAATCAGAAACCTTTATAGCGAACTCAAAAGGGATCTCCAGGAGCTCCAGATCATCAGGCTGCTCATTCGGCGTAAGTGTTGTGGCTGAGAAGGGTGACCAGAGGAACACGGGGGGCGAATCATGCACAAGAGTCTTCTTTTCCGATCTGATGTCCGCTGAAGAGATTGCGAAGAAAGCATCGGATAATGCACTGGGTCTGATTGACCCGGTAATGATAAGAACACAGAGGGCTGCAGTCATCTTTGATCCGGACGTTGCACGCTCACTCATCGGAGGCATCATAACCGCCATAAACGGTGAAAGGGTGCTCCAGGGAGCAAGCTTCCTGAGAGATTATTTAGCCAAACAGTTTGCAACCCCTCTTCTTACTGTAATTGACGACGGTACGCGAAGCAGGAGCACGGGAAGCGCTCCCTTCGACGGTGAAGGTGTTCCCACAAGAAGAAATATACTGGTGGAAAATGGCGTTCTTAAATGTTTTATTTACAATACTGCTGCAGCTAAAAGGGCTGGTGCAAAGAGTACGGGAAATGCATCGCGCGGAGGCTATACAAGCATGCCCGGAATAGGAACGTTCAACGTAAGCATCGAACCTGGAAACTATGATCCGTCAGAGATAATAGCCGCTACTTCAAGAGGTCTCCTGCTCAAAGAGGTCACAGGCTACGGGATTGATCCGGTAACAGGTAACTTCAGCGGAGGCGCTGCCGGATTATGGATAGAAGGAGGAAAAGTGGTCCATCCCGTCAGGGGAGTTACAATCGCAGGCAGAGCATTCGATATTCTGAACGGGATAGATATGATGGGGAACGATATCGATCCTGACCGGTCATTCTCCTCTCCCACATTCAGGGTAGCAGAAATGCAGATAGGCGGAAGGTAGAATGGTTTTTGCAAAAAAATCTTAATTTTGAGGTCTCAAAAATTTTTGTAAACATGACATCAAATAAAAAGCAGAAGAAAATGGCAAACATCAAAACGACAAAAGGTATTATTGCGATCCTGACCGGAGGAGGGGATGTCCCGGGACTTAACCCTGCCATAAGGGCAGTGACGATCCGTGCCAACCGTGAAGGGTATAAGGTTATCGGTCTCAGAAGGGGATGGGCAGGAATTACCGAACTGATCAGGGATAATAAGGCAGATAACAGCAACTGCTATCAGGTACTTAGCGACGATATAGTCAACAAGGCCGGCCGCACAGGGGGAACCTTTCTCCACACTTCCCGGACAAGGCCGAGTCACATGAGCAATGTGACTGTCCCCGACCATCTGAAAGATACCTACACCAACGACATTAATGACCTTACCCCTGAGGTTATAAAGAATCTTGAATGGCTTGGAGTTGATTATCTCATTCCGATCGGAGGAGACGATACACTGAGCTACGGAGTGCACCTCTACAAAAAGGGAGTAAATGTTGTGGCCATCCCGAAAACAATGGATAATGATGTTCCCGGAACCGATTACTGCATTGGATTCAGCACATGCGTTACACGGACGATACAAATGACAAACAGCCTGAGAACATCAGCAGGCTCGCACGAAAGATTTCTCGTTCTTGAAGTATTCGGCAGGTATGCCGGGTTCACTGCTATGCTTCCTACAATGGCCGGAGCTTCCAACAGATGTGTGATTCCTGAATACGAATTTGATATTGACCAGCTGACCAGATTGCTGGTTGAGGACAGAAACCACAACCCAAGCAAATATTCGGTTGTGCTCGTTTCGGAAGGTGCGATGTTCAAGGGCGGCGAAATGATTTATGCAGACTGTGAAAAAGATGCATACGGACACGCCAAACTAGGAGGAATAGGGGATCTCGTCTCTGCAAAGCTGAAGGATATTTCTCCCAAATATAACGACGGAAAGACAATCAATGTGATCAATCAGAAGCTCGGATATATGGTACGCGGCGGTGATCCGGATGCACTCGACTCCATCGTGCCCATGGCATACGGAAACCTGGCGCTGGACCTCATTCTGAAGGGTGTGCATGGCAGGATTGTGGTGCTGAAGAACGGAAGATACGATAACGTTCCGATCGATGTGGTCACTTCATCAAAAAAGGTTGTGAAAGTTTCAGATTATTACAACACCGAACGGCTGAGACCCTATTATCACAGTTTTGAGATGAAGCCCTTCCTTCTGATGGCCTCGGATAATTAACACAAACTTTAAAGATGACAGTTGCAGAGACGTTCAATTTGAACGTCTCTGCGTATTTTTACATCAAATTTTTTATGCTTGGATAAGGGGATCGTCATAAAATCCACAGGGATCCGTTACCGGGTGCTCGGCGAAAACACCGGGATCATTGAATGTACCTTAAAGGGAAAATTCAGGGTTAAGGAACTGCGGACCACAAACCCGGTTGCAGTGGGGGATAATGTCCTTTTCACCTTTGACCCGGCAACCAACACCGGGGTTATCAACGAAGTTCTGAACCGGAAGAACTATATCCTGAGAAGATCTTCAAACCTCTCAAAACAGGCTCAGATCATCGCGGCAAATATCGATCAGGCCTTTATTTTTATAACGATAATTCTTCCCGAGACACCACTGGAATTTATTGACAGGTTCCTTATAACTGCCGAAGCCTACAGGATTCCGGCAAAAGTCATTATAAACAAGACTGACCTATACGGGGATGAGGAGTTTGCCAGAATGGATCATCTTGTCTCACTTTACAGCAGGATCGGATACGAATGCATAAAGATTTCCGTTACTGAAGGCACCAATCTTGAGACCATCAGAAAGCTTCTGGCAAACAGGATAACGCTTATTTCCGGCAATTCGGGAGTGGGGAAAACATCACTGCTGAACGCCCTCGATCCGTCGCTTAACCTTAAGACGGAAGAGATATCGGGCTATCATAAGCAGGGGAAACACGTTACGACATATCCTGAAATGCACAGGATGCCATTTGGCGGCTTTGTGATCGACACCCCCGGGATCAGGGGATTCGGAGTTGTCGATATGGATAAGAATGAAATCTATCATTTTTTTCCGGAGATCTTCACAACGGCCAGTGAGTGCCGTTTTTACAACTGCCTGCACCTTGATGAACCGGGTTGCGCGGTACGGAAATCTGTTGAAGAGGGAAGTATAGATTTCTTCCGTTACCGAAGCTACCTCAGCATAATGGAAGATGATAATTCAAAATACAGATAACTTAAGAATTAACCTGAGTTAATTAAACATATCTTTATTACCTTGCCGGATGACAAAACTCAACATGAAAAGAGTCCTCATAATTGCTTATTCCGCTTTCCTGATCCTTGTACTCGTAAATGTACTCTACTACAGGAGCCTCTACAGGAAACAGATAAGCTACCTCTCGGAATTGCTCGACCGGCAGGTACAGCTTGTGGGCCTTTCAGTGGATAACCTGAATGAAAGATTCCTGAGCGATCTGAACCAGCTTGTCATCTCCGAGGATCTCTCTCTTTTCTTTGACAGACCCGAGATCCAGTACAACGCCAGGGAAAGGATGAAGCTTTTTTTCTCAAAGTACCAGGACCTGGTGTCGGGGCTGAGGTTTTACGATAATAACAGGAATGAATTTACCCTTAAGAGAGACGACACCCAGAGCAGCTGGCTTGAACAGACATTTATCCTTCATGTGCAGGGAGAAATATTCGATATGGAGAGGCTTGCACATGAAAACCGGAAGTTTGAATATTACCTGCCCGTCAGGAAGGATGAAAGAGCCATCGGCAACATCGTAATTACCGTTGATTATCAGAAATATTTCGGTGAAATCTTTTCTGCATTCAATCTGAAGGATTACCAGTGGGAATGGGTTCTAAGTCATTCGGGCGAGATCATTTACAGCAATAACGAAGAGGAGATTGAATATTCGCAGATTGAAAAGATATCGGGAAGAGTGGCCGGCGGTTTTGTTGATAAGATCATGCATACGGCTGTAATTAACGGCAAATCCGAAACGATCCTGTCATCATACTACTCCACGCACCTTCTCCAGCGCGACGTGGGCCTGGTTTTCTCGGCCCCCACTTATGTCTTCCAGAAGCATCTTGTCAGAAACTCCGTTGTGATCGCTCTCATTACCTTTCTGATAACGCTGTTTATAATCTGGTTTTTCCGGCGGCAGATGCTCACGCAGGAAAAAAAGATCAGCCGGCTCGATACTTCGGAAAAGGTTCTTTTCAGAATGATTGAGGAGATGCCTGTCGGGATCATAATCTACAACAGGAACAGGGAAATCATCCTGGCCAACAAGGTAGCCGCATCACAATATTCGTACAGTGACGAGGAGGAGATGAAGGGAAAATTATTCCCGGAAACTTCGCTGACGGGCGATACCAGCTATTTCTCAAAGCATATGGGCGGGACCTTCACTCCCGACCAGTTCGTCGTAATTAAAAAGGAGATAGGGGAGATAATACTTTTCAGGAACAGCATCCCGGTAGACTTCCTCGGGGAAGAGGCAACAATGGAGATGCTGGTAGATGTTACCCTTCTCGAAAAAGCCAGGAAAGAGGAAGCCAGCGCAAGCACAGCCAAATCGGAATTCCTTGCCAGGATGAGCTATGAAATACGGACACCGCTAAACGGCATTATCGGAATGTCCGATCTGCTGAACAGATTCCGCATGCCTGACGGAGCAGATGAGATCGCGGCCCTTCTCCGGAGCTCTGCAGGGGTCCTTCTGAAAATCATAAATGATATCCTTGATTTTTCCAGGATAGAGTCAGGCAATATGATAATTGATGAGATCCCGTTTAACCTGAGGGAGGAGATACAGTATTGCATTGATATGATCAGAACAGAGCTCTCAGGGCGGGACATTATCCTGACCAGCAGAACAGACGAAAATATTCCGGAAAAGCTGATCGGAGATCCTTTCAGGATCAGGCAGGTATTGACCAATCTCCTTAACCAGGCAGTTTATAACACGGAGCAGGGTGAGATCCGCCTTGTCTGCACCCGTATGGGTGGCCAGCCAGGAAGTGTGCCTCTGAAGTTTGAATTGTGCGATACCGGGAACAGCTATGATAAAGCGAGCCTTAAAAAAATATTCGGGGATTTTGTGAACCTTGAGTCAAAAGTGCACAGGCAACATGATGAATCCGTTTTTGGTACAATAATAGCCAGACAGCTTATAGAACTGATGGGGGGGAAGATCACGGCTGAAAGTCCTTCGGGTATTGCCGGCGACCGTGGCATAAAGGTGACATTCACAATTACTGCCTATTCCGATGAAAGGAAGCCAAAGATTCTGGATGCGAGCGGTATCACCTCCTTAAATATGATTAATACCCTTGTCATCACCGGCGATCAGAACAGGGATGAGGAACTACTCGGCATTCTTCACAAAATGGGCCTTTCAGTCTCTGTCACCACATTTCAGAAATCAACGCTGAACCAGATTAAGGCAAACCTGAGTTATTCCGATAAAAGGTATCAGCTTATTGTAATATTCGACGACATGGATTTCGATGGCTTTCATGCCGCCGGTATCCTTCATGAGAATAATCTGACCGGCAGGTTCTTTATCCTGCTCATAACCTCAGCCGATAAGAAAGGCAATTATCTGAAGGCAATCTCAACAGGGATAGACCGCTATTTTGTCAAACCCATTGAGGTTAGCGAACTGGAATCGGAAATCAGATCATGCTTTCCTGCCGTTAAAACCCAGTTATTTGAGCCGGAAAAGGCCGAACTAAGAAAGGATCTGAAGATACTGACCGTCGAAGACAATAAGATGAATCAGAAGGTGATAAGCGCCATGCTGGCCACCCTGGGTTACTCCTGCGATGTGGCCGACAACGGATATAAAGGTTACCTTCAGGCCAAAACGAGAAAATATGACGTGATCTTCATGGACCTGATTATGCCTGAGATGGATGGGTATGAATCGACGCTGAAGATCCTGGATTATGACCCTAACCAGCTCATAGTTGCTTTTACCGCAGACAGTCTGCCAGGGTCGAAGAAAAAGGCGGAACTGTGCGGCATACGGGAATTCATTTCCAAACCAGTGAGGATCGACGACCTCAGAACCCTTTTTGTCAGGTATTTTTCGTTACAGCCGAAAAGCAATTAACCTCCCTGAATAATGGCTTATCCGACAACCGGCAAGACCGGTATAGCTGAATTTCTGGCGCTTTCCCTGAAATATCAGGTGATCGATGTAAGATCGCCCGGTGAATTTGCCGCCGGCCATATTCCGGAAGCTGTCAATATACCGCTTTTCGATGACAGGGAGAGAGAAACGGTAGGCATAACATACAGGAAGGAGGGCCGCATACAAGCCATCCTCAGGGGACTGGAGATAGCCGGACCCTCACTATCATCAAAGTTAAGACACGCCCTGGAAATATCGGGGGGCGAGAAACTGCTTGTCTATTGCTGGAGGGGAGGGATGAGGTCAGAAGCAATGGGATGGCTATTTTCAACAGGAGATATAGAGACGGAGATCCTCCTGGGAGGGTATAAGTCGTACCGCCAGCATATTCTTGAGAGTTTTTCTGAAAGAAAGAAGGTGATGGTCCTGGGTGGGTTTACCGGGAGCGGCAAGACAGATATTCTCAATTACCTGAGCGGTTCCGGCCACCAGGTAATTGATCTTGAGAGGCTCGCAAATCACAGGGGATCGGCCTTCGGAGCACTGGGCCAGCCTGAACAGCCAACTACGGAACACTTTGCAAACCTTCTTTTCCGCGAGTGGAAGAATATCAGCAAGGAAGACCCCGTCTGGATCGAGGATGAGAGCAGGAACATCGGATCGGTTTTTATGCCTGAGAATTTCTATCTGAACCTTCAGCAGAGCCCGGTGGTCATGCTCATGATGGATCCGGGAAATAGGATGCCAAGGCTGTTAAGGGAATACTCTGCCTGTTCCCCCGACGACCTGAAGGCTTCCGTGATAAAAATCAACAGGAGGATCGGAGGCGAAAAAACAAAAGAGATCATGGACGCTATCGAGACAAACGATCTTGTCCGGGCTATAGAGATCATACTTGACTATTATGACAGGGCTTACCAGTATGGTATCAGGAAAAAGATGCAGGAGAAAGTAATCTATGTTTATACAGATACTGTTGATGTGAGAACCAATGCCGGAAAGATACTTGAAGCAGTGAAAGAGGTGGGGTTTATATAGGTTTTATTTACACTTCTTTATTGTCATCGGCCTCCACCCATTTATAGACTTTGTCGGAGCGCCTCAGATACTCCCCGACCCTGACTGAACAGAATTCCCCTTTGAGGGCTTTTTGTACAGGAACAAGACCAACCCTTATCTCACCGGCCCTGAGTTCAACAACTCCGGTGGTTGGCCCTGTTATAAGTATTTCATCGCCTTCGGCCAGGTCTCCGTTTTCAAGTTTTATTTCCGCCACACTGATTTTGGTGAAGTAGTTGGTCACCTTTCCGAGATAGATTTTCTTTTTTGTCGCTACAGAACCATAGCGGGTGTTCCATTCACCCATTTTCTGGCCGAGGTAATAGCCATCCCAGAAACCGCGGTTGAAGACGGAAGATAATCTTTCGGTCCATCTGCTGACTTTCTCAGGGCCGTAAGTACCGTCGGCCAGTGATCTTACGGCTTCATCGTAGCAGGAGGTAACGGTCCTGACATATTCCGGGGAACGCGCCCGCCCTTCTATCTTAAAAACCGTAACGCCGGCGTCAGCTATTTTATCGGCAAATCCGATGGTGCAAAGATCTTTCGGCGACATGATATACTCATTGTCGATCTCAAGCTGATAACCTGTCTCACTGTCGGTCACGGTATATGATCTTCTGCATGTCTGGTAGCACCTTCCGCGGTTTGCGGATTTATTATGCTCATGAAGGCTCAGGTAACATTTTCCGGATATTGCCATGCAGAGGGCCCCGTGCACAAACAGTTCAATCTTTACGGCTTTTCCGCCTGGCCCCCTTATGTCCTGATCCCTGATAGCATCGGTAATGTATTTCACCTGACTGAGGTTGAGCTCCCTTGCAAGGACCACCACATCGGCCCATCCGGAGTAGAATTTAAGAGCCTCGAGATTTGATATGTTCAGCTGCGTTGAAAGATGAACTTCCATTCCCCGCGCGAAAGCATACTCAATCACTGCGAGATCAGATGCAATTATTGCATTTACTCCGCTCTCAACCGCTGCATCAGTCAGCTGTCTCATCAGCTCCATTTCCTGATCGTACATAACGACATTCAGGGTCAGGTAGCTCTTCCTTCCATTTTCCCTGCATACCGAAGCAATACTGCGCATGTCGTCCAGGCTGAAGCTGACCGACGAGCCGGCCCTCATGTTCAGCTGTTCCACTCCGAAATAGATGGAGTCCGCTCCTCCGGCTATGGCCGCCATAAGCGATTCAAACGAACCCGCCGGTGCCATAATCTCTATGTCCTCTCTCCTTATCATCATTCTATGAACAGCCTGCAACCCGGTTCCGGTCACCCGCTGATATGGTTCTTTTTCATTATTATCCTTATACAGGAACCTTTTCCCACCTCCGAATATCTGACAAATATCTTCCCGTTATGGTATTCCGCAATGATCCTTTTGGCAAGCGAGAGTCCCAGGCCCCATCCCCTGGATTTCGTTGTGAAGCCGGGATTAAAGATCTTTCTGTAGGTTGATTTCGGGATTCCCTTTCCGGTATCTGATATGTCGATAAAAGCATGATTTTCATTTTCAGTCACCCTGACAGTGATCTGTCCCTCCCCTTCCATAGCGTCAATGGCATTTTTTGCGATGTTTTCAATAACCCATTCGAAAAGAGGCACATTAACGGGAATAATAACATCAGATACCGCATCAAACTCCAGGTTGAAAATTATCTTGGAGGAGGATCTTGATTTCAGGTACTCCACAGTGCGCCGGATCAGATCGATAATATTCTCAGGTGTGAGTGAGGGTCTTGATCCTATTCTTGAAAAGCGTTCGGTAACTTTCACGAGCCTTTCAACATCAAGGGCAAGCTCATTGTTGAAAGGGATATCAGGGTATCTGTTCTGGAGTATCTCTATCCATCCGGCCAGCGAGGAGGTGGGTGTCCCAAGCTGATGGGCCGTCTCCTTTGACATGCCGACCCATACCTGGTTCTGCTCTGCCTGCCGCGATGAACTCAGCGCAATATAGGAAACCAGGATAAACAGAATGATCAGAGCCAGCTGAACGAATGGATAATAAATTAGCTTAGTCAGGATTATGCTGTCTTTATAGTATATATGATTGACAAAGCCATCTGCCAGATCAACCACTATGGGATCGCTTTTCCTTTTTATCTTCTCAAGATTCATCTGTATGAACCCGGGATCATCGCTCCTGGCAGGATTGAAATTGCGGAAGGCAACAACATTGTCATGCCCGTCGGTGAGTATTACAGGAACAGTAGTATTGTCTTCCATTATCGACAGAAGGAAATCAAGATTCTGGGTTGAGTCAGCCTGACTGATAAGCCAGGTCGCCTCGGCCCACAGTTCCACTTTTTTCCTCTCTTGCACCTCTAGACTCTTCACAAGATTCCTTGTATAGAATAGCGAGCTGACGCCAATCAGAACGGCGAAAAGGAACAGGTTAACCTTCCAGAAGCTTTTGTTGCGATAAATATTCAATTATATTCTATATTAATATGTTAACCAAACTATTTCCGTCTAAGTAAATTCCTGAGCGGGCCTTCTCTTCTTTCTGCCGGAGTTTCCGGTTCCACTCTTATGCTGTCACGCTCTTCCCAGGAGATCCTGAAGCGTGGTTTGCGGGCTGTGGCGGCATCACTGCCGGTATCGCTGCCAGCACGTCCGTATTCCTGATCAATTATCTTCCTGAGGACCTCCCGCTCATTGCGGATATCATCCTTTATCTGCGAAGTTGCGGCTTTTACATCGTAGCTTACCTTTATGTCGTCACCCTGGCTCTCAACCTTCAGCAGTACCGAAGTGCGGCCAAGCCCGTCATCTTCAATGACCCCGAACTCGGTCGACGGGGCTTTTTTCTTGCCGGCCTTCTTGCTAAGGATCTCGGAAAGCCTCACTTTAACATGATATTCATACTGGTTGTCAAAGCCGTGCCTGCCGTTTACCGAGAGATCAGCTGCAGATGACCTGACATCCATCTGGGGGATATACACATTACTGCTTCTGATGAAAAAATCGTTCTCAAGCTGGCTGAAACTTATGTTCTCAAGCTCCGACAATTCAATGAAGGAAGATAGTTGTTTTACAGGTTCGAAGTTTATCAGAGCCCCGTTTTTAAGCAGATATTTTCCTTCCGCAGTAATTAATCCCGTTATGGGCTTCAGCATGGAATCGAGAGGCAGAAGCAGGGATAAAGAGCCGGAAAGAGACCCTGCGAGGTTTTCAGCCCTGATAAAATCCTGTCCAAAATTCCTGAATGTGGTAAATGTTTCGGTGACATCGATATTGTTCATGCTGAAACTGCCCCTTCCGGTAACCGATTTCCCGGGATTCTGGGCAAAGACACAATTGCCGGAGATAGTGCCACCCTGCGATGCCATGGTCAGGGACCTGAAGTTGGCAACTTTCGGCTTATAATTCAGAACCCCTGAAATATCCCTTCCGGTAAAGGATTTATATATGAAGGTGTCTATGGCAAAAGTTATGTCGGCAGTAACATTACCGGGAAATGTCAGAGGGGCCTTTTCCGGAGCCTCTGCCCCCGGAGTATCGGAATAGAACGGCTCGGGCCGGAAACTTTCCGAAATAATGTTTGCGCTTATTGCCATGGTAACCGGCCTGCCGGCCAGCCAGCCGGGGAAATTTGTCAGTTCTCCGTTGATTTTCAGTTTTTGTCCGTTGAAAATTAGATTCATATCCCTGACAAGAGTCTTCCGGGCAAACAGGATATTCCCGTTTACCTCTGAAAATTCAAGGTTCTCTTTTCTGAAGCCGGCTTTGAAGGAATTGAAAACAAATTCGGACTGGGAGTTCAGGTCAATAAGATCAGACAATTTGAATTTTCCGTTCCTGTTTGTTTTACCCGAAAGGTTCAGGTCGATGCTTATCGAGCCACCTGCATTTGTTATATTCTGAAGGTTGAAGAATTCTTTTAGCTCCGCCGGATATGCCATCCCCCTGAGCCTGACCTCCGCTGTCGGGCTGGTGAAGTCAGAAAGAGTGAAAGACCCTTTATATTCTGCAGAACCGAGTTTTCCCGTGAAATTCTTAACCGCTAAGCTGGTGGTTGCCGACTTGTTCCTGGCACCGTTTGTAAAAGATCCGTCGAAGGAAAAGTTATCGATGGCAAGCTTCGACTTTGCATATTTTACGTAAGCATTATTAAGGCTGAAGGATACGTCCACGTGAGGACTCAGGCTTCCTGCGGAAGCACCCTTGATCTTTCCGTTCACCTTCAGAATCCCTGAAGGACGATATGCAGAGGCCATTTCACGGTACTTCGGAGGAAAAAACCTCGTTACCCTGGCAATATCAATATTGTTTCCTGAGATATCCAGGTCAACATAATTATCGGCAGTAATGAATCCCGTGAGGAGAAAATCCCAACCCTCAATCCCGATTATTCCCCTGCTGAACTTTATGCCGCTGTCGGATTTCTGAAGGTTCAGATCAACGCTGGTCATGAAGCGGTGGCTGATTTTCAGGTCTTCGAGCTGAAAGAGACTGATCTCCAGTCCCGCAACAGTGGCGAAATCAATATTGTTCCCGGAGATCCTGCTCCTGATCTGACCGCCACTGATGTCTCCTTCTATCGCAAGTTTTACAGACAGATCATTGTAAACAGCCCTGACATCAGTCAGGTAGACCTTCTCAAGATTGAGGGTCATGGCTCCTTTGTCCCCGCTTTCATTCTGATCTTTCCAGTAAATATTGTAGTTGGTATTACCATTACTGTCAGAAAATAAATTCACCCGCCCCGATTTTATCCCTATTCTGTTCGCGGTGTATTTTCCGGCAATAAGATTGATCATGCTGAATTCGACAGATACATTCTTTGCGGTAAGCAGGGTATCGGTACACTCATATGAAAAAAGACCCGGATCTAACCCGGGGGATGAATGTACGATTACATCCCTCAGTTCAAATGAGGCTCTGGGGAACCTCTTCAGTAGTGACAACCTGAAGGAGCCTATTTCCAGTTTCGTCGAGATATTGCTGTTGAGCGATCTGATAAATATGTCAGCCACCTTGTCCTGCATGATCAGCGAAATGGAGAACAGCATGGCCACCACCACTGCAACAATCAATCCAATTATTTTAAGTATCTTTCTTTTCGGTTTCATTCCCTGAGACGGATGTCTTTATTCATTTCCAATAAACCAGCAACCAGCAACTAGCAACCAGCAACTTAGATTAATTAAGAGACTCCGTCTAAGTCAGAAGGAAAGAGAAATCATCACCTTCTCCCAGCTCTTCCGGGGGATTCCCTTTTTTGAAGATCCTTGCTTTTCGGGGGCCGTGCAGGCCTAACCTTCCCTTTTCCAGCAGGAACATTGTTCCTTCCCTGAGTCCTGCTACCCTGATATCAGGATTCATCTCAATATACTCCTCTATTCTTTGCTCCCTTGTTTCTCCGGCGTGGCCTTCGGGATTTGCATCGAGGTAATGTGGGTTTATCTGGAAGGGGACGAAGCCAAATGCCCTGAAGGAACCGGGTTCAACAACGGGCATGTCGTTTGTGGTCATGATGGTGGGACATGCAACATTCGCCCCCGCGCTCCAGCCTATAAAGGGAACCCCGGAACCGACTCTCTCCCTCACAGGCTCTATCAGCCCGTTCCCGTGGATAAGTTTCAGAAGCTTCCATGTATTGCCGCCCCCGATCACAATAGCCTGTGCTTCCCTGACGGCTGCGACAGGATCGCTGAACCGGTGTATGGAGACGACATCATGCCCCACCTCCCGGAACCTTTCCGATACCTTCAATTCGTAGGTATCATATGAAAACGTTACGGCGGCATAAGGAATGAACAGTGCTTTTACATGGGTTTTTCCGAGAAAATCCCTTATGTAATACTTGGGGTGATCAAGGTAGGGTTCTCCCTGATTTGTTGAGTTGCTGATAAGTAAGAGTCTCATATATAACGTAATATCTTTTTAGTAAATGGCCTGGATCTCCCTGATATTATGGTTCTCAGGAATGCTTTTAATCTTAATAACGGTAAACTGGTAATTGAAAGTATTGACTAACAAAACTTTCCCGGAAAGGATCTCCCCTGTTCCCGTAATGATTTTCAGAACCTCGCTGGCCATAATGGTTCCGGTTATGCCGGCAAGGACTCCGAGTATACCCGCATCTTCGGCGCGGGGATGCCTTAAAGCCGGGTCCTTAACGTATGGATGAAGACATCTGTAAGTAGGGCCTCCGTTATAGTTGAAGACGGCGACCTGTGCCTCTGACTTGTAGACAGAACCATGGACCACCGGCTTACCAAGTATGACGCATGCATCGCTGATCACGTATCTTGCTTCGTAATTATCGGTTGCATCCACAACAATATCGTAGTTTTCAAAAACGCGGATTGCATTTTTTGCATCGATCCTCAGGTTAAGTATCGGAATTTCAACCAGGGAATTCAAATGAACAAGCCGTTCCTTAGCGATTATCGATTTAAGCTTGCCTACATCATCTGAGCCGTAGAGAACCTGTCTCTGGAGGTTGGTTTCATCAACTGTGTCGAACTCCGCGATGCCTGCCATACCGACACCTGCAGCTACAAGATACTGCAATACCGGAGATCCGAGCCCCCCGGCACCGACAACAATGACCCTGGCCTTACGGATCTTTTCCTGTCCGGCGATCCCGACTTCCGGGATCATTATCTGCCTGCTGTATCTCCTGACTTCCCTTGGGGTTAATGTCGTTCCTGCCATTTATCCGCAGATTTATGCAAATATACGACAGTACCCGGGAAGATACAAATAGTACGGGCGTTGCATGCAACGCCTGTACTGTATAATATTAATATCATACGCCCCGCAGGGCGTCTCATATTAATTATTAAAGGTGAATGCGAGCCCGATCTCGAAGGGTTCAGGATTCCGCCCATTCGGGCCTTTCAGCTCCCTGAACCAGGGGGTGGCATAATATGTACCATAAAGCATGAAATTTTCATACCCCACCCTGGCTGTAAATCCCCCACGGAACAGATTAAGATTGAAATCACCGTTTGCCTTGACGGTTTCCTTATTTTCATATACAATTTTGGTGGTTGCATTGAGCTTTATTCCCCCTATCACTCCTGCCGCAATATTAAGACTGCGGCTGTATCCGGCAGGGATCTGCAGTTCAAGCAGTGCCGGTATGTTCAGGTAGAGGGTCGAGAATTTTGACCTTTTGACGGCTGATCCGCTTTCAGGTATAAGCTCAGAGATTACCCTGCCGGGACCGATAGTGATGTTGTTGCTCCCTTCGAAGCGATAATTATTGCAGTTCAGCCCGATACCGGTCACAAAGCCCAAACGCCTGGTAATCCCCATATTCAGCTGGGAAATGTTAAAATTGAAGGAGTTTGACTTGCTGGTTATGAGAGACATATAAGAAATATCATCGGGCAGTTCCATGCTTCTCAGATATGTATAATTGTTAAACCCAAACTCGAAACCCGACCAGTGTCCCCTGAAATTCCCTGCCCTTCTCCTTCTGGTCTTCTCAGTATAATCCTGATGGCGATGCAGGACATTATAGTCGTTATAATAATCCTGTGACGGTTTTTCATTTTGGACCCTTTTTTCATATTGGACACTTGTCCCTTCAAGAGTTTCAAGCATGCTCAGCCCCCGGCTCGCATTTTTCTCCTCCCGGGCTCCCGGTGCTTTTTCCTGGGAGAAAGCCTGGCAGATCACTGCCGCAGCAATCAGTAATGTTCCTATCTTTTTCATGATTTTTTTGATAATGGTTACCAGAAGAGTGACGGCAACATAGTGTAAAAAGTTACTGCAATGTCACGGTTTTTTTAACAGGTGCGTTGAATTTAAGCAATCGTGAACTGAAATATACTGAACTTACTTCACCGTTCTCGTCGGTATTCCTCTGCAGGGCCAGCTCAGTGCCCAGCAGTTTGTTAAGGCCCGCAATCCCGGCTTCTGCGATCTCATAGCCTTTAACGGGCCTGTCGCCTGCAGTGGTATCCCTCATGATCTTTTCATGAAAGAGCCTGGCAAAAAACCTGTTGACATTGCTTCTGTCATCAGGGAAGAGAGGTATCACAAGATCAGGCTCATATTCTATAAGAGAACTTCTTGCCTCATATATGCCGGCAATAATCACCTTTCCCGGCACAATAGCAGGAGACAGGTACATCCCCGGGAAACCCGGGACCATATTATATACGGTATCGGTGTATG
>DIKJ01000201.1:5316-9669 GCA_002424525.1 Bacteroidales bacterium UBA5621 | reverse complement strand
TCGATGCCCCTTATAAGGGAGTGCCTTATCCTCTCCGCCACCGGGAGTGAACGCCATTCATCAGCCTTCTCCTCCTTCTTCCCTTCATTCTTAAGCCCTTCCGCGTATTTAATGAGCCTCTCGGTGGCATCCTTCCTGCGGTTAAGTATCACATCCTCCGTCAGATGAAGCAGATCGGGCTCAATCTCGGAGTAAACCTGCAGCATGCCGGGATTCACTATGCCCATATCGAGACCTGCCCTTATTGCATGATAAAGGAAGACCGAATGCATGGCTTCCCTTACCCTGTCAATGCCCCTGAATGAAAATGAGAGATTGCTGATCCCTCCGCTCACCCTGGCGTGCGGCAGGTTCTTTTTTATCCATTCAACAGCTTTGATGAAGTTCACAGCGTAGTTGTTGTGCTCTTCGATACCCGTGGCGACTGCCAGCACATTTGGATCAAATATTATATCTTCCGGCGGGAACCCTGCCTTTTCAGTAAGCAGACGGTACGATCTTTCAGCAACCTCACACTTCCTCTCAAAGGTGTCTGCCTGCCCGTTCACGTCGAACAGCATAACCACCGCAGCCGCACCATATTTTCTTACCAGGCCGGCTCGTTCGATGAACAGCTCCTCACCCTCCTTCAGGCTTATGGAGTTAACGACCGACTTTCCCTGTATGCACTTAAGGGCCGACTCGATAACGCTCCACCTCGATGAATCGATCATGAGCGGCAGTTTCGCGATATCGGGTTCCGACATTACGAGATTGACAAACCGGACCATCGCCTTTTCGGAGTCTAGCATGGCCTCATCCATGCAGATATCAATAACCTGGGCTCCCCCTTCAACCTGGCTCCTTGCTATGGCAAGAGCCTCATCATACTTCTCTTCCCGTATCAGCCGTGCGAATTTCAGTGACCCCGACACATTGGTGCGTTCACCTATATTGACAAAATTGGTCTCCGGAGTGATAGTCAGAGCTTCCAGTCCGCTCAGGCGTGTCGAAACCTGTATTTCAGGCCTCATCCGCGGCGGATATTTTACGGAGACCTCCCGTAACTTACTGATGTGCTGTGGTGTGGTGCCGCAGCATCCTCCTATGATGTTCACCCACCCCTCTTTCATGAATTCCTCTGCTACCGAAGCCATGAACTCTGCCGACTGGTCATATTCTCCGAACTGGTTGGGAAGTCCGGCATTGGGATGGGCTGAGGTGTAAAAGCCTGTTTTGCCGGAGAGTTCCTCAATAAACGGCCTCAGCTGTTCAGCCCCCAGGGCACAGTTGAGCCCTATGGAGAAAAGTGGGAAATGCGCAACCGACACGAGGAAAGCCTCGAGGGTCTGCCCGGTAAGCGTTCTGCCACTCGCGTCGGTTATGGTGCCTGAGACCATCACCGGAAGAGTGATGCCTCTCTCCTTAAACAGGGTTGAAATGGCGAAAAGAGCCGCTTTGCAGTTCAGGACATCAAAAACGGTTTCAACCAGCAGGATATCCGCACCGCCATCGGCTAGCCCCCGGGCCTGCTCGTGATATGCCGCAACAAGATCGTCAAAGTAAACCGTCCTGGCACCCGGATCGCTTACATCCGGCGACATGGAGGCAGTGCGGTTTGTCGGTCCCAGTGTCCCGGCAACAAACCGGGAGCCTTCGTTTCCCGGTTTCTCATGCTCCCTGACAGCCTGCACGGCAAGCTTCGCCGATTCGAGGTTCATCTCGTAAACCATCCCCTCCAGGCCGTAGTCCGCCATCGATATAGCATTGGCATTAAAGGTGTTGGTGGTGATGATGTCTGCTCCCGCCCCGAGATACTCCCTGTGTATATCGCTGATCAGGCCGGGCCTGGTAAGCGATAACAGGTCGTTGTTACCCCTGAGAGGGCGGGGATGATCCCTGAACCTCTCACCGCGAAAATCTGATTCTTCCAGCCTGTGCTTCTGGATCATCGTACCCATCGCACCATCGAGGATCAGTATTCGTTGCTTTATAAGATCTTCTATATTTTTTTTCATTGTCGTCAATTGTTACTGTTAAAAACCTGCGGACCCCGGAAGTCCTCTCAGGTCCCATTGGTCTGTCAGTTTTAAAAGATTGTCCGTAAAAGTATTCAGAAGTTGCATCAGATGCAAATACTTTTCATGCACATAGGCATGAGCGGCATGATGAAATTGTAATGTATCAGATGAAATGAATTCACTGCCCTGATATTTGATTCGTAACCGCAAAATTATCAACCAATTTTGACAAATGCAAGAAAATCTCCCCGCCTCATCATTCAAATCCTTTCCGGAACTGTTTTTTCCTTTACTTTTGTTCTGTAAAACCAGCGATGCATGCAGAATAATTTTTCGATCTACAACAGCCTCTCCCGCAGGAAGGAACCCTTCGAGCCTCTTCATCCTCCCTTCGCCGGATTGTATGTATGCGGTCCGACCGTTTACAGCGATGCACACCTGGGCCATGCCCGTCCCGCTGTAACCTTCGACCTGCTCTACCGTTATCTGATGCATCTGGGCTACAATGTGCGCTACGTGCGCAACATAACCGATGTGGGCCACCTCGAGAACGATTCCGACGAGGGGGAGGACAAGATACAGAAGAAGGCACGTCTTGAGCACCTCGAACCCATGGAAGTTGTACAGAAATACATGAACACCTACCACAGGAACATGGATCAGCTCAACGTACTGCCTCCATCGATAGAACCGCGGGCCTCGGGACATATAATCGAACAGCAGGAGTTCATAAAAAAAATTATTGAATCCGGACTGGCATACGAAGTAAACGGATCGGTATATTTTGATGTTCTTAAATACAGTCAGGATCACAACTACGGTAAGCTCTCCGGACGGGTGCTTGAGGATCTTCAGACATCCAGCCGCGCTCTTGAGGGTACGGATGAGAAGAGAAACTCTTTCGATTTTGCGTTGTGGAAAAAAGCATCGCCTGAGCATCTTATGAGATGGCCGTCACCATGGAGCGAAGGGTTCCCCGGATGGCACCTCGAATGTTCCGCCATGAGCATAAAGTATCTCGGCGAACGTTTCGATATACACGGCGGCGGCATGGATCTCCAGTTCCCGCACCACGAGTGCGAGATCGCCCAGTCGACTGCCGCCCTGGGCGAAGAGTCGGTGAAATACTGGATGCATAACAACATGATAACTATCGGCGGCCAGAAGATGGCACGGTCGCTGGGTAACTTCATCACGCTCGATCAGCTTTTCAGCGGCATTCATCCGCTTCTTGAGCAGGCTTACAGTCCCATGACAATACGCTTCTTCATGCTCCAGGCACACTACCGGAGTGTCGCCGACTTCTCCAACGAAGCGCTCAAAGCGGCGGAAAAAGGGCTCAGGCGGCTTATGAAAGCCGTCGGGACACTTAAAATGCTTAAGCCCTCAGACTCATCGACGCTCGACATATCAGGCTTGAAATCAAAGTGCTATGAGGCTATTGATGATGATCTGAATACCCCGGTTCTTCTCTCCTGCCTTTTCGACGGGGTGAGGTATATCAACTCGGTGAACGACGGAACGGAGAGACTTTCAGAAACGGATCTCACGATCCTTAGCGAGCTTTTCGGCACATTCGTATTCGGCATCCTCGGCCTGAAGGATGAGGAAGAGAACATGGAGCAAGGCAAGCTTACGGAAGACCTTGTAAATCTTGTAATAAATATGAGGCAGGATGCCAAAGCCCGCAAGGAGTGGGCGGTATCAGACAAGATAAGGGAAGAGCTGGCAAAGATCGGCATCACATTAAAGGACACAAAGGATGGCGTTGAATGGGAAAAATCTTAGTAATGAGGGGGAGATAAAAGCGTATAAATCAAAGCCACTCCTGATAGGGTCGGTGCCGCTGGGAGGCAATAACCCCGTGCGCCTTCAGTCGATGACGAACACCAACACCCTCGACACCCGCTCCTCAGTAGCCCAGTGTATAAGGATCATCGGGGCAGGAGCCGATTTTGTGCGCCTGACGGCCCAGGGCAGGCGTGAGGCCGAGAACCTCGCGAATATCAGGAAAGAGCTTCTTAAAGCCGGCTTCACCACCCCCCTTATCGCCGATATCCATTTCAATCCCGAAGCAGCCATTGCCGCCGCCGGAATAGTCGAAAAGATAAGGATCAATCCCGGCAACTACGCCGACAAAAGAGCCTCGTTCGAGAAGCACGAACTGACCGCCAGGCAATATGACGAAGAGCTTGAGCGCATTCACCACAGACTCCTCCCGCTGATCGAAGCCTGCCGCCTCAATAAAACAGTCATCCGGATAGGAATCAACCACGGTTCGCTCTCCGACCGCATCATGACAAGATACGGCAATACCCCGGAGGGAATGGTGTGGTCAGCCATGGAGTATATT
>DIKJ01000201.1:1834-5280 GCA_002424525.1 Bacteroidales bacterium UBA5621 | reverse complement strand
ATGGTGGAGGCCACAAGGTCGCTCGTTGAGGCGCTGATGGAGAACAAGCTGTCATACCCCATCCACCTGGGCGTCACCGAAGCCGGCGAAGGGGAGGATGGACGGGTCAGGTCCGCAGTCGGCATCGGAACCCTCCTCACCGAAGGAATAGGCGATACCATACGCGTATCCCTCTCGGAAGATCCTGAAAATGAGATACCTGTAGCAAGAGAGATCCTTAACATAACAGGCGGACCCGCCGGACGGATTGAAACGCCCCGGATCATGCCCGCTTTTAAGGTGAGTGATAAGGCTTACAGGCCTGAGGTGATAACATTCAACAGAGGGCACTTCATTGCAGAGAGCGGGGAGCAGTTCAAAGGCAGGGTGATCACCTTCAACGCAGACTCGCCTCCCGTCATTGAAACAAAAGACAACACCCCCCTCTTTCTGAACCCCCTCTTCAACGAGGATGATCCCGAAAAGCTTGCGATCCATGCGGCCGCTCTTGTGGGTGGATGGTTCATACTCAGGCAGGCCGCCGGTATCTGCATAACCAACAAGGGAAAGGTACAGGGTGAAAAACTAAGGGAGATCGCCTTCTCAATACTCCAGGCCACCGAGGCCAGGATAACCAGAAATCGTTATATATCATGCCCCACATGCGGACGGACAAATTTTGACCTGCAGGAAGCCGTCAGGAGAGTAAAAGCCATAACGGGCCATCTGACAGGGCTCAGAATAGCTGTAATGGGATGTATTGTCAACGGTCCGGGCGAAATGGCCGGCTCCGATTACGGATACGTTGGAGCATCAGAAGGGAAAGTGCATATCTACCGGGGCACCGTGCCGGTCCTGAAGAATGTTCCGCAGGAGTCGGCGCCTGAGAGGTTGCTGGAGATAATCGAACAAGATCAAAGAGAATAACACCCGCCCCGCAAACGGGGCACCCCCTGAGGGGGTTAAACCAGTCTGTAATCTAACTGTTTCTTCTGGAGGTCAGCTTTAACCACCTCCACGGTCACCTTGTCTCCCAGTGTATAGATCCTGCCGGTCGAGCGCCCTTTTATGCAGTAATTATCCTCATCATACTCATAGTAATCATCTGCAAGCTCCCTAATGTGTATCATTCCTTCACACTGATTCTCAATGATCTCCACATAAATCCCCCATTCCGTTACACCCGAAATGATACCCTCGAACTCTTTCCCTGTCTTATCGCTCATGTACTCCACCTGCTTGTACTTGACCGATGCTCTCTCAGCATCAGCGGCAAGCCTCTCCATTTTGGACGAGTGTTCGCAAAGCTTCTCATATTTCTCCGCCTTCCCGGGACTCCCGTTCGTCAGATATGCGTTCAGGAGCCTGTGAGCCATCATGTCGGGGTACCTCCTTATCGGCGAAGTGAAATGCGTATAGTGCCTGAACGCCAGTCCGTAATGGCCGATATTCTGAGTCGAATAGACTGCTTTGGCCATCGATCGCAGGGCCAGCGTCTCGATAAGGTTCTGCTCCCTCTTGCCCGCGATATCGCTCATCAGCTTGTTCATAGCCTTCGGAAGCGACGCCTTGCCGTCATCCGCAAGCTTATAGCCAAACCGCTTTATGAATTTGCTGAAGTTGCTGATCTTTTCAGGATCAGGCTTGTCGTGCACCCGGTAAACAAAGGTCTTTCCCTTATGCTCTTTCCCGACGAACTCGGCAACCCTTCTGTTAGCCAGAAGCATGAACTCCTCGATAAGCTGATTGGCGGTCCCCATGTCGCGGAACCGTATTCCCAGAGGCTTCCCCAAATCATCAAGCTCAAACTGTACCTCGATCTTCTCGAACGAGAATGCGCCATGACTGAATCTTTTCGTCCTCAGCTTCTGTGCAAGCCCGTGAAGGACAAGCAGCTGTTCGCTCATCTCTCCCTCCCCGGTGTCGATTATCATCTGAGCCTCACTGTATGAAAACTGCCTGTCGGAGTTGATGATGGTTCTTCCGAACCACTGCGATAAAACCTCCGCCTTCTCGTTCAATTCGAAGACCGCCGAGAAGGTAAGCTTGTCCTCCCGGGGATTAAGTGAACAGATATGATTTGAAAGGCGTTCAGGTAGCATCGGTACCACACGGTCTACAAGATACACGGATGTGGCTCTCTGCCTCGCCTCCTCCTCCGTCAGGGTGCCCGTCCTGACATAATGGGTCACATCTGCTATATGGACGCCCGCCTCCCAGTTGCCGTTATCGAGCCTCTTAAGTGAGATCGCATCGTCAAAATCGCGGGCATCTGCCGGATCGATGGTAAAGGTTGGCACCCCGCGGAAATCCCTGCGCGATTTAATATCATTCTCCGTTATCCCGTCGGGTATCTGCTCCGCATCAGCCTCCACCTCTTCCGTGAAATGAGAGGGAAGCTCGAATTCGGCGAGTATGGCATGCATCTCCGTCTCATGCAGTCCGGGATCACCCAGCACCCTGATTATCTCTGCAACGGGATTTTTTGATTTTGGATCCCAGTCGGTGACCCTGGCTATCGCTTTCTGTCCCTGTTTAGCCCCGTTGATCTTTGAAGAAGGAATGAAAAGATCGAACGGCATGTTCTTGTTGTCGGCTATCAGAAAGGCAAAATTTGGCATTATCTCAACGGTGCCTACAAATGTAGTCTTCCATCTCTCGATGATCTCAACCACCTCTCCCTCGGGTCTCGTCCCCTTCTTCCTGGCATAGAGCCAGACTTTCACCTTATCGCCATGAAGCGCGGTGCGGAGATTCCTGGCAGTGACAAATACATCCTCCTCGATCTCGTCGGATATTACAAACCCGTATCCCATCCTTGTGAGATCAACAGTTCCGGTAACGTGCCCCCTGCCGGTCTTCTCACCCTTCTGTTGCTTCTCCCGTTTTTCACTTTGTTTTCCTCGTCCTTTCCTGCTCATTTCTGTATAATATTTCAGGGCGCAAGTTACCACATTTTGAGAACTTAACCGGACCACGCTTATTTTTTTGAATTCTTCCGGAAATTTGTTTATTATTACGGTAAATAAGCAGGGCAATGAACAATTTTCACCCGCATAAAGCCTTTACTTATATGATGACACTCGATACAATACCATCACACTCTCCCGCTATTGTTACGAAAAATACGGGCGAAGAATATGTGCTTGTCCCGGTAATCAATAATATTGCCGACATGGAGAGCCTCTTTACCCTGAATGAGACCGGGGCGTTTATCTGGGAGCAGATCGACGGGAAAAAGAGTGTCCGGCAGATCGTCATGGCTCTGACCCGCGAATACGATATCCCGGAAAGGATCGCGGAAGATGACGTTCTGGAGTTCATTGACAATATGAGGGAATACCTCATTATAAAGGATTAACAACAGGTCAGGACCACATAAAATTCTCAGAACGCCCGGATGAGGAACTACACCCTTTATATCGCCGGATACAATATCAGGTTCGAGTCGCAGGAGAATGCACCCG
>DIKJ01000201.1:0-1627 GCA_002424525.1 Bacteroidales bacterium UBA5621 | reverse complement strand
AAGACCATCTTCCCTTTATTATCGACTAAATATAAAGGCATTCTGCGGCTGTCGCTCACCGATCTGAAGTGGGATCTCTGGCTGAATGGTGATTCCGTAGAAGCTGATCCGATGGAATATCCGCTTGATGCTCTCATTCTTTATTATCTGACTATATTTTACGGCGACATAATGATCCATGCCTCGGGAATCAATAATACCGGGCGCGGTTACCTCTTTAGCGGTGTTTCCGGAAATGGCAAGACTACGCTTGCGAAGCTATGGTACAGGAGCGGTGCTGTGGTGATCAACGACGATCGCCTGATACTCAGAAAAAGAGGCGGGGGATATGTTATGTATAATATCCCGCTCTATATTGATGATGAACCGAGGGAATCGCCTGTTCATAAGATCTATCTTATCGGGCACGGGGAGGAGAACAGGCAGGTGCTTCTGAAAGGAGCATCCGCCGTGAGCCACATTATGGCGAACTGCATACAGCAGAACTGGAACAAAGAGATCATTGCACGCCTGCTCGGTTCCGTTTCAATTATGTGCTCAACCGTTCCGGTTTTCAGGCTTAGCTTTGTTCCCGACAGAAGGATCATCGAATATATCCTGGAAAATGAATGAGGAACTGACGGGCACCGGTATACTGAAAGAGATAGGCTTCACCTTTCTGTCAGAAGGGAAGACCCTGAAGATCAGAGCTGAAGGCTACAGCATGTACCCCGTAATAAAACCTGGATCGGTGATCCACATCGGGCCATACCAGCCGGGTGTTCTGCCGGAGCCGGGTGAAATAGTAGCATGGAAGAGGGAATCCGGACTCGTGGTTCACCGGCTTGTGAGGATCGTCAGCGAGGGAAATGAGACTCTCTATATAACCAGAGGCGATGGCACCCTGGAGGAGGATCCGCCGGTCAACACCCCACAGATAGCCGGCAGGGTAAGGCAGATAGAGTACCGCGGCAAGAGCAGGGTACTGAAGACGGACGGAATAAGAAAGCCGAATTATGCTTTTAACCGTTTCAGGGTGGTTATGCTTATGAAGCTTAATAAAATATGGAAAAGAAAGAGCTGTTCAGGGAATCGATAAGACTGGTCTGGGTGAGTGCGCCGGGATGGGCGACATTCAACATCATCCTCTCCGTGCTCCGCAGTTTCCTGCCCCTGGCACTCCTCTTCCTCATAAAGATCCTGATCGACGAAATCACCTCGGCTGTCTCGTCAGATCCCGGCAATCCATTCAGCAACATAATGCTGACTATCATTGCCGTGGTGGCTATCTATTTCCTCGACGAAGCAACCACCGACCTTGGAAATTTCGTGCGCAAGAAACAGTCACTCTCCCTCGAGATCTACATGTACGGCCTTCTCCATGAAAAATCCGTCAGGCTCGACCTCATCAATTTCGAACAGCCGGGCTATTATGATTCCCTTGCCCGTGCTTCGAGAGAGGCCCCGTGGAGGCCAAACAGCATTGTCAATAATCTCATATCCACGCTGAGGGGTGTGCTCTCGCTCATCCTGATAGCAGGTCTCCTCCTCTCCCTTCACTGGACGGTGGCTGCGGCCCTTGTCGTTGTAAATATCCCGGCTGTATGGCTGCGTCTCCATTACGCGGATATCCTCTATAACTTCCAGA
>DIKJ01000080.1:8177-12035 GCA_002424525.1 Bacteroidales bacterium UBA5621 | reverse complement strand
GAGCAGGTATCAGCTACCTCCACCTTGGTGAATATGAAGAAGCTATCAGTTTTCTCAGGAAATACTCAAAGAAGGATAAGCTAATAGGTTCTCTGGCTTTAGGCGCCATCGGCGATGCCTGGGTCGAGATGGGAGACGTTGATAAAGGGATCTCGCAATACCTCGAAGCGGCTGAATATGCTACGAATGATTTCAATACCCCTCTCTTTCTTATGAAAGCCGGAGAATTATATGAGCTGACAGGCAACTATTCCGAAGCTCTCAGGCTTTATCAGAGAATTAAAAGCGAGTATCCTGAAAGTACCGAAGGATCTTCAATAGATAAGTACATTGCCAGGGCGAAACTGCTTATAAACTGATGGGAACAACCAATTTTTCAGAGTATGATCCGGAAGCTGTCCCCAATGCTGAGGATCTCTCTTTCGGCATTGTAGTATCCGACTGGAATCGAGAAATAACCTGGGCCCTGCTTGATGAGACTCTCCTGACACTCACGAACCATGGGGTTAATCAAAATAACATAGCCATCAGCCATGTACCGGGCAGTTTTGAACTTCCGCTCGGGGCACAGATAATGGCCGACAATACCGACGTTGACGCCATCATCTGCCTAGGTTGTGTAATCCAGGGAGAGACACCCCACTTTACCTATATTTGCCAGGGAGTCACACAGGGGATCATGCAGCTCAATCTTGATTACAACATACCTTTCGTTTTTGGTGTTCTTACCACGGAAAACCGCCTCCAGGCGCTGGACAGGGCAGGCGGCAAGCACGGGAACAAAGGGACCGAGGCAGCAATTACAGCCATCAGAATGGCTGCACTTCAGCGCGATATGGCGAAAGATTAGTTATCTCTGACACAGACGTGCATAAGGGCAATACCCGCATTTGACAGGGTTCTCTGTCATCTTAAATATCTCCTCCCTGCCAAAGATTTTTCCAAGTGTCATCTTAAATCCCGTCACGAATGAATCTTTCACGATATTATAATCGTCAATAACTGCTCCTGTTCTGCGGTCAGCCCTTATCCTTAGCCTGTCGGCCATAAGAGCCTCCCCTGCTTTCCTGACTCTGTAAACTGAAGGGCTCACAATAACACCTGGCTTTACCGACTGATATGCTTCACAATAAAGCAGAGTCTGCAACCATGCATCATATTCCTTCTCTCTGTCGTCCTCAAACAATTCATCAATTGAACTAATGTTCTCTGCAACAGAGCCTGTTTTGTAGTCAACTATCCTTACAACCCCATCCTTTGAATCGATCCTGTCGATCTTTCCGCCGGCAACAATAGCTTGTGCCCCGCCATCCGAATCAAACGACACCCTGAAGCTGAAGTACTCCTCAATACCAAGAAGTGTAAATGGAGCATATTCACTGTCGAGGCTGAGAATCCTTGAGATATAGAACATTATAATGTCTGCGGCCAATAATTCATTTCCGGTAATAACGTTACTGCTCCCGCTCCTGAAATTCTGCTCTATAGTGCGGTAAATCACGGCATAAAGCTCATCCCTGTCTCTTAAGATTCTGTTTATCATTCCGGCATCAATCACCCTGTTACTGAATCCACCATAAAGAGTCTTCATTACCTCATGAAAAATAGTGCCCAGCATGGCCGGATCGATCTCTTCAGAGATCCCTTCGGGCTCCTTAAGGCGGTTGACATACCTGTAATAAAACCTCATCCTGCAGTTAAGCCAGGTATTAATGGCTGTCGGGGATAAAAGCCTCTCCTTTTCGGGATTGCAATACTGAGATTCAAGGAGTGCCGAATGTTCTTCATTCCTCTTCAAAGACTCCCTGACTGCTCCGTTCGACCTGATCTCAGACCGGAGTGTGATGAATTCCGGGTTCAGCGACGGGTCAAACCTCATCTGAAGAAGGTATCTGCTCATTTCTCCGCTTCTGAGACCCTCCTTGTTTGAGTTGAAGATAAAAGTCACATTCTCGGACCTCTGCAAAAGACGAAAGAAATGATACGCGTAAACAGATTCGTGGTGACTGATATCAGGCAGTCCAAAGGATTCCCTCAGCGAAAAGGGGATAAATGATGACCCGGGTGAAGCTCCCGGAAGAATCCCTTCGTTCACTGAAAGGATGATAAGGTTCTTAAAATCAAGTGCCCGGGTTTCCAGAAGACCCATAATCTGCACTCCGCTGAGAGGCTCACCTGAGAACGGGACCGACTGGCTTCGCAGGATCGTGTCAAGAATCGCTGTGTATGTATCAATTGTAAAATCAATCTCCTCACCGGTAATTATTGAGTCAAGCCTGTTGAGGGAGAGCATAATTCTGTAAATAAACTCGTTGTTTATGTTTCTTTGTGCGATGGAGTTCGCGCTTCCTGCCGGCTCAGGTGTGCCGGATACTGATATTTCTGACAATATCTCTTTAAGGTAACCTGACAGCAGGTCAGGCGTGGGAGCCTTTCTGAAAATCTTCCGCGCCCTTTCCGAAAAAGTAAAAAAGTCTTCCGCTATCCAGATGAGATTAGCTGTAATAATGCCGTTAATTCTTTCTATGTCAGCTTTGTCCATAAGATTGCCTGCCAGAACATGCCTCGACAGGGTCAATACATCGCGGTAATTGAAGAAGGTCCTGTTGCCGGTAATCCTTGAGCTCTTCTGTAATCGCAAAAGTACCTTTACCATAGAATAGATCTGGGTCTGCCTGAGTGGATAACCCATAGTAATATTAATGTCGCCAATAGTCTCAGGCAGGCTGGAAAGCAAAGGCATCAGAAGGTTCTCGTCAGGAAGGATCACCGCGGTATGATGTGCATTTTCAGGAGTAAGGTCAGTGATCTCCGTCAGCAGACGAGGGATCATTTTTACCTGGGCGACATCCGACGAAGTTTCAACTGCTCTTCGTCTGGCAACTGAATTACTGTATGACAACAATGTATCGTGTGTCCAGCCTGGTGGCATATCATTACCCAGGGCTATAAGGTTTTGCCGTATGAACCGGCCGGCTGAACCATACTTTTCACCGTTAATGAATGAATTATCAAAATCCCAGTAAAATCTGGCCCTGCCCTCGCCTCTGAGCCATTGCATCACTCTCATTTCACACATGTTCACGGCATTGAACCCGATAAAATGCAGGTGGTCCCACTTCTGCAATAAAGATCTGTCAGGTACTCCTTCAGCCAGATCTCTGAAGATCATGCCCTCATAAGCAAGGTTCTTTTCCCTCAGGGCGCTTCTGAACAAAATATATATGTCATTCAAAACTCCCCATACACTTAGGAATTCCTGTTTCTCGCCTGTAAGCCTGGAGGGATCAAAATTAACCCAGAATTGTTTTATGATTTCGATCTGTTCAGGTTCAAGCTGACCGAACTGCTGATCTATATTCTTAATATCCAGTACATTCCGGAACAACTGCGATGCATCAACCAGGTATTTGTCAATATCATCGAAATCATTTACAAGCATTCCTCCCCAGAAATAAAAATCATCAAATGATTCGGGTGTTTTTCTGATCTTGCGGTACGCCTTGTAGAGCTCAAAAAGAAGTGTCTCATTGCCGGCGACCTGGAGCGGTGAAAAGCTCTGGAATAATTCATTTATCGTCAGAACGGAAGGAGCCCATACCGGTTTTTCTATTTCGTAGCTCAGGTATTTCAGGAAATAGAGGCCGGCTCTCCTGCTGGGAAAAACAAGGCAATGACGATTAAGATTACTGCCAAACTCAGAATGGAGCGATCGTGCTATGCTTTCCAGGAAATATTCCATTTCAGTTATCTGTTTCTTTCTGATGCACCGTATGAAGGCGTATACAATCTGCCCTGCCATGTATCGAGTTCTTCAAGCCGTTTTTCTATCAGGGCAACTATCGTATCAGTTCGTTT
>DIKJ01000080.1:0-8048 GCA_002424525.1 Bacteroidales bacterium UBA5621 | reverse complement strand
TGATTGTACTCCTTTGCGATAGGCGTTCCTTTGATGATCTGGAGCTGATGAAATTTTACCGTCTTAAGAGGCAGTTGTGATATTATTTCAGCTTCTTTAAGCATCTCTTCCCTTGTTTCGCCTGGCAGCCCGAAAATAAAATGCGCCCCGCAGTTTATCCCGCGCCCGGCTGTCATTTTCAGCGCTTCTTCGGCTTGCCCGAAGGTGTGGCCCCTGCTGATCCTTAAAAGCGTTCTGTCATAACACGATTCTATTCCGTATTCCACTGATATATAGTATTCTAAAGAGAGTTCACGCAAATAATCAAGTATTTCTTCATCTACACAATCGGGTCGTGTTCCGATTATCAGTCCTTTGATACCGGGGTAACCGAGAGCCTCTCCGTAGAGCTTTCTAAGGGTTGACAGTGGTGCATATGTATTTGAATAGGCCTGAAAATAAGCAAGGTATGAATCAGACCTTCTGTATCTCTTCTCATGAAACAATATCCCTTCCCTTAACTGCTGTGATATCGGCTTTTCCGGTTTGCAGTACGAAGGGTTAAATGCGTCATTATTGCAGTAGACACAGCCATTGTACCCTTTGGTACCATCGCGGTTGGGACAGGTGAAACCGGCGTCAAGGGAAACTTTCTGGATCCTTGCTCCGAACATTTTTCTGAAGTACCCTGAATATGAATTGAAGCGGCGGTTGTCGCCCCACGGATGATTAGCGTTTATATGAGGATCGTGCATCAATTTACCCTGATTATCTTATTAGTGTCGGGATACCACAGGAAGGCCTCAATCTCCCGGTAACCCATTTCACTTAATAGCCTTACGTAACTGGAAACCTGTGCCCTGTGATGAGGGGCTTCCTCTCCGAATTTAAAATCAACAATGATAATCATGCCATCATTAAAGATTATCCTGTCGGGCCTTCGTATGCTGCCCGAAGGGAGTAGAACAGACTGTTCAGTAAGCACACGGTTGCCGGGACTGAACCATCCGGCACTCCCCGGTGAAGTTACGAGGGAAACAATTTTTTCTTCAAGATGACCCGCATCTTTTTCAGGAATTTTACCTTCATTTACCAATTTCCTTACAGCCGGCGCAACATCTGATACAGTAATGATCCTCTCGAAAATTTCATGCATAAGCGTCCCGTAATTGATCCTTTCACGAACCGCTTCTCCTGCCTTTGAAAGATAGTTCTCCCCGTGAAGCCGGAGCTTCAGGGACCCCATATCAAAACTGACGAAATAACCACCGGGATCAATACTTCTTTGCGGGGTATATCCGCTTGTTTCGGGTGGAATTTCTCCTGATTCAAACAACCCTGTATCAGGATTATAATTTCCCGACAGTTCCGGATCAGACAAGAGAGCCTTCTTAAGAACGGCTGCTATGCCGTTTGTTGCTTTCGGTTTTGCCGGGATGAAACCATAAATAACATTTCTTGCCCGCGTAAGGGCGACATAAAGAAGGTTGATATTGTCGATATAGGCGGAATATCTTTCATCGGTATAATCATCCGCGAAGATGGTCCCGGCAAGCTCTTTCCTGTATTTAACAGGCACAATGCCCGGCTTGTTGAACGGCGGCCTGTCAGGCCGCACCCAGAGCACAGGCTGTCTGTTTGTTTTATGGTCGAGGTTCCATGAAATAAACGGAAGGATCACAACTTTAAACTCCAGACCCTTTGCTTTATGAATTGTCAGGACCCGGATCGCATCCTGGTATTCAGGAAGCACCACCGATTTCCCGGAACCGGTTGTCTCCCACCAGTCGAGAAATGACCGGATGCCGGACGATCTGTTGCCCGTATAAGTCAATGTAATATCCTGGAAGGCATTAAGATAAGCTGTATGAGCCGGATAATTGCCCAGACTGAAGAAGCCTGATATACGCTCTGTCATTTCAAACAGGGGATACTGTTTCACTTCATTCATGAAATCATCATATCCTTCAGGAAAATAGTATCGTGATAATTCATCCAGCCTGTCACCCTGAAGCGGGACCTCCTCAGCATCTTCCCACCCTGAAGCCAGAAGGTAATATCTGAGCATCAGTGCTTTGCTAATCATATCTTCCGGATTGTCAAGTACAGCCATGACCGAAAGTATAAATGTTACGGCAAATGACCGGTCGAGCAGAAGTGAGTCATTTGATATGATACTGTAGTTATATCCCGGCTTTTCTCCCGATTCCAGGGAACTGCTGTAGTCAATCATTCTCCTGATAACATTTACACCTTCCCTGTTATCCCTGACTATGATGCCGAAATCCGAAGCCCGGTAACCTTTGTCCTGCAAAGCTTCAATAACCGAAGGGAGTTTTTCAAGCACGCTCTCCTGCCATTTAATTTCATTCTCCTCAACAAATTCGAGCCTGACATAGCCCCCGGTGTTTTTGCGGGGATCATCCTGCACCGCCTCTGAATAAAGCTCACTGAAACTTGCAGGGACTTTTTCACCCTCAAATTCTTTATCCATCAGCGATGGAATAATCGTGAAGAGTGAGTTATTGAAGGCTATGATATTTGAAAGGCTTCTCCAGTTGGTTTTCAGTTGCTTCAGCAGAAAGCGTTCATTGTCGATCCTGCGCTTCAGGTCGTAGCCCAGTATTCGCCAGTTGCTGTTCCTCCAACGGTAAATTGATTGTTTAACATCCCCAACAACCAGGTTATCATTCCCTTCCGACATGCTGTTATCGATCAACGGCCGGAAGTTCTCCCACTGGATGACAGATGTGTCCTGGAACTCATCAATCATGAAATTCTCGAACCGGATGCCTGTTTTCTCATAAATAAATGGGGTCTGGTCGTTTTCTATAATCCTGTAAATGAATTCTCCGGTATCGGCCAGGAGAAAATTGTTTTCATCTGCATTTATCCGTCTCACATTTTTCAGCACATCCGACAGTATTCCCAGCGAGAAAATATTTGCAAGCACTGCTTTTGCGCTTTTGTAGAGTATAATATTCCCGTCATAATATTCTATTGATGCGATGAGCAGTTCTTCGAGACCTTCCTCCATGGCCGCCATGAGTTTCGGAGGGATGGTCCCGGTACACCATCTGGGAGGATCTTTCATTATCTCTCTTGGGTAAGAGCCGGGTTCTTTTATCTCCCCCGACGCCAGGCTCCTTATAAGTGAAGGAACCCCTTTCCCCTTCTGATAAAACATATCGTCGGAGAGTTCAAAACCGGAGTAAATCTGTGCGGATTTTTCACCATACTCTCTGAGGGTGCTCTCAAATTCTGAAGTAATGGAACGCATTTCATCCATGTAGCCTGTAAGGAAATTCTTGTCATCGATCCGTGATTTCTCCTCATCGGTGAGGGTTTTATATTTCTCCCTGAAAAGTTCCTCCGACAGCAGTGCGATTTCGTTCTTAAGGTTCCAGCTGCGTTCTTCCCCGAGATTTGACTTGACGAAACTGATCAGCCATTTTTTAAGTGTCTCATCTTCAGATGCCGAGGCGATCGTTTCATCGACTGCCTGCGATAAAACCGCCTTGTAATCTGTTTCAATATTAAATCCGGAATGAAGGCCGGTCTCCCTGGCAAATGCTCTCAGGATCTTCTGAAAAAAGCTGTCTATTGTGCTTACTGAGAATCTCGAATAATCGTTGAGTATTGATCCGAGAATAGTGCGGGCTTCCCTTCTGATCTGCTCCTCAGGTTTTCCTGTGCCGGCAATGAGATCATCAAGATAGTCTGATGATCTTCCGTTTGCCAGGTTATCAAGCTGACCGAGGATACGGTTTTTCATCTCGGCCGTGGCCTTGTTGGTGAAGGTAACTGCAAGCATACGCCTGTAGCTGTGAGCCGACCTGAACAGTCTTGCCAGGTAGATACCTGTCAGCTGAAAGGTCTTGCCCGAGCCTGCCGATGAGCTGTAGATGGTTAGCGTGCCCTGTCCCATGATGGTTTAAAATTACCCATTTTATGTCTACTTCCCGCGTGATTTTCCCGGAAATCCATAGCCGTGGAAATAAATCATTAAGGCTTCGTATCTTTGCAGGGTGAGAACAAAAGTGGTCATAGGATTATCCGGCGGAGTAGACTCCAGCGTGGCAGCATGGGTCCTGAAGGAGCAGGGTTATGATGTCGAGGCTCTTTTCATGAGGAACTGGAACGACACTACAGGACTGATCCAGAGCGACTGCCATTGGGAAGATGACCTGATGTTTGCCGAAATGGTATCCAGGAAACTTGGGATACCCATCCGGATGGCAGACCTGAGCGCACAATACAGGGAAAAGGTGGTTGAATATATGTTCTCGGAATACGGCAGGGGACGTACCCCTAATCCTGATGTGCTCTGTAACAGGGAGATTAAGTTTGATTCCTTTGCTGAAGAGGCAGGGAAACTTGGCGCTGATTTGATTGCCACCGGACACTATTGCCGGAAGGAGATCCTTCAGTCAGATAAAAATGTAATTTACAGATTATTGGCCGGGATGGACCACAACAAGGATCAAAGTTATTTTCTCTGCCAGCTTTCCCAGAAACAGCTTGCAAAAGCGATCTTCCCTATAGGCGGATTAACCAAGCCCGAAGTACGTAAAATCGCTGAGAAGCTCGGACTGGCAACATCGGCCAGAAAAGACTCCCAGGGGATATGCTTCGTGGGAAGGGTACACCTGCCGACCTTCCTTCAGCAGAAGCTTGAAAAGAGGAAAGGTGAGATCATTGAGATCCCCCATACGGTTGACTACCGGTATCGCGACCCCGGAATACCCGCGGATGATATAACCGATGAGGAACTGAGATCCGCCTCGGAACCTCACAGGTATGAACCGGACGACGGTAAATTTGCAGGCTGGCATAACGGCGCGCATTTTTTCACCGTCGGACAGCGCAAGGGTATGAACACCGGCGGTTACAGGGAACCACTTTTCGTAATAGCCACTGATACTGAAAGGAATATCATTTATGCAGGTGAGGGCCAGTCACACCCCGGGCTCTGCAGAAAGGGCCTCTTCATCAGAAAGGAAGATGTTCACTGGATAAGGGAGGACCTGAAAATGGATGCGGAAGAGAACCGTGAATACCTGGTAAGGATCAGGTACAGACAGCCACTGCAGAGGGCAAAATTATTCAGCAGGAAAGAAGGCATCTATGCCATTTTCGACACTTTGCAGAGGGGTATCACACCCGGACAGTTTGCCGTATGGTACGATGGTGACGAGGTGATCGGATCAGGCGTCATTAATGCTTAAGAGCGCAGAGCAGAGGGTTTGGGGCATGGGGCAGGAAGTACATAGAACAGAGTAATAAGGGGAGCCGATAAACCAGGATTATTACGATAAGCGGTTTTTGTAATCGTAATAGCCGAATTCCCGGATCAATCTGAATTTGCCATCCGCCGTCCACATACCGATCGAAGGATGATGCACCCCGTTGAAGGTAGTGGTCTTGACCATTGTATAATGGATCATATCGAGGAAGACTATTCTGTCGCCGGGCTTAAGTTCCTTGTCAAACGACCAGTCTCCCATAAAGTCGCCTGAGAGGCAGGAGTTACCTCCCATCCTGTAGGTTGGCTTACCGGATACCGGTTCCATGGCTCCCTCAATTTTTGGCTTATAGGGCATCTCAAGGCAATCAGGCATATGCGCAGTAAACGACACATCAAGAATTGCTGTCGTTATACCCTGATTTTCAACAATATCCTCAACCGATGCAACAAGCTCGCCCGTCTCCCAGGCAAATGCACTGCCCGGTTCGAGTATTACATGAAGACCTGTCCTCTCCCTGAACCTTCTCAAAAAGCGGATCAGATGATCAGTATCGTAATCACTGCCTGTTATAAGATGACCGCCTCCCATGTTGATCCACCTGATTTCAGGAAAAAATTTTCCGAACTTGCTTTCAACAACCTGAAGCATATTCTCAAGCGCATGGGAATCTGACTCGAAAAGTACATGGAAATGGAGCCCTTCCACTCCCTGCGGCAAGCCCTCCCTGAGGTCATCCGCCGATACTCCCAGTCTCGATCCGGGTGAGCAGGGATTATAAAGGTTGTTGCTTATTTCAGAGAATTCAGGATTGATCCTTAAACCGGGTGATATCTTTTTTGGATTCACCCTCAACTGTTCTGAATATTTTTTGTACTGGTTCAGGGAATTAAAGGTTACGTGGGAGCTGTACTTAAGGATTTCCGCAAACTGGCTCTCCTTATAGACCGGGGAGTATGTATGTGCCGGAGAACCCATCTCCCCGAAGCAGAGGCGGGCCTCATGGGGGGAGCTTGCAGCCGCACCGTTGAAATACTCTTTTACGATCGGGAAAACGCTCCACATTGCAAATCCCTTAAAAGCCAGAATGATTTCCGCTCCGGATTTTTCAGAAACCTGTTTAAGCAGAGCCAGGTTTCTTCGTAACCGGTATTCATCTATAACAAAACAGGGCGACGGGACCTCTATATAGTTTATCTCCATTCCTTTATCTTGTCTTTCACTTTGCGCCGTAACGCCATTATCATACTTCCAGGTCCACATCATGCAGTTCCACCCAAGGCAAACCCAGCAGGTTAAGCTGTTCCATAAACGGATCGGGGTCAAACTCCTCAACGTTGAAAACACCCGGCTTCTTCCACAATCCCTTCAGATACATCATTGTACCAATTGCAGCAGGGACTCCGGTAGTGTAACTTACAGCCTGGGCCCCTGTCTCTTTATAGGCTGCCACATGACTGCAGTTGTTATAAATATAATATGTCTTCTCCTTCCCATCCTTGAACCCCCTGATCCGGCAACCGATCGATGTCTCTCCCGTGTAATTCTCCCCGAGCTCTCCCGGGTCAGGAAGGACAGCCTTCAGAAACTGAATTGGAATGATCTCTCTGCCGTCGAACATTACAGGTTCGATCCCGGCCATGCCAATATTCTGGATCACGCGCAGATGGGTCAGATATTCCTGCCCGAATGTCATCCAGAATCTTGCCCTTTTCAGCGTCGGGAAGTTTTTAACAAGCGATTCAAGTTCCTCGTGATAGATTACATACGACTCTTTCGGGCCGATACCGGGATATGTCAGCGGCTTATGTATTTCATGCGGCTTTGTATAGATCCATCTGCCATCTTCCCAGTATTTGCCTTTTTGGGTAACCTCCCTAATATTGATTTCGGGATTGAAATTTGTGGCAAATGGTTTTCCATGATCACCGGCATTACAGTCGACGATGTCAAGATAATGTATCTCGTCAAAATGGTGTTTGGCTGCATAAGCGGTAAAAATGGATGTCACTCCCGGATCAAATCCGCAGCCCAGGATCGCGGTAATTCCGGCATCCCGGTATCTTTCGTGATATGCCCATTGCCAGCCGTACTCAAATTTTGCCTCCTCAAGAGGCTCATAGTTAGCCGTATCGAGGTAAGCAACTTTTTCAGCCAGGCAGGCATCCATTATATGCAGATCCTGGTAAGGCAGGGCAACGTTTACGACAATTTCAGGTTTGAATGCCCTGATCAGCTCCCTCAGTTCGGGAACCTTGTCGGCATCGATCTGTGCAGTTCTGATACGATCGCCGCCAATCTTTTCCGCTATGGCATCGCACTTCGATTTTGTGCGGCTTGCCAGCATTATCTCCGGAAAAACCTCCGGCAGGGAGGCCATTTTATGAACAACAACGGTCCCGACCCCGCCTGCTCCTATTACTAATACTCTTCCCATAACTTTGCAGTTCTTAACTTTTTAACTTATCCAAATATAAAACAATATAATGATCAGGCAATGAAATCCCTGTTTCAGCCTGTTTATATCAACAAACCGTGTCTGCCAAAACTAACAATTACTATTTCTGCTTATATTTGACTTCTCAGATCAATATTTCAGATGAAGCTGATCAACCCTCTGGTTATAGTGCGAATACTGAGCACAATCCTTTTTATTGAGTCGGTCTCTTTCCTTTTCTGTCTGCCTGTTGCACATATTTACGATGAGTCGCCCTTCCCGTTCCTGTGGTCATCGGTTATCACGGTAATCATGTCTGTCAGCCTCTATGCCATCTCCCGGAATATTGTTTTCGAGAAGGTCACAAACAGGGAGGGATTCCTTGC
>DIKJ01000222.1 GCA_002424525.1 Bacteroidales bacterium UBA5621 | reverse complement strand
TAAAGTCTTCCGTTGAGGTAACGACTGGTTCGGCGTTGACGAGGTAGGGTGATGAGGTCTCTTTAAGCCTCCCGGTGATGATCCTTAGCGGACGCAATATGCGAGCCGTATAGAAGAGATCGGAGAGGAGGGTGGTGGCAATGAAAATTGCAAGAAATATCAGGATGACCCTGCGGATGTTTCTTGCTGCATAGGTTATGCTCGACAGGCTTTTGCCGATCTCAAGGAGGTAGGTCTGGCCGTCAATCTTCAGGGAATAGTGGAGAACGCGGTAGACTATGGCTTCGTCATCAATGAGCCGCTGTGTGACTTCGATAAAGTTCCACTCCTCTCCCAGGTCACTCCTCTCGAGGCTGATAAACTCCTCCTTTAATATATTGTAACTGCCAAAACCGCCCTCTGTCCCGGAGGTGATGAATGGCTCAATGCCCACCTCAGAGATCAGGTCAATGACCTCTTCTCTCTTATCTATCAGCTCATTGTCAGTCTGGCGCGTGTTGATACGTTCTATTATCAGGGGAAGAAAGCCGATAAATAGTGCAGAGAAGACCAGTTTGGAGAGCAGGTTGAAGAGGGCGAGTTTTGTCTGTAATTTCATCATGCTCCTTAGGTCACATTACCTGTCTGTGCTTACCCTGTAACCAACACCCCTGACTGTTTCCAGCCACGGTGAGGGTGCGTGGACGTTCAGCTTCTTACGTAAATTTTTTATATGAACGTCGATGAAATTACTGTCGTACTGGTCATCGAGGGTGTTGCCCCAGATATGCTCATACAGCTGGTGGCGGGCCAGCACTTTGTCATGGTTTATCACCAGGTAGTGCAGCAGGTCGAATTCCTTTCTTGTTATTTCAACCTCTGTGCCTTTGTGCTTCAGCTTCCGCGATTGTGTCTCCATAACAAACTCGCCCAGACTTATGTCGGGCGACGTGATCTTGAATTTCCTTCTTGCCACAGCCATTATGCGTGATTGAAGCTCAGCCAGGGCGAAAGGTTTTGGAAGGTAGTCATCTGCCCCCAGATCGAGCCCTTTAACCCTGTCTTCAACGGCTCCGCGGGCAGTGATAATGATAAATGAAACATCGATGCTGTTTTTTCTGGCTTCCCTTATCAGGTCAAGCCCGTCGTAATCCGGAAGGCCGAGGTCGAGAAGAACAAAATCGTAGAGGTTGACGGCGATTTTTTCGGAGGCATCCCTGCCTGTATAAGCCACGTCGCACAGGAAACTTTCTTTCCTCAGCCAGGATGCGATCTCATTGGCGAGGCTCTTTTCGTCTTCAACTATCAGGACGTTCATATCCCAAAGTTAAAAAATCCTGAAAAAGGCACTTGCCATAAAAAGGAAACCTTTCATGCCTGTTACACCGGTCTCTGAATAGAGAGGCAGGACATATCCGGGTTCGATCTCAAGAGTAAAAAAATCATAGCTGAAGGCGATGGGCAGACCGAAGTCGATCTCCAAGGGGCCAAATGATTCAGTATAGGTTGTTGTTGATCCTGATCCTCTGTTTCTCCACGGCCTGTAACCGGGCGATACCGTAGTGGTTGTGCCCTCGGTCGTCTCGATGCTGATCATCTTCCCGAAAAGTATATTTACATATGGGTCAAAGGAAAAGAATGCTTTGTCACCTGCAAAGGAGGGTGTCTCAAAGTATCTCGAATGCCTGGTCTGCAGGTAGAACTGACTCCCCTCAGAAAAGAGGCCTCCGAGGGAAATTTTCGAATAGAGTATCCTCCAGTCGAAGCCGAGGGTGGCGTCAGCATAGGTAAAATTACTGAAGAGTGTGTCCCTTAGTGATTCGGCCACACCGTATCGCGACAGACCTGTGCTTATGTCGAACCATGAATTAAAGGCATGGTTGAAGCTCAGGCCGAGGCTGTAGAAAGCGAGGAATGGAGTGAATCCACTGATTGTATACCCTGTTGCGGATAGGTATAGTTTGTCATTCAGCCCGTAAGAGAGTGATGTATAGCCGAAACCGTGATCCTGTGACATGGTCGTTCCCAGATAGACCATGTTGCTTCCGTAGCCGGCCCCGGCATAGAGTGAATGGACCGGGTTATCTTCCTTAGCGGCTGCTGTATCAGTGGAGGGTGCGGCGTTCTTCCCGTTTGCGGCTGCTGTATCAGGGGAGGGTGCCGGGTCAATTGCCGGCTGTGCCGAGGTGGTTATAACTAAAGCCTGCAGCATTATACCGCAGGTAATTGCAACTGTCAGAGATATCCTTCCCTTCATGATGTCCGTTTTCAGATTCCTATCTTTTGCCCGGACCTTTTGCGCCGCCCGGTTTGCCGGCACCCTTCGGGATTCTTGATCCGGAAGGACGTTCAACTGATGCCGGGCGTGCGCCACGGGACTTGCTCCAGTCGGGTCTGGCGCTCTGGACCTTTTTGACACCGGTTGCGCTTGCGCCCTGGTCCTGAGCTTTTGCCTGTGCATTTGTTCCGGCCTGTGCCTGGTTCTGACTCCCGGCTTGTTCCTGATTCTGGGCTCCTTCCTTATTCTTATCCTGTTCCTGTGTCTGGCTTTGTGACTGTTCCTGCACCTGCTGCTTCTGTTGCAGCAACTCAGCAGTTGCCGTGTCAGCCTTTAACTTTACTTCCTGGGCATTGATGATTCCCGTGGTGACGATCATCACGGTTATCATCAGCAGGGAATATTTAATTTTTTTCATCACTCATCTGGTTTTATCTGCCTTCAGACTCTTCAACTATTTTTTCAATTCATATAACAGTCATATTATTGAACTGATTCACAGCAAATTTAAATAACTGAAGATGAAGAAAAGATGAAAGTGCATTATTTTTAAAATATTTTGCAAAAAGTGTATATAGTACATTTAAATAGTTATTTAACTTGCATACTGATGAATTAGGCAATAGAGGGCCGAGCGTTAATAAATGACCCGGTGGG
>DIKJ01000009.1 GCA_002424525.1 Bacteroidales bacterium UBA5621 | reverse complement strand
TATCTATCAGCTCATTGTCAGTCTGACGCGTATTGATGCGTTCTATGATGAGGGGAAGAAAGCCGATAAAAAGTGCAGAGAAGACCAGTTTTGAGAGCAGGTTGAAGAGTGCGAGTTTTGTCTGTAATTTCATCATGCTCCTGAGGTCACATTACCTGTCTGTGCTTACCCTGTAACCAACACCCCTGACTGTTTCGAGCCACGGAGAGGGTGCATGGGCGTTCAGTTTCTTGCGTAAATTTTTTATATGAACGTCGATGAAATTACTGTCGTACTGGTCATCGAGGGTGTTGCCCCAGATATGCTCATACAACTGGTGGCGGGCCAGCACCTTGTCATGGTTTATCACCAGGTAGTGCAGCAGGTCGAATTCCTTTCTTGTTATTTCAACCTCTTTGTTTTTGTGCTTCAGCTTCCTGGCCTGGGTCTCCATTACAAATTCGCCGAGAGTTATATCTGGCGACGTGATCTGGAATTTCCTTCTTGCCACAGCCATTATGCGTGATTGAAGCTCAGCCAGGGCGAAAGGTTTTGGAAGGTAGTCATCTGCCCCCAGATCGAGTCCCTTAACCCTGTCTTCAACGGCTCCCCGGGCAGTGATAATTATAAATGAAACATCGATGCTGTTTTTTCTTGCTTCCCTGATCAGGTCAAGCCCGTCGTAATCCGGAAGGCCGAGGTCGAGAAGAACAAAATCGTAGAGGTTGACGGAGATTTTTTCGGAGGCATCCCTGCCTGTATAAGCCACGTCGCACAAAAAGTTTTCCTTCCTCAGCCAGGTTGCGATCTCATTGGCGAGGCTCTTTTCGTCTTCAACTATCAGGACGTTCATATCCCAAAGTTAAAAAATCCTGAAGAAGGCACTTGCCAAAAACAGAAAACCTTTCATGCCTGTTGTACCGGTCTCTGAATAGAGAGGCAGGACATATCCGGGTTCGATCTCAAGAGTAAAGAAATCATAGCTGAAGGCGATGGGCAGTCCGAAGTCGATCTCCATGGGACCGAAAGATTCGGTATAGGTTGTTGTTGATCCCGAGCCGCTATTTCTCCACGGCCTGTATCCGGGTGACACTGTAGTAGCCGGGCCTTCAGTTGTCTCTATGCTGATCATCTTCCCGAAAAGTATATTTACATATGGGTCAAAGGAAAAGAATGCCTTGTCATCTGCAAAAGAGGGTGTCTCAAAGTATCTCGAATGCCTGGTCTGCAGGTAGAACTGGCCGCCATCGGAGTAGAGGCCTCCGATTGTTATCTTTGAGTAGAGTATTCTCCAGTCGAAGCCGAGGGTGGCTTCAGCATAGGTAAAATTGCTGAAGAGCGTGTCCCTTAGCGACCTGGCCACGCCGTATCGCGAAAGGCCCGTGCTTATGTCAAACCATGAATTAAAGGCATGGTTGAAGCTCAGGCCAAGGCTGTAGAAAGCGAGGAATGGAGTGAATCCGCTGATGGTATACCCTGTGGCCGAGAGGTACAGTTTGTCATTCAGCCCGTAAGATAGCGATGTATATCCGAAACCGTGATCCTGTGACATGGTCGTTCCCAGGTAGACCATGTTGCTTCCGTAGCCGGCCCCGGCATAGAGTGAATGGAGCTGGTTATCTTCCTTTGCGGCTGCTGTATCAGGGGAGGGTGCTGCGTTCTTTGCGTTTGCGGCTGCTGTATCAGGGGAGGGTGCCGGGTCATTTGCCGGCTGTGCCGATGCAGATATGATGAAAGCCTGCAGCATTATACCGCAGGTAATTGCAACTGTCAGAGATATCCTTCCCTTCATGATGTCCGTTTTCAGATTCCTATCTTTTGCCCGGGCCCTTTGCGCCGCCCGGCTTACCCGCGCCCTTCGGGATTCTTGATCCGGAAGGACGTTCAACTGAGGCTGGGCGTGCGCCACGGGACTTGCTCCAGTCGGGTCTGGCGCTCTGGACTTTTTTAACACCGGTTGCGCTTGCGCCCTGGTCCTGAGCTTTGGCCTGGGCATTTGTCCCGGCCTGTGCCTGATTCCGGGCTACTTCCTTATTCTTATCCTGTTCCTGTGTCTGGTTTTGTGACTGTTCCTGCTTCTGTGACTGTTCCTGCACCTGCTGCTTCTGTTGCAGCGTGGTTGCGGTTGCCGTGTCAGCCTTTACCTTTACTTCCTGCGCATTGATGATTCCCGTGGTGACGATCATCACGGTTATCATCAGCAGTATATATTTAAATTTTTTCATAATTCATCCGGTTTTATCTGCCTTCGAACTCTTTAAATGTTTTTTCAATTAATCCGATAGTCATATTATTATGCTGATTGACAGCAAATTTAAATAACTGAAAATGAAGAAAAGATGAAAGTGCATTTTTTTTGTAATATTTTGTAAAAAGTGTATATAGTACATTTAAATAATTATTTAACTTGCATACTGATGAATTAGGAAATAGGCAATAGGCAGTAGGCAATAGTGAGGGTTGCTCGCAGAACTTGCCCCGATTTATCGGGGGCATCAAGTAGGGTAGGAGGCAGTATTGAAGGTGAGAGTTTGCCCGTAGGGCATTAAGTATTGTAGAAGGCAATAGAGAGGGTTGCCCGTAGGGTATTAAGTATTGTAGAAGGCAATAGTGAGGGTTGCTCGCAGAACTTGCCCCGATTTATCGGGGGCATAAAGTAGGGTAGGAGGCAGTATTGAAGGTGAGAGTTTGCCCGTAGGGCATTAAGTATTGTAGAACAGGTAATTATCATCAATATTTAA
>DIKJ01000057.1:2547-4354 GCA_002424525.1 Bacteroidales bacterium UBA5621 | reverse complement strand
CCATTCTCGTATACGAGCCTGTCACCCCTTCCTGATGGCCACATTACATCAAATTCGGCATGTTTCGTGATCTGGGTTGTCTCTTTTGACGGTATGTTATATTTCCAGATATTCAGTTTAAGATCACGGTCGGAGGCAAAAAAGATATTATCGCCTGACCAGACAGGCAACTGATCAGAGCCTTTGAAATCAGTAATCTGTTCGGATGTATTGTTCTTAAGGTCATATATCCAGAGGTCTGTGGCTCTTCCGCCGGTGTATCGTTTCCAGTTACGGAACTCCCTGTCGACCGGTGTGAATACGATCTTAGAACCGTCGGGGGAAAGAGTTCCAAACCCTCCGTTCATAACCGGAAGAGGCTGTTCAATTCCACCTTCCAGACTGACAAGGTAATATCTGCCATTCCTGTCTCCGTAAGGTGTACGGTTTGCCCTGAAGAGTACCCGTTTGCTATCGGGTGTCCAGCCGAGTACAACGTGATCGAAGCCTCCGCGTGGAGGCATAACACCCACAGAGTTGTACCACGTAAGCTGACGCGGTATCCCGCCGTTTGAAGGTATTACAAATACCTGCCGGCTGCCTGAATACTCTCCTGAAAAAGCTATCCATTTTCCGTCGGGCGATATCTTTGGAAAGAGTTCCAGGCCTTCATGCGATGTAAGGCGACGGGCTTCCCCTCCGCCAGAGCTTACGGTCCAGATATCTCCGGCATAGACAAATGCAATAAGGTCTCCGCTGATATCAGGGAACCTGAGCAAACGAACGTCATCCATGGCAACACCTGCTGCCGGGAAGGCGATCAGCATAAAAAACAAACCAAGCTTAAATGTTATCTCCCTCATAATATGCATTTTACAGTTTATTTGATCCGTTCAATAACTTCGAGGCACATACGTCCGTTATGATAGGGACATATCCAGAATCCGGCCTTGTCGCCCCTGCCCGGCTCTCCTGATTCACTGACATAACTGAACCAGCCGCCATTTTTGTGATCGACAAAATGTCCGTCAATATAGTTCCAGCTGTTCATCACATTTGCCAGATATGCTTCACTACCTGTCAGTTCGTAAGCATTAAGGTAACCCACTACGGTTTCCGCCTGTTCCCACCACGAACGGCGAGTGCTGATATGCCCTGTTGAATTATCCTTCTCGGTAAGCATACTGCCGTCAGGCATCAATCCTTCGGCAGCTGCATTGGCGATTTTTACGCTCACCTCCTTTACCCTGGCAATGAGACCGGGGTCTCCAAGCAAATGTGCAGCTTCATATAGAAGCCACGAGGCTTCAATATCATGTCCGTAGGAATCAATCGCGCCAACCGTGTTCCAATTCCTGTCCTGAAAACAGATAAGATGATATGTTTTCTGATCTGTTATTTCATCAAGAAAAATCTCTACAAGGTTTCTCAGTCTCTCAGCCATCCTTTCTTCGGGCCACACCCTGTACAGGTTTGCATAAGCTTCCATGATGTGAAGGTGAGTATTCATGGTCTTTTCGACTTCATCCGAACTCTCTCCTATCAGTCTGTCGCGCATGCGGTTCCATTCCCTGTCGAAAACCTCGAAGTACCCGTTATACTCCTTGTCAAAAGCATGTTCCTCAATGCATTCGAATATTTCCCTGGCCTTGCTCAGGGCTTCCCTGTCCCCTGTCGCCCTGCTGTATTCCGCAAGGGCGTATACAAAGAAAGCCTGGGAATAGATCTGTTTTCTCGTATCTGACGGTTCTCCGGTCGGATTCAGGCTCCGGTATGTCCCGCCATGCTCATTATCAATGAAATACTTAAGGATATAATCCCTGGCCCT
>DIKJ01000057.1:1956-2451 GCA_002424525.1 Bacteroidales bacterium UBA5621 | reverse complement strand
CGTCCGTAGAAACCACCGTTCACCCTGTCGGTCATTCTGTTCATCCAGTAAGGAAGAATATTATCTGTGAGATTTGTCCTTACTGCATCCCTGAGAGTCTGAAGTTTGTCTCTATCAGTTTCTGTGGTACCTGACTTAATGCAAAACCCCTGAATGGATATAATAATTAACGCAAAGCCTAATGAGACTATCCTTTTCATAATTAAAACGTTAGTTTTCAGAATCATTTTTGCCGATCCAAATTACCATAAATATTTCAATTCCGTTCATTAATTCTATCGGTTATCTTTATATTTTTGATACAACCAAAAGTGGCGTAATAATGAAAATGATCTTCAGTAAAAGTATTGTACGGGTTCTGCTGATGGCAGTTATTTATCTGATTACCAACTTAAATACTTCTGCACAGGTCAGGATGACCGAAGAAGAGTGGGTCCTTCCGACTTACCATGTCGCTCCGCCTGACAGGAATCCTATGTTCTTTAAAGGGGAATC
>DIKJ01000057.1:0-1854 GCA_002424525.1 Bacteroidales bacterium UBA5621 | reverse complement strand
CCTGAGATCGGTGGAAAGCTCTACTATGCCACCGATAAAACAAACGGATATAATTTCATTTATAAGAATAATGTCGTTAAGCCCTCAAACATCGGCATGACGGGTGCCTGGGTATCCGGTGGCATTGAATGGTGCGTACTGCATCACCACCGGGCTTCGACCTTCCTTCCCGTCGATTATGAAATGGTTGAGAACGAAGACGGAAGTAAGACCATCTTCATCGGGGAGACAGAACCACGTCACAGGATAAGATGGACCATCGGGATCACGGCATTTCCCGGGAAATCATATTTTGAGGCAGAGGTCAGGATCCACAATCCTGGTCCGCTCACTCATACTTTCCTGTACTGGGCCAATGTTGCGGCTCATACAAATGAAAATTACCAGGTGATATTCCCGCCCAGTGTTAACGTGGCGACTTATCACGCTAAAAACAGCTTTACACACTGGCCTTTCTCCACAGAGATGTATGCAGGGCATAACTTCACTGCCGGAGTAGATATCAGCTGGTGGAAAAATGTTATCAATTCCGCTTCGTTCTTTGCACACGACCTGAAGGAGGATTTCATGGGCGGGTATGACCATGGAAAGAAGACAGGGACCGTTCATATCGGAGATCATAACATAGTAAAAGGCGCAAAACTGTGGGAATGGGGTTCTGGACCAAGGGGCCAGGCAACGGAAGGAAGGCTGACCGAGAACGACGGGCCGTATGTTGAAATAATGGTGGGGGCTTTTTCCGATAACCAGCCCGATTACAGCTGGATAAGGCCCTATGAGGTAAAAACATTCAGGCAATACTGGTATCCTGTAAAAGATATCGGAGGATTTAAAAATGCCAATCTCAATGGTGCTGTCAACCTTGAGAAAAGGGAGAAAAATTCGGTATTTCTGGGTTATTATTCGACATCGCATATTGAAAAGGCAAAGATTGTGCTATTATGGAACGATAAGCCGGTTTTCGAAAGAGAGACAGATATTTCGCCGGCCAAAGCCTTCACTCAGACTGTCAGACTTACAGGTCCGTTTGATATCACCGAACTCAGAACAGAAATGACCAACACTGAGACAGGAGAAGTTCTGGTATCATATAAACCCGTTGCTCCCCTGAAAGCTGACAAACTTCCTGACCAGGTCAGGCGACCCGATCCTCCGAAAGATATTCCGACCGTTGAGGAGCTTTATCTTACAGGCAGCCGGATTGACCAGTTCCACAATCCGACACTTAATGCCATGGACTACTATGAAGAGGCTCTCAGGCGCGATCCGGGTGACATCAGGACGAACACAGCCGTCGGAAATATTCATCTTCTCAATGGGGAATACGAGACTGCAAGGAAATATTTTACCAAAGCAATCGAGAGGATTACAAAGGATTACACAAGACCATCACACTGTGAGGCGTTCTATTTGCATGGGCTGGCACTTAAAGCTCTCGGACTGTATAATGCGGCGGTTGATACTCTTTACCACGCAACCTGGGACTATGCTTTTCATTCAGCTGCATACCTCGAGCTGGCAAGAATATCAACTTTACAAGGGGATCTTGTCAAAGCCCTCGGCCAGGTGAACGAATCCCTGGAGACCAATAACAGGAACAACAGCGCAACAGGACTTAAAGCCTCTCTTCAGAGGAGGCTTGGCGATCTGAAGGGTGCAAAAGCCACGCTGGCTGATTTCAACAGCAGTGATCCGCTGGATTTCAGGGCGGGTAATGAAGAGTACCTTATTGTCCGTCAGGCAGTTGACACAAAAAGTGCCGACAAAGCTTTGGCCTCACTCTCAAAGCGGATGCGTGATTTTGACCAGAACTACCTTGAACTGGCAGCCGGGTATCTTAACGACGGGTTGAAT
>DIKJ01000145.1 GCA_002424525.1 Bacteroidales bacterium UBA5621 | reverse complement strand
ATATGCAGTTTAAGGATCTTTTCGGCGATCTGTTTATAGGTATATCCTTTTTCACCATAGTTCGACAAAGCTTCAATTTCCCAGTTTTGCCTGATGCTCTGTTCGATATACCCGATCAAACGTTCTTTTATCATATCTTCCGGTTTTAGTTAGTAAAAAATTTTTTGCCTGGCGTTTTCAGCCGTGGGCCGTATGTTTATCAAATGAAATACATTATCAGTATCAGGATAGTTGAAAGAACATTGACAATTGTAAAAAAGTAGTTGTATCCCTCCCGTTTCTTGCTGAATTGTCCAAGCTTACGGGCAAAGATGCCTATGGTTGGTGCGAAAAGCACTATCAGGAAGGCAAAAAACTCCACTCCCAGGAACACGTCATCGAGGCCCTCCTTAACCAGGGCTGAAAAAAAGACAACGATCAGAAGAACAATCAGATAAATAAGGTAGCTTCCTTTGAGCAGGAGTGTGGATGCAAGACGTCTTTTATGCAGCTGGTGCGGCTTAAGATAGGCATATGCTATCGAAAAGACAAGGATAATAAAGATAACCCCAAGGATGTAGTTCAGTATGTCTTTGAAGTTAGCCATATCAGCCGCTGTCATGCTCAGTTTTATGATTCCTCCAGGCTCCATATAAGAGAGCTGGATCCCAGAACGGCCGCATTCTGCGTACTGAGTTCTGAAGGAAGGAGTTTGACTTTATCCCTGTAGATGCTGAGCAGGTTTTCTTCCATGAACTCTTTTGCAGGTTCAAAGATCAGGTCTTTTGCCAGTGCCAGGCCGCCGAACAGGAATATGGCCTCGGGGTTTGTATGGGCTACGACATCTGCCAGTTTAAATCCCAGCATTCTTCCAGTATGTTCAAATGCTCTTCTGGCGAGGGGATCGCCTCTCTTTGCCGCTTCGTGGATGAGTTCTGCATCAAGTTCGTCGAAGCTGTACTTTCTAAGTTCGCTTGGCTGAATGCTGTCGGCCATGATTTTTAACAGCGACCTCTTGAGTCCGGTTGCTGACACGTATGTTTCGAGACACCCTTTCCTGCCACAGCCGCAATCGCGGTTAGACGGGCCCGGCCGGATGGCGGTATGTCCCAGCTCCCCGGCAAACCCGTCATGACCGTAAACCAGTTTCCCGTCGATCACAAAACCGCTGCCAAGGCCGGTACCCAGGGTAATGACCACAAAATTCTTCATGCCCCTGGCTCCCCCATAGATCATTTCTCCCACAGCTGCCGCATTGGCATCGTTGGTGACCATTACCGGAAGGGGGGTGTGTCTCTTAAAGATCTCTGCAAGGGGTATGATGCCTTTCCAGGGCAGTCCGGCTGCATGTTCGATGGTGCCCTTGTTAATGTTGCCCATTGGTGCCCCAATGCCGAACCCTATCAGCTCAACCGGTTCCGTTATCTTATGGCTGATGACCATTATTTTCTCATACAGGGCTGCAATAAAGACTTCCACCTCATCATAATGGTTTGTTCTTAACCTGTCTTCACCCAGTATATTGCCATCCCGGTCAACAAATCCGAAAACGGTGTTGGTCCCGCCAATATCTATGCCAACTGCGATTTTTTTCTTTGTCATATTGAAAAACTCCGATTATTTTATAAATATACCCTATTCTTATTCAGAAACATATTCATTTCCCACTTTTCTTGCCCTCCTGGGATGGTCGAGATCTATATTCAGCGAAATTCCTGTTTCCACAAGTATGTTCCATCCGGCTGCAATCTGAACATATTCTGCATAATCCCCTGCGTTGGGAATACGTATTGTCGGGAACATGGTATCCTTTGCCGAAACCGCAATAACCTCGACTCCTGCTCCTTTTACCAGGCATTCAAGGAATTTGTCCTGATCGACATCAAAAGGATCCATCCAGATGAGGACCTCATTACTATCCATCACTTCCTCTATGCCGTGAAGTGCGAACGTGCCCTCAAGGAATGCCGATTTCTTCCTTGTTATCTCATTGGTCTTGAGCGAGAGCTCTCCGGCCACTCCATTGTCTCTTCCGGCAAAATAGATTACATCTGCTTTCCTTATTTTTTCGGTTATCTCGTCATCTATCTTCACCGTCAGTGCTTCGCGGAATTTATCAGCGAACTCTCCGAGCCCGTCCATTTTCTCTCCGCGGAGGTTGCGCATTAGCGAATCGTAGAAAAGAGCCTGTTCAACGACCGATTTTGTGGCGGCAACGGCATTCTCCCTGCCGCATGACAAAACATGGGTATCGTGTGCAAACTCCTCCAGTTTTGTCTTCTCATTTGCCGTCAGTCCGAATATTGCCTGGTGATCCTTCTTTTTCAGGGCATTCACAAGCCGAATCACCTCTTTTGTCTGGCCCGAGTTTGAAGCGGCAAAAACGACAAAATCCGACAGGTCGTACTCCATCGCCTGGGTGCATCCTTCCGTTAAAACCGGCATAAGGAACTCCTTCCTGAGCGAAGATGATATGGTCCGCTTTGCAGGAAAAAGTCTGCTGCTCCCTTCCCCGGTAAGGAATAATCCTTTTCGCGTCCTTATCTTTTCAACGAAACGTGCCGATACTGACGGATCGAATGATCTGATCAGGTCGGAGGTCTCCATCATCTCCTTTACCAGAGCAAATTTTTTGTATTTTTCTTCAGTTAAATTCATGATAATCAGATTTTTTCTATAATAAACTCCGAAAGATCGTTCTGGATCTGGGGCTCTTTCTGGAAACCTCCGCCGAGATGTTGCCAGTATACTTCGGCATACTCAACCCCTGCCATGGCACCGTAATTGCGGTTACCCTCAAGCACAAACCCGAAGAAATCGTCTATCTTATGCATGTGCCTCATCAGATCGATCTGCGAGATATGGTATCCGAGCATCTCTTTCTTTGTCCCGATCACCGAGGTGACGTCAACGAAGAAGTGTGGCGGCACGATCTGGGAGCCCAGCGGATCGGAAAGGGTAAGCGGGGATGTATGGTACAGGAGCGGGGTGATACTGACAGGCTTTTCCTTCACGGGAACAGTTCCGAGAGACGATATCATTGCAGCTGCTTCGACGATACCGGCTGTTGCCCGGTGATCGGCATGATAATCATTGGAAAGATGGGTGAAGATAACTCCGGCCCTGACCTTCCTGATGAGTGAAATCAGTTTCAGTCTCATCTCCTTCGTATCGAAAAGGAAACCGTCAGTGCCACCCAGGGTATGATATTCGGCATCGAGCACTGCGGCAGCTTTTTTTGCCTCTTCATAACGTACCCTGGCCGTCTCCTCCATATCCATGTTGCACCCGCCCAGATCGCCTCCCGTCATGGTGGCAATGACGATTTTATAACCTTTATCCTTTAAAAGCTTCAGTACGCCGGCGTTCCACGCCTCTGCATCGTCGGGGTGTGCATTAACGGATAATGCAACCTTATTGAACTTATGTTTCATATTTACTGGTGAGCCTGTTGTTTAAAATAAATTATTCAAAAGGTGAGATCTGATGACCGTATCATACAAACCTGAGCAATCCGAAATATGCCGGCTGATGATAATCCGGCCTCCTGGTTCGCACGGGGTTCCATGTAACATAGTGAGGGACGGAAAGCATGTCGCCGCATTTATAGAAATTTGCCCTGAATGTCCTGCCTTTAAGGTCTTCTATTTTATGCCGGAAGAAGACATCCAGGGGAATTGCCATGGTGATGGTCCAGGAGAACTCCCCTTCTCTCTCCCCTTTCGGATCCATCCCGACCGATGTCTTTCTCCTGATCCTTGATATCACCTGCGGATCAGCCTTTCTGCTGTTTTCCCTGGCGGTACCCGTTCCCATGTAACAAGTACCGATCCCGTTAAACTCGAGATTATAGTACCATCCGTCATCGGCGGGTGAAACGAAAAACTCGACACAGGAATCCTCGCACACCCTCTGATTGGATTCAGTTTTTTCGGCTTTGAAGTATTGCTCTGTGACATGATACTTCAGCAGTATCTCATTCTGAGTATACCCTATGGCGAATGTCACTTCAGGTTTATAGCCAAAATCGCTCCAGTTGATCTCTCCGACCGGATTTTTTTCGTTCAGTCTGTCAAGTTTTTCCGATACCTTATCCAGATCAGGGTATTTTTCATTGAACTTAAGTTCTTTAACCTCCAGTGTTTTCATCATCAATCCGGTAAAGTTTCAGAGTACGGCAAATCAAACAGCAGACCGAATCTGTTTTAAGGGATCTGTCTGCCGTGTAGTTTACATCGATAGTTCGTTCAGGATGAGAGCTGCGGATCCGAGGACGGCACCATTGCTTTCGGAGATACCTGAAGGAAGTATCTTCACGGTGTTTTTGAACAGAACGTAATTGTTCTTTGCCAGGTATTTCCTTACCGGTGCAAATAACATCTCGCCTGCCTGCGCCAGTCCGCCAAAAAGGAATATGGCCTCAGGGCTTGTGAAGACTATTGAATTGACGATTCCGAATCCCAGTTTTTCTGCGGTGTATTCCATTGCTTTTACTGCAACAGGATCATTTTTTGCAGCAGCTTCGGCGATCTGTTTTGATGACAGTTTTGAGGGGGGCACTCCTCTGAGAATACTATCTTCTCTCATCTCGCTTATCATAAGTGAAACGGTTTTCACAAGGCCAGATGCAGATGCATAGGTTTCGAGACACCCCTTGCGTCCACAGCCGCATTCCCTTCCGCCCGGAACAACGGTCATGTGTCCCACCTCTCCTGCAAAACCCGTGTGGCCGTACACCAGTTTACCGTCAACGACGATCCCGCTGCCAAGGCCCGTTCCAAGGGTCAGGACGATGAAATCCTTCATCTTCTTCGCACCTCCGAAGACCATTTCTCCCATTGCCGCAGCGTTTGCATCATTGGTGAGAACAACAGGTACCTTTATCTCCTTTTTGATGAGATCGGCAAGCGGAACTATCCCTTTCCAGGCAAGATTGGGAGCATGCTCAATAGTTCCCCTGTGGAAATTCGCATCGGGGGCGCCTATCCCGACACCGGCAAGTTCAAGATCCTTCTTTCCGGCCATCAGCTTTCCAATCCCTGAGACAAGTGCAGTGACAAAATCCTTTACCACGGGATAATCTGTTGTTTTGAGATGGCCCTCAGCCAGTTCCTTTCCTGTATTGTCAACCAGCCCGAATACTGTGTTGGTTCCGCCGATATCAACGCCTACTACTACTTTCTTCATTTTTTTATAAGTTTTTAGTTATTAATATATTACATCTGTCTGTCGCTAACCTGTGAATACATTTCTCAAAGGATTACACGATAGATTCACAAAGTTCATTAATTTTAAAAGTTATAAAGCCACAGGAACCAAAAAT
>DIKJ01000008.1:76902-101020 GCA_002424525.1 Bacteroidales bacterium UBA5621 | reverse complement strand
CCATCCTCATATTTGTGGCGGTTGTCGTTATAGGTATTTATTCGCTTATTCAGCTTCCGGTTGACCTCTATCCGGAAATTGAACTCCCATTTGTGACAGTTATAACGACATATCCGGGAGCCAGTGCTTCTGATATTGAGAACAACGTCACGCGTACCCTCGAGGATGCCCTCAATTCAGTAAGTAATCTTAAGGAAATAACATCAAGATCGAGCGACGGATTATCGGTAATCTTTCTGAGCTTTGAGTACGGGTCGAACCTGGATGAAGCCTCGAATGATATCCGGAGCAATCTGAATTTTGTTACGAGGTATCTTCCCGAAGGTTCGGAGGATCCGACTATCGTCAAGTTCAATTCAAGCATGATGCCGATCATTTTCTTCGCCATAACGGCGAGTGAAAGTTATGCCGGTCTTGAAAAGATACTTGATGAAAAGGTAGTGAATCCCCTGAACAGGATAGAGGGGGTGGGGGGAGTCACCCTGACGGGAGTGCCCGGGCGCACGATATATATTGATGTCGATCCCCGCAAGATGGAGGCATATAACCTTACAATTGAACAGATTGGAGGTATCATCAGGGCGGAGAACATGAATATGCCGGCAGGCTATATTGAGATGGGACAGACAGATTATCCCCTACGTATACAGGGAGAGTTCCCCGAGAGTGATGTAATAAAGGATATCGTTATCAGCAGCTTTAACGGCAATACAATTTATCTGAAAGATATTGCCGAAGTTCGCGATACGATCCGTGAATCGAAGCTTGACACCAGGATCAATGGTGCCCGCGGGATGGGTCTTTTTGTACAGAAACAATCGGGCGGTAATACAGTTAAGGTGACGAAGGAGATAGAAAAGAGGCTCGAAGTACTCAAAAGAGACCTTCCCCCGGATGTCAAGGTTGAGAAACTTTTTGCCAGTGCCTCATTTATAACCGATTCCATCAACAACCTCTCACAGACACTGATGTTCGCTGCAATATTTGTGATCCTCGTGGTGCTGTTCTTCCTTGGCAGGTGGAGGGCGACACTCATTATCATCCTTACCATACCAATCTCGCTGATTGTGGCATTCATTTACCTTTTTATCACCAACGCTTCGATAAACATCATTTCGCTTACCTCTCTCTCGATAGCTATAGGAATGGTGGTGGATGATGCCATTGTGGTTCTGGAGAATATCACAAAGCACATAGAGAGAGGCAGCCGGCCGAGAGAAGCGGCTATTTACGCTACCAACGAAGTATGGCTTGCCGTGATAGTCACCACTCTTACCGTCGTTGCCGTGTTCTTCCCTCTTACCTTTGTCAAAGGGCTTACCGGGGTTCTCTTCAGACAGCTCGGGATAATCGTAACGATCACCGTGGTAACCTCAACCATTGCCGCGATCACATTTACACCAACGCTGAGCGCCCTGATGCTAAAGCTGAGACCCATCAGACCCGATGCTCCGTTCTGGAGTTATGACGGAAGCATCAGGAAGGGTCTTGACAAATTTGACAATCTGTATGAGAGAACCCTTAAGTGGGCATTGCATCATAAGACGGTAGTTACGATAATTGCTGTCGTGGTGTTTGTGGGATCGTTGAGCCTGTTTGGTGTTATTGACACGGAATTCTTTCCGCAGGCTGATGAATCAAGGATTTCAGCAAGCATTGAACTTCAGACCGGGACGAGGGTTGGCAACACAATTCAGCTTGCCGACAAGATCGACAGCCTAGTAAGAGCAAGGTATCCGGAAATAGATCTTATCTCGACCTCTGCCGGAAGCGATGACCAGGGAGGCTTCTCCTCGATCTTCGGTGCCGGAGGTACCCATATTATAGAGTACAGCTTCAGGCTTTTACCAGTCGCTGAACGTGAAAGGAGCGTCTGGGAGATCGCTGAAGAGATGCGCCGGGATCTTTCAGTCTATCCGGAGATTATCAACTTTACTATTTCGACAACCGACAACATGGGAAGCTTTGGAGGGAACGCCGTTGGTGTGGAAGTCTACGGTTACGATATTGCCGCAACAAACATAGTTGCACAGGAACTTGCTGACAGGATAAAAGTGATCCCGGGGGCGAAGGATGTTACAATCAGCCGCGACAAGTCAAAACCTGAACTTCAGATCATTCTCGATCAGGGCAAGATGATAAGCAGCGGACTCAATACTGCAACTGTCGCTACTGCTGTCAGGAACAGAGTGGATGGCCTTACGGCTACAAGGTTAAGAGAGTCGGGAAGTGAATATGATGTTGTTGTGAGGTTCAAAAGGAGTGCAAGAAGCTCCCTTACGGATATTGAGAACATAGGGATCGCAAATCCCGCGGGCAGGATAATAAGGCTTGGTGAGATAGCTGAGATAAAGGAATACTGGGCACCTCCTCAGATTGAACGAAAACGAAAGGAGAGGATCGTCACGGTATCCCTTACACCTTATCAGCGCTCGCTTACCGATCTTCAGAAAGATATTCAGAAGGCAATCGATTCAACTCCAAAACCTTCAGATGTTATGGTGCAGATCTCGGGAGCGATAGAGGACCAGATGGAAGCATTTATGGATATTGCCATGCTGTTAATTGTGAGCCTGATCCTGGTATACCTTGTGATGGCTTCCCAGTTTGAATCACTCAGGATGCCATTCATAATAATGTTCTCTATCCCGTTTGCCTTCTCCGGGGTCGCAATTGCGCTCTTTATAACAAACACAACATTAAGTGTAATATCCGGTATCGGAGCAGTATTGCTTATAGGAATTGTGGTAAAGAATGCCATTGTCCTTGTCGACTTCATAAACCTTATGCGCGACAGGGGCAACGAACTATACAGCGCCATACTGATTTCAGGCAGGTCGCGTCTGAGACCCGTTCTCATGACCTCTGCGACAACGATCCTCGCTATGCTGCCTCTGGCAATCAGTAAAGGATCAGGTTCAGAGCTATGGCGTCCGATGGGGATTGCCGTAATAGGCGGGCTTATATTTTCAACATTAGTCACTCTGGTCCTGGTGCCCGTTGTGTATGCGATATTCATTACCAGGAAGGAAAGAAAGAAATACCGGGATGCCTATAGTGAGTTGCAGTTTCTGAACGGAGACAATGGTAACGGTAATCAGTAATTTCTAACAAAACGAACATGAAAGCCATAATGATAATATATAATCAGGCGCACACCGAAAAGGTGGAATATGTACTTCACAAACTGGGAGTAAAGGGTTACACCCTGTGGGAAAACGTCCAGGGAAGCGGGACCACCACAGGTGTTCCGCATCTTGGAACGCATACGTGGCCAGAGATCAACAAAAGCCTTCTTACCGTAGTTGAAGACGAACTTGTGGAGAAAATTCTGGCCAAGGTCAGGAAAATCGACGCAGTGAGCGAGGAGGTAGGCATCAGGGCATTCGTATGGGATATCCTGCAGAGTGTGTAAAGACCTGCAGGGCACATTGCAGTGGTTTAAAAGATGGTGTCGGTAGAGGCGTTGCATGCAACGCCCTTACAACGTGTTATTCTGCCTCTTCTTCTTCAGCGTAGGCTTTGATGACTGCCTCCTGAACATCGCCCGGAACCTGGGTATATTCAGCGAATTTCATGGTATAGAACGCCCTTCCGCCGGTTATCGAGCTTAAAGCTGTGGAGTATTTGTTCATCTCAGCAAGGGGCACCCTGGCCTTGATGACTTCAAACCTTTTTTCGCTCGACATCCCGAGGACCATTCCGCGACGGCCCTGGAGATCGCTGATTACATCTCCCATACGGTCGGATGGCACCATTATCTCGACATCATAAACCGGCTCCAGTATCTTGGGGTTTGCGTTTTTGAATGCAATGCTGAAGGCATTTCGTCCGGCAAGCCTGAAAGATATTTCGTTGGAGTCGACCGGGTGCATCTTTCCGTCATAGACGTAAACCCTGATATCTCTGGCATAGGAACCGGTGAGCGGACCCACCTCCATCTTCTCCATAATGCCTTTAAGTATGGCCGGCAAAAAGCGGGCATCTATCGAGCCTCCCACAATACTGTTCACATAAACAAGCTTACCTCCCCACGGCAGGTTGATCTCCTCTTTGTCGCGAACAGAAATCTTTATCTCTTTCCCGCCTATTTTCTGCATGGCAACCTCGGTGGAACCCTCCTCATACGGCTCGATTATCATATGCACCTCGCCGAACTGGCCGGCACCGCCTGATTGTTTCTTATGACGGTAATCAGCCTGGGCGGATTTTGTAATGGTTTCGCGGTATGGTATCCTGGGCGGATGGAAATTTGATGGAATCTTGTATATGTTATCGAGATGCCACTTCATTATATTCAGGTGATATTCTCCCTGTCCGTGAACGATAATCTGTTTCAGTTCTTTAGAGTATTCGATCACAATGGTCGGATCTTCGAGATGTATCTTGCCAAGGGCTTCTCCAAGCTTTTCGTCGTCGCTCTCGCTCTGGGCTTTAATTGCTACCCGGAATTTGGACACCGGGAATCTGATCCCTTCGTATGACCAGTCGTTGCCCGGGGCATTAAGCGTATGTCCCGTTTTGGTGTTCTTGAGTTTCACGAATGCTCCAATATCCCCGGTATGCAGTTCCGCTACCCTCGAGCGGTTTTTACCGGCACATACGTAGAGCTGTGCGAGACGCTCCCTGGTACCGTTGCTGGAGTTGACCACATCAAGATTCTCGGTGATCCTGCCGGAGCACACCTTGAAATAGTTTATCTCTCCGATATGTTCTTCGATCGACGATTTAAAGATAAAGACCGATGCAGGTCCTGCAGGATCCGGTTTTACTTCCTTGCCCTTGCTGTTGACCGGTGCCGGCATTTCGGTAACCGTTGGCGCTTCATTGATAATGAAACGGGCCAGGGCATCTGTGCCTATATTGTTTTTGGCTGATATGCAGAAGACCGGGAAGACCGACCGTGTATGCAATCCTTTTGCGATACCTTTCCTGATCTCTTCTTCCGTAAGGGTGTCATTTGCGAAGAACTGTTCCATAAGCACTTCATCGCTCTCGGCAGCCTTCTCGATAAGTGCATTGTGAAGGTCCGTGGCTCTCTCCTGGTGTTCTGAAGGTATTTCTGAGATTTTTGCAGCTCCCCCTTCCTTCGGGTACTCGAGCATTTTCATCTGCAGGATATCGATCACGGAGTTGAACCCATGTCCCTCGTTCACGGGAAACTGAGCAAGCATCACATTGTTGCTCAGTCTTTCCTTCATCATCTCGAACGACTTCTCAAAATTTGCCTTTTCGTGATCCAGGCCATTGATTGCCAGGATGAGCGGCTTGTGGGTGTTTTCGGCATGACGGAAATGGATCTCGGTGCCCACCTCAACGCCATTCTGCACATTTATCAACAGTACCGCACACTCTGTAGCATAAAGCGAAGAGATTACACCACCGCTGAAATCATCCAGTCCGGGAGTATCAAGAATATTTATCTTCTTATTCAGGATCTCAGTATATAGAACAGTTGAAAAAACAGAGTTTCCGTTTTCCTGCTCGATCGGACGGTAATCCGATACAGTGTTTCTGGCTTCTATTGTCCCTCTGCGCTCAATCACACCACCATTGAAAAGCATGGCTTCGGCAAGAGTGGTCTTTCCTGAACCCGAGTTTCCCAGAAGTGCAATATTCCTTATCTGATCGGTCTGGTATGTTTTCATATCGTTGTCGGAGTTTTGTTTAAAGTTATATCTTCAGGCGGATTTTGAGGGGACAAAAATAATAATTTTTTAAAACAGTTTCAGAAAGCGGCTTTAATTCCAAAATTATTATTTTCTTTGCACCAGTTTTTTGAAACGCAGGAGTACCGGTTTTTTCTTCAGGGTAAGTTTACAAAATTTTTTCATCAGGAAGAGATCGGGAAGGTACCTGTCGACAACTTACAATTATTGGTAAGAAATATTGAGTTCGGATCAGGCTGAGCAGCCTGATGCAGGCAGTGTTCATGCCCATCAGGCTTGTAATTCAGCGTGTAATTGAAAATTTAAAGCAGTTGCTTGTAAAATAAGAAATAAAAACAATACCTTTGCAAACCATTTTTTTAAGTAAAAATTTAAGTTAAATTAATTGGATTTATGCCGACAATTCAGCAGTTAGTAAGAAAAGGCAGGAAGAAGCTGGTAGACAAAAGCAAGGCTCCTGCACTGGATTCATGTCCTCAGAGAAGAGGTGTATGTGTGCGTGTCTATACAACCACGCCTAAAAAACCCAATTCTGCCATGAGGAAGGTGGCCAGGGTAAGGCTTACAAACCAGAAGGAAGTCAACGCTTATATACCCGGGGAGGGACATAACCTGCAGGAGCACTCTATAGTGCTCATTAGAGGCGGAAGGGTAAAAGATCTTCCGGGTGTCCGTTACCATCTCATCAGGGGAGCCCTTGATACCTCAGGAGTTGACGGGCGCAGTCAGAGAAGATCGAAATATGGTACCAAGAGGCCAAAGAAATAACAACAGTTAAAGGAATAAGATAATGAGAAAGGCAAAACCAAAGAAGAGGATTCTGTTACCGGATCCGAAATATAACGATCCGCATGTGACCAGGTTTGTTAATAATCTTATGTATAATGGCAAGAAGAATCTGGCTTTCAAAATCTTCTACGACTCCCTTGAAATTGTTGGTGACAAATTTAAGAACGAAGGGAAGACTCCTATCGAAATATTCAGGCAGGCCCTCGATAATGTAACACCCCAGGTTGAAGTCAAAGCCCGGAGGGTGGGAGGAGCAACTTTCCAGGTTCCTATGGAAATTCGTCCTGACAGAAAGGTTAGCATCAGCATGAAGAACATGATATCCTTTGCCAGAAAGAGGGCAGGGCATTCAATGGCTGAACGGCTTGCCGCAGAACTGATGGCAGCCTATAAGCAGGAAGGCGGAGCATATAAAAAGAAAGAGGATACACACAGGATGGCTGAGGCAAATAAAGCTTTTGCCCATTTCCGTTTCTGATTTTTTATCCGATTGGAAGGCTGAATATGGACCCAAACCTGAAATATACCAGAAACATCGGAATCATGGCTCACATCGATGCCGGAAAGACCACCACTACAGAACGTATTCTGTTCTATACTGGCAGGACGCACCGGATGGGAGAGGTACATGACGGAAATGCCCAGATGGACTGGATGGTTCAGGAGCAGGAGAGAGGTATTACTATAACATCCGCTGCGACAACCACATTCTGGAAGTTCAGGGGAGAGGAGTACAAGATAAATATAATAGATACTCCCGGCCATGTTGATTTTACTGTTGAGGTCGAAAGATCGCTCAGGGTCCTGGATGGCGCTGTTGCAGTATTTTGTGCTGTCGGGGGTGTTGAGCCTCAGTCGGAAACAGTATGGCGGCAGGCTAACAAATATGGTGTTCCGAGGCTGGCGTTCGTTAATAAAATGGACCGTCCCGGCGCCGACTTCTTCGGGGTTGTCCACCAGATAAACAAAAAACTGGGAGCCAACCCTGTTCCCCTGCAGATCCCGATAGGGGCTGAGGAAAATTTCAGGGGTATTGTGGATCTGATAAGAATGAAGGCCATCGTATTCTTTGAAAACGATATTACAGGCTCAAACTTTGAGATCACTGATATACCCGCAGAGATGGACGAAGAGGCAAGGGAGTGGAGGGGAAAGCTTATCGACTCTGTTGCCGAAACTGATGATACCTTCCTGGCCGGGTATATGGATGATCATGATTCGTTTACCGAGGAGCAGATACTGAGTGCAATCAGACGGTCAGCCGTAAGCGGGAGAATAATTCCGGTGATATGCGGGGCGGCTTTCAGGAACAAAGGTGTTCAGAGCCTTCTTGATGCCGTTGTCGCCTTTTTACCTTCTCCTGTCGATATAGGGGCAGTGAAGGGCATTGATCCAAGAAATGACAATGAGATCGTCCGGCACCCTGATGATCAGGAACCTCTGGCGGCCCTTGCATTCAAGATCGCTACCGACCCTTTCGTGGGAAGACTGGTGTTTCTCCGCATCTATTCAGGGATTCTTAAGGCAGGCGATACTGTCCTTAACATTCGTACCGGAAAGAGGGAAAGGATAAACCGGCTCTTCCAGATGCATGCCAACAAGCAGAATCCCAGAGAGAGTATTTCGGCCGGAGACATATGCGCCGGAGTCGGATTCAAGGATCTTAAGACGGGAGACACACTATGTGCCATCCATAAGCCGATATTGCTGGAATCGATGGACTTCCCGGAACCCGTGATTGGTGTGGCAATTGAGCCAAAGACCCAGGCGGATGTTGATAAGCTGTCGCTTGCTCTCGGCAAACTTGCCGAAGAGGATCCCACATTCCAGGTAAAAATCGATCCCGACAGCGGGCAGACTATTATCAGCGGGATGGGGGAACTGCACCTCGAAATTCTTATTGACCGGCTGAGGAGAGAGTTCAGGATAGAGTGCAACCAGGGAGTTCCGCAGGTCGCATATAAGGAAGCAATCACAATTGCTGCGGAGTTCCGCGAGGTATTCAGGAAACAGACCGGAGGCAGAGGCAAATTTGCAGATATCTCATTTGCACTGATGCCGGCCGAAGATAATATAAGAGGTCTTCAGTTCATTAGTGAGGTGAAAAGCGGGAACATCCCCAAGGAGTACATTCCCGGTGTTGAGAAAGGCTTCAGGGAGGCAATGGTAAACGGCCCGCTGGCCGGATTCCCGCTCGAAAGACTCAAGGTGATCCTGCGTGACGGATCATATCATCCGGTAGACTCTGATTCTCTGGCATTTGAGATCGCTGCCAAGCAGGCTTTCAGAAAAAATGCAGTGAAATGCAACCCGGTTATCCTTGAACCGATAATGTCAACAGAAGTGATTACGCCTGAAGAGTATGTTGGTGATGTTATCGGCGATTTCAACAGAAGAAGGGGAAAGGTTGAAGGGATGGAGACGAAAGCCGGGTCGAGGGTCATCAGGGCAAAGGTGCCGCTGGCCGAAAAATTCGGGTATGTTACCGTACTCAGGACCATTACTTCAGGGAGGGCGACCTCGACAATGGAATTCTCACATTATGAGGAGGTTCCTCAGGAAATTGCAAAAAGAATAGTGGAAATTACAAAAGGCAAAATATTTTAAAAAATGAGTCAGAAAATTCGTATTAAACTGAAATCTTACGATCATAACCTGGTGGATAAGTCTGCTGAAAAGATCGTAAAAACAGTAAAATCAACCGGTGCGGTGGTCAGCGGACCAATTCCTCTTCCCACCCATAAGAAGATCTATACTGTTCTTCGCTCCCCCTTCGTAAATAAAAAGGCCAGGGAACAATTTCAGCTTTCTTCCTATAAGCGGTTGCTCGATATCTACAGCTCGACACCAAAGACCATCGATGCTCTGATGAAACTTGAGCTCCCCAGCGGAGTTGAAGTTGAGATTAAAGTGTGAAACCAGAAAAGTTAGAAAAAATGCAGGGATTAATTGGAAAAAAGATAGGAATGACGTCCGTTTTTGATGAGAGCGGCAAAAACATTCCGTGCACTGTCCTTCAGGCCGGGCCATGCGTGGTAACACAGGTCAAGACCAGGGAACGCGACGGTTATAGTGCAGTACAGCTGGGATTCGGCGAAAAAAAGGAAAAGCATACCACCAAAGCGGAACTGGGCCACTTCAAAAAGACCGGCACAACACCCAGGCGGAAGCTTATCGAGTTTACCGGGTTTCCTGAGGGTGAGGTCAGTGAGGGCGAGGTGCTTACCGTTGAACTCTTCAGGCCCGATAATTATGTCGACGTCAGGGGATGGTCGAAAGGCAAGGGATTTCAGGGTGTCGTCAAAAGACATGGTTTCAGCGGCGTAGGCGGACAAACCCACGGACAGCATAACAGGGGAAGAGCACCGGGTTCCCTGGGAGCTTCATCGTTCCCTTCAAGAGTGCTTCCGGGAATGAGAATGGCCGGACGAATGGGGGGTGAAAAAGTTATGATGATAAGCATGAGGATTATGAAACTTATGCCCGAAAATAACCTGATAATTGTTGAGGGACCGGTCCCCGGCCCCAAGGGTGGTTACGTAATAATTACAAAATAATGGAATTAGCAATTCATAATATCGACGGTAAGGATACCGGAAGGAAAATCAGTCTTAAAGATACGATTTTCGGCATCGTGCCCAATGACCACGCAATCTATCTTGATACGAAGCATTTTCTTGCCAGCAACAGGCAGGGTACCCATAAGTCAAAGGAGCGTGGTGAGATAGCCGGAAGCACGAGGAAGATTAAAAGGCAGAAAGGAACAGGAACAGCACGTGCAGGCAGCATTAAAAATCCTCTCTTCCGCGGAGGCGGCCGCGTTTTTGGCCCCAGCCCCAGATTCTACGGCTTCAAGCTTAACAGGAAAGTCAAGCAACTGGCCAGAAAATCAGCACTTTCATATAAGGCATCTACAAACAATATTATTGTCCTTGAGGATTTTTCCCTTGAAGCTCCGAAAACAAAAGAAATGATAAAAATAGGTGCCAACCTGAATATAGGAAAGAAAAAATCAATCTTTGTTTTACCGGAACAAAATAAAACTATATATTTGTCATCCCGAAATGCAGAAGGTGTTGAGGTTATAACTGCTGGAGAATTAAATACATACGCAATTATGAAAGCCTCGACACTCGTACTTACGGAGAGTGCAGTTGACGTTTTGCAATCGACTCTTGAAAATTAGAAAACTTTGAAAGATGAATATTTTACTTAAGCCGATAGTAACGGAAAAGATGACAAGCCAGGGCGATAAATTCAATCGCTACGGTTTTCTTGTGAACAAGAATGCCAACAAGCTTCAGATAAAGAAAGCTGTAGAGGAGCTCTATGGTGTTACCGTTGATTCTGTGAATACAATGAGGTATGGAGGTAAAGTAATGCAGCGCAATACCAAATCAGGTATTCTTGTCGGAAAGCAGGCATCGACTAAAAAGGCGGTTGTTACTCTTGCAGAAGGTAATAAAATTGATTTTTACAGCAATATTTAAACAGCTTTATGGCAGTCAGAAAGATTAAACCTGTTACACCAGGTCAGCGACACAAGATTATCAGTGCATTTGATACCATCACACGCACTGTACCGGATAAATCCCTTCTTCGGCCGATAAAAAGGACCGGAGGGAGGAACGTTAACGGTAAAATGACAATGAGATACATCGGAGGTGGTCATAAGAGGATGTACAGGGTCATCGATTTTCTCAGGGACAAGGACGGGATTCCGGCTGTTGTAAAATCAATTGAGTATGATCCCAACAGGTCCTCGAGGATTGCACTGGTTTGCTACAGCGACGGTGAGAAAAGATATATTATTGCTCCGGCAGGTCTTCAGGTCGGCCAGGAGATCATGTCAGGCCGGGATGTAGCTCCGGAAATTGGCAATACCCTGTTCCTTAGCGATATACCATTAGGCACAATTGTTCATAACATTGAACTGAAACCGGGAAAAGGAGCCGCTCTCGCACGCAGTGCAGGCACTTTCGCACAGCTTTCAGCCCGTGAAGGGAAAAATGCGACTATCAAGCTTCCCTCGGGTGAGACCAGGATTATTCTGACCACATGCCGTGCCACCATAGGCACAGTGTCAAATCCTGATCATAACCTCGAAAAATCAGGCAAGGCTGGCCGGACCCGCTGGCAGGGCCGCAGGCCGAGAGTAAGGGGTGTGGCAATGAACCCCGTTGATCATCCGATGGGTGGTGGCGAAGGAAGAGCATCCGGTGGTCACCCGAGATCGCGGAAAGGTGTGCCTGCAAAAGGATTCAAAACCCGCGACAAAAAGAAATATTCTTCCAGACAGATTATTGAAAGAAGGAAAAAATAACTGATATATTATGAGTAGATCTATTAAAAAAGGCCCCTTCATTGACTATAAGCTAGACAAAAGAATTCTTGAGATGAATCAGGGGCACAAGAAAACAGTGCTCAAGACATGGTCGCGGAGATCGGTGATATCGCCGGATTTTGTCGGACATACTATAGCAGTTCATAACGGTAATAAGTTTATCCCTGTTTACGTAACAGAGAATATGGTCGGACATAAGCTGGGTGAATTTTCACCTACCCGGATTTTCAGGGGACATGCCGGTAAAAAATAGTACGTGATGAATACTTTGAAAAACTTTTAGAAATGGGTGCAAGAAAAAGAAGCAGAGCAGAAGAACGCAGTGAGGCCGCCAAAAACAGGTACCAGGCGATTCTGAGAAACTGTCCCACATCTCCGAGGAAAATGAGGCTTGTGACCGGTATGATCAGCGGGATGGAAGTGAACAAGGCCCTGGATATACTGAGGTTCAGTCCCCAGGAAGCATCAAGAAAGCTGGAAAAGCTTCTTCTGTCAGCTATCGCAAACTGGCAGGCGAAGAATGAAGGTGTAAGGGTTGAGGAGAGCGGACTCTTCATAAGGGAGGTTAGCGTTGACGGCGGACGTTCACTGAAACGGTTAAGGACCGCACCGCAGGGAAGAGCCAACCGGATAAGAAAGAGATCAAACCACGTGACAATGGTGCTCGACAGTGTAAACAAGGAAGTTGAAAACAGATCAAAATAATTTAGATGGGACAAAAAGTTAATCCGATTGGCAACAGGCTTGGTATTATCAAAGGCTGGGACTCAAACTGGTATGGCGGAAAAGATTTCTCGGGCAAACTGGTGGAGGATACCAGGATCAGGGAATACCTGAACGCCCGACTGGCAAAAGCCAGCATCTCAAAGATCATTATTGAAAGGACGCTGAAGCTTATTACGGTAACCGTTAACACAGCCCGCCCGGGGATTATTATCGGCAAGGGGGGACAGGAAGTTGATAAGCTGAAAGAGGAGCTGAAGAAAATTACAAAGAAGGAGGTCCAGATCAATATTTTTGAAGTAAAGCGCCCCGAACTGGATGCGAACATAGTTTCAAACAATATAGCCCGTCAGGTGGAGGGTAAGATCTCATACCGCAGGGCGATAAAAATGGCCATAGCCTCCACCATGCGGATGGGAGCGGAAGGGATTAAAGTTCTGATCTCAGGTCGCCTTGGCGGAGCTGAAATGGCCAGGAGCGAAACATACAAGGAGGGACGTATTCCTCTCCATACCTTCAGGGCCGATATCGATTATGCACTGGCCGAAGCCCATACAAAAGTGGGCCGAATCGGAGTAAAGGTCTGGATATGCAACGGCGAAGTATACGGCAAGAGGGACCTCAGCCCCAATATTGGCGCAAGGAATGCCAAGAATAAGGGACTGAAGAGAAAAACGAAGAAATAAGCGATTAAAGAATTTAACAAATAAAACAAGTTTGAGCCATGTTACAACCGAAAAGGACCAAATACAGGAGAGCCCAGAAAGGCAAGATGAAGGGTAATGCACAGAGGGGCAACCAGCTGGCATTCGGGTCGTTTGGAGTTAAAGCCCTTGAGGCAACCTGGATAACCGGAAGGCAGATTGAGGCAGCAAGGCAGGCAGTGACCCGTCATATGAAACGTGAGGGCCAGCTATGGATCCGCGTATTCCCCGACAAACCCATCACCAAGAAGCCTGCCGAAGTCCGTATGGGAAAAGGGAAGGGAGCACCTGAGGGCTTTGTAGTCCCGGTTACCCCGGGCAGAATACTGCTTGAGGCTGAAGGAGTCCCTTATGAGGTTGCCAAGGAGGCTCTGCGTCTCGGAGCACAGAAATTTCCGATAACCACGAAATTTATTGTCAGACGCGATTACGTTCACGAATAATAAACCAGAGAGATGAAAATTTCGGAAATAAAGGAACTAAGCACCGCAGATCTTCTCGAGCGCATCGATACCGAGAAGACGATGATGGTTCGTATGAAGCTGAATCACGCTATCACACCTCTTGACAATCCGCAGAAACTTAAGCAGTTGAAAATTACCATTGCACGGCTTATGACAGAGCTGCGTTCGAGAGAGTTGAATGAGAAATCAAAATAGAGACCAACCAATGGAAAGGAAAATCAGAAAAGAACGAGTCGGAGTCGTTGTCAGCGCCAAAATGAACAAATCGATTGTCGTCGCCGTCGAGAGAAGGGTTAAGCACCCCATTTACGGGAAATTCATACACCGTACCAAAAACCTGATGGCTCACGATGAAGAAAATACATGCAATATTGGCGATACTGTGCGCATATCGGAGACCAGGCCTCTGAGCAAGAATAAAACCTGGAGACTGGTAGAAATAATTGAAAGAGCAAAATAGTCATGATACAGCAGGAGAGCAGATTAAACGTAGCCGATAACTCAGGTGCCAAGGAAGTCCTGTGCATCAGGGTGCTTGGCGGCACTAAGAAAAGATATGCCACAATTGGTGACAAGATAGTTGTGACCGTTAAAAGTGCACTTCCCTCCGGTGAAGCAAAAAAAGGCATTGTAAGCAAAGCAGTGGTGGTGAGGACCAGAAAGGAGATACGCCGCCAGGATGGTTCATATATCAGGTTTGACGACAATGCCGTTGTACTTCTCACCAACCTCGACGAAGTGCGCGGCACGCGTATCTTCGGTCCGGTTGCAAGGGAGCTTCGTGAAGGTTATATGAAGATTGTATCACTGGCACCGGAGGTGCTGTAAATTATTTAAATCGTCACCGATGCAAAAGAAATGTCATATAAGAAAGGGAGATACGGTTATAGTAATAACCGGTGAATCTAAAGGTCAGAAAGGACGCGTACTCGAAGTGAACAGGGTGAAGGAGAGGGCTATCGTTGAAAGCGTTAACCTGGTATCGAGGCATACAAAGCCAAATTCAAAAGCACCTCAGGGAGGAATCATAAAAAAAGAGGCTCCGGTCCATATTTCAAACCTTATGCTTATTGACCCGGCAACCGGGAAACCGACACGAACCGGCAAAAAGCTTAATGAGAAAGAGAAATTAGTTCGTTATTCAAAAAAATCAGGAGAGGAGATCAAGTGATGTATATACCTTCTTTGAGAACCAGATATAAAGAGGAGATCATCCCTGCATTGATGAAAGAATTCGGTTACCCGACCGTGATGCAGGTACCCAAGCTGGAGAAAATAGTCCTTAATCAGGGTGTCGGACAGGCTATCGCTGACAAGAAGCTGATAGAATTCAGTGCAAAGGAACTTACAGATATCAGCGGCCAGAAAGCTGTCCAGACGTTGTCGACGAAGGATATTTCCAATTTCAAGCTCAGGCGGAATATGCCTATCGGCGTTACTGTGACGCTCAGAAGAGAAAGGATGTATGAATTTCTTGAAAGGCTCATCTCAGTTGCCCTGCCGCGTATCCGTGACTTTAAGGGGATAAACAGCAAACTGGACGGACGCGGAAATTACACCCTGGGGATTACCGAGCAGATAATTTTCCCGGAGATAGATCTCGATAAGATTGCTAAAATAATGGGACTTCAGATAACATTTGTCACTTCCGCCGGAAGCGATGAGGAAGCCCTGGCTCTGCTCAAGCATTTTGGATTGCCTTTTAAAAACGTTAAAAACTAATTATATGGCTAAGGAATCAATGAAGGCCCGCGAGGTTAAACGTATCAGGCTGGTTGAGAAGTATGCCGCCAAGAGGGCAAGGCTCAAAGCTGAAGGAGATTTTGTGGGGCTGAGCCGCCTGCCGAGGAACTCAAATCCCAACAGGATACACAACCGCTGCAAACTGACAGGCCGGCCAAAGGGTTATATGAGGCAATTTGGCATCAGCAGGATAACTTTCCGGGAAATGGCATCCTTCGGGATTATCCCGGGAATAAGGAAAGCCAGCTGGTAGAGATTAAAGATTATAAACAATTATAACTATTATAAGATGACTGATCCGATAGCAGATTTACTGACCAGAATAAGGAACGCCATTATGGCCGGTCATAAAGTTGTCGAAGCACCCTCTTCCAATCTGAAGAAGGAGATTGCAAGGATACTTTTTGAAAAAGGATATATACTGAGTTACAAGGTGCTGGAAGGGGAAACACCGCAGAGTGTTCTGAAAATAGCCCTGAAGTACAATCCAAGGAGCAAAACCCCTGCAATAAAAAGTATACAGAGGGCCAGCCGCCCCGGTCTTAGAAAATATACCGGTGTTGAGGATCTGCCCAGGGTGCTCAACGGGCTTGGCATTGCGATAATCTCGACATCGAAGGGACTGATGACCGACAAGGAGGCCAAGAAAGAGAATATCGGAGGTGAAGTATTGTGTTACGTTTACTAATCAGGAGGAAAGATTTATGTCACGAATAGGGAAATTACCTGTAAACTTGCCAAAGAATGTCACTGTTACCATCGGTGAGGACAATGTGGTAAGCGTTAAAGGACCGCTTGGTGAATTGTCGCAGGCTGTTGATAAAGACCTCAGTATCGAGGTTGCCGGCAATACCCTGGTATTGTCAAGACCATCAGAATCGAAAAACCATAAATCGATGCACGGACTCTACAGAGCCCTGCTGGCCAATATGGTTACAGGCGTTTCAGAGGGTTACTCAAAAAAGCTTGAGCTTGTGGGGGTAGGTTACCGTGCAGAAGCCAAAGGGCAGCAGCTCGAAATGAGTCTCGGATATTCTCATGAGATTATCATCGAGCTTCCCGAAGAAGTACAGGTTGAAACAAAAACAGAAAGAAGGAGCAATCCGGTTATCACACTGAAGAGCATCGACAAGCAGCTTATCGGACATGTTGCCGCTAAGATAAGGTCTCTCAGGCCGCCTGAACCTTACAAGGGCAAAGGCATCAAGTTTGTCGGAGAGAAGCTCAGGAGGAAGGCCGGAAAATCTGCAAGTGTCTAGAATGTGTAATTCAAAATCGGAAAAACTGTAAAAACATGGGTTTGACTAAGTTGGAAAGAAGATCGAGGATCAGGTTGAGGATCCGGAAAAAGATAAGCGGTACTGCCGGGAAACCACGTCTTGCAGTATTTCGAAGCAATAAACAGATATACGCCCAGGTTATCGACGATCTGAACAGGGTAACACTTCTGTCGGCCTGCTCAAAAGAGAAAGAGGTTGCTGAAAAAACAGGGATCAATAAAACCGAACAGGCCAGACTGGTCGGAAAAATGGTCGCTGCGAAATGCAGGGAGAAGGGAATAGAGAATGTTGTCTTTGACAGGAGCGGATATAAATATCATGGCAGGGTAAAATCACTGGCTGATGCAGCCCGCGAAGAGGGATTAAAATTTTAAGAAGATATGACAAGCGGTATAAGAAAAGTAAAAACGAGCGACCTCGAGCTAAAAGACAGGCTCGTCAGCATCCAGAGAGTAACTAAAGTGACCAAGGGAGGACGAACATTCAGCTTCTCTGCTATTGTTGTAGTGGGAAATGAGGATGGCATCGTGGGTCACGGACTGGGTAAAGCCAGTGAAGTGACCACGGCAATAGCCAAAGGCATTGAGGATGCAAAAAAGAACCTTATTAAGGTCCCGGTCATCAATGGCACCATTCCTCACGAACAGTTAGCAAAATTCGGAGGGGCAAAAGTGTTCATCAAACCGGCAGCGGAAGGTACGGGTGTCAAGGCGGGAGGCGCTATGCGTGCCGTTCTTGAGAGCGTGGGAGTAAGGAATGTACTCGCAAAATCAAAGGGTTCGTCAAACCCTCATAACCTTGTAAAGGCCACCTTCGAGGCTCTTCTTGAATTGCGAGATCCTCATACGGTAGCCGAACACAGAGGCATCGGGATGGACAAAGTATTTAACGGTTAGCAATACTGTACATAATGGCAAGAATTCGTATCACCCAGGTAAAAAGCAAAAACGGTAAACCCGAAAGGCAGAAAAGAACACTTGAAGCCTTGGGTATCCGCAAATTAAACCATAGTGTTGAGCATGAAGCCACACCTCCGATCCTCGGAATGGTGGAGAAAGTGAAGCACCTGGTTAAGGTTGAAAATATTTAAGTTAAACGATTTTATAAGCATAGTAATGGATTTGAGCAATTTAAAACCTGCCAAAGGATCAGTTAAAAAGAATAAGCGCCTGGGTCGCGGACAGGGCTCCGGTAAAGGAGGTACATCGACCAGGGGTCATAAAGGCGCAAAATCCAGGTCGGGTTACAGCAAGAAGGTCGGGTTTGAAGGGGGGCAGATGCCGCTTCAGAGACGAGTTCCGAAATTTGGTTTCAAGAACATAAACCGCAGGGAATATAAAGGTATTAATATAAGCACCCTTCAGAGCCTTGCTGAAAAGAATAACATTGAAAAGATCGATTTTGAGGTGCTAAGAAGCGCCGGACTGGTATCGAAGAATGCTCTTGTGAAAATCCTTGGGAAAGGCACCCTTGAACGTAAGCTCGAAGTACATGCGCATGCCTTCAGCAAGTCAGCAGAAGAAGCAATCCAGGCCAAAGAGGGAACAGTTGTAAAAATATAAGTTCATGAGACTGATTCAGACCATAAAAAACATTTTCAAGATAGAAGATCTTCGTGCAAGACTGCTCTATACTTTAGGAATCATATTGTTATACAGGCTTGGGAAATATATATCCCTGCCCGGTATCGATCCCTCACAGCTTGCAGGTCTGAAAGACCAGACCTCTTCAGGTATCATGGGTCTGCTCGATATGTTTTCGGGAGGTGCGTTCTCACAGGCCTCAATTTTTGCCCTCGGGATCATGCCCTATATCTCGGCATCCATCGTAGTACAGTTGCTGGGTATCGTTTTTCCATACTTCCAGAAACTGCAGAAGGAGGGCGAAAGCGGAAGACGCAAAATGAATCAGTATACGAGATACCTTACGGTCGGGATCCTTATCCTTCAGGCCCCTACATACCTCGTTAACCTTTCTGCCCAGCTTCCGCCCAGCGCATTTATTCTGACCGGTTTCTTCTTTAAATTCTCCTCGGTGGTGATCCTTACCGCAGGAACGATGTTCGTTATGTGGCTCGGGGAAAGAATTACGGATAAAGGCATCGGGAACGGAATTTCCCTGATAATAATGATCGGTATCATCGCCCGGCTTCCTGCCAATTTTGTCTTCGAAGCAGGAACAAGGTTGGGCGGTGCAGGTGGCGCAATAGCTGTGATAGTTGAAATAATTATACTCTTCGTGGTTATTCTCGGAACGATACTGCTTGTGCAGGGAACGCGGCGCGTGCCTGTTCAGTATGCCAGAAGGATCGTCGGGAACAAGCAGTACGGAGGGGTTCGTCAGTATATTCCCCTTAAAGTTAACGCTGCAGGAGTTATGCCAATCATTTTTGCCCAGGCAATCATGATGCTTCCTATTATAATCGCAGGCTATGCAAGTTCCGGATCAGGATTCATGATGGCCTTCTCGAATATGTACGGGTTTTTGTATAATCTTGTCACGGCAATTCTGATTATCCTCTTCACTTATTTTTACACAGCGATTACGATTAATCCTGTTCAGATGGCGGAGGACATGAAGAAGAACGGCGGTTTTATTCCCGGTATCAAGCCAGGGAGGAAAACGGTTGAATTTCTGGACACTGTGATGTCGAGGATTACTCTGCCAGGTTCAGTTTTTCTGGCATTTGTAGCGATCCTGCCGTCTATTGCGGTCAGGGCTGGTATTACACCGCAGTTTGCACAGTTTTATGGCGGAACATCCCTGCTGATTCTTGTCGGGGTTGTTCTTGATACATTGCAACAGATTGAGAGTCACCTGCTTATGCGTCACTATGACGGTCTTATGAAATCGGGCCGCATTAAGGGAAGGTCTGGCGCGGTAACGGCAGGTTAAAAGCAATAACGTTCTTTGATGTTGTATATTAAGACTGATGAAGAGGTCGAAATGTTAAGGGAGAGCAATCTGCTAGTGTCCAAAACACTCGCAGAAGTTGCCGCATTCATCAGGCCGGGGATCAGCACACTTCATCTCGACAGGATTGCAGAGTCGTTTATCCGCGACAACGGGGCTGTTCCGGCTTTCAAGGGGTATAACGGTTTTCCGGCTACCCTCTGTACTTCTGTGAATGACGAAGTGGTACATGGTATCCCGTCGGACTATGTTCTGCAGGAAGGAGATGTACTGTCGATCGACTGCGGGGTGATTCTGAACGGATGGTATGGCGACAGTGCCTACACTTTTGCAGTCGGAACGATAGACGAAAAGGTCAGAGAGCTTCTCCGGTATACAAGAGCCTCACTGGAGGCAGGTGTGAAGGAGGCAGTTGCCGGCAACAGGATAGGAGATGTTTCCAGCGCAGTTCAGTCTGAGGCTGAAAGCGGCGGATTCACAGTGGTAAGGGAACTGGTTGGCCACGGGCTTGGGAAAAGATTGCATGAGCCGCCTGAAGTTCCGAATTTCGGAAAAAAGGGATCAGGACCGAAGATGGAAAAAGGCCTTGTAATCTGTATCGAACCGATGATCAACCTCGGCAGGAAAGAGACAAAACAGATGAGAGACGGATGGACCATCAGGACAGTCGACGGAAAACCTTCAGCACATTTTGAATATGCTGTTGCAGTCGATAAAGGCAGGGCAGATGTTTTGTCAACTTTCGATTATATAGAAGAAGTTTTAAATAAATTATAAACGTATGTCGAAACAACCATCAATCGAGCAGGATGGAACAATCATCGAAGCCCTGTCAAATGCAATGTTCAGGGTCGAGCTCGAAAACGGACATGTTATAACTGCACATATCTCAGGCAAGATGAGAATGCATTATATCAAGATTTTGCCGGGCGACAGGGTGAAAGTTGAAATGTCACCATACGATTTGACAAAAGGAAGAATAACATTCAGATATAAATAAGTAACGTAACGATATGAAAGTAAGAGCATCTGTAAAAAAGCGCAGCGCCGACTGCAAGATAGTCAGGCGGAAGGGGCGCATTTACATTATAAACAAGAAAAATCCCAAGTTCAAACAGAGGCAGGGATAATTTAATTAATTTTGCAACTCATTTAAGAAAAGTTTTATATGGCACGTATTGTTGGTGTTGATTTACCAAGAAACAAGAGAGGTGAGATAGGCCTTACTTACATTTACGGTGTAGGCAGGACCATCGCACAGAAAGTACTTGATGAAGCCGGAGTTGACAGGAACGCAAAAGTCCAGGAATGGAGTGACGACCAGATCAACTCTATAAGGAGGATTCTGAACGATAACTACAAGCTTGAGGGAGAACTTCGTTCAGAAACGCAGATAAACATAAAAAGGCTTATGGATATTGGCTGTTACCGCGGAGTACGCCACAGAATCGGCCTTCCGGTAAGGGGACAGAGCACCAAGAATAATGCCCGGACCCGCAAAGGCAGAAAAAAGACTGTTGCAAACAAGAAAAAAGCTACTAAATAAGTAATATATGGCAAAGAAAACCGGAGCATTAAAAAAGAGGATCGTTAAAGTCGAATCTAACGGGCAGGCTCACATTCACTCTTCTTTCAACAATATTATTGTCACACTGACAAATAATTCGGGTCAGGTGATATCGTGGTCATCTGCAGGCAAGATGGGATTCAGGGGTTCAAAGAAAAACACTCCGTACGCTGCCCAGATGGCATCGGAAGAGTGTTCCAGAATAGCATTTGACCTTGGCCTGAGAAAAGTAAAGGTTTTTGTTAAGGGACCGGGATCGGGCCGCGAATCAGCGATCAGATCAATAAGCAATACCGGAATAGAGGTCGCGGAGATTGTTGATGTAACGCCAATGCCTCATAACGGATGCCGTGCACCGGGAAGAAGAAGAGTTTAACAGAACAGGTAATAAAAGCAAAATATTAATCAGATGGCGAGATATATTGGCCCAAAATCGAAAATTGCAAGAAAATTCGGAGATCCGATTTACGGACCCGATAAACACCTCGACAGGAAAAATTTCCCTCCAGGCCAGCATGGGATGAACAAGAAGAGAAAGAAGACGTCGGAATATGGAATTCAGCTTCAGGAAAAACAGAAGGCCAAATACACCTATGGAATACTCGAGCGTCAGTTCCGAAATACGTTTGAAAAGGCGTCAAGGAGCAAGGGAGTGACGGGGGAGGTCCTGTTGCAGATGCTGGAAGCCCGCCTTGATAATGTGGTTTACAGGCTCGGCATCTCCCCGACAAGGGCGGGTGCACGTCAGCTTGTTTCCCACAGGCACATAACAGTGAATGGAAATGTCATCAACATACCTTCCTGCCAGCTCAAACCCGGGGATATTATTGCTGTACGCGAGAAATCCAGATCACTGGAAGCAATTGTTGACGCAATATCGGGCAGGAGACATTCAAAGCTCTCCTGGCTTGAATGGGACGATGCCCAGATGGCCGGAAAATTCATGAGTGTACCGGACAGAACAGATATACCTGAGAATATCAAGGAACAGCTTATTGTTGAATTGTATTCAAAATAAATATATAAGATAAATTCTATGGCTATTTTATCATTCCAGAAGCCTGACAAGGTAATTATGCTCGAAGCCACCGACAAGTACGGAAAATTCGAGTTCCGTCCGCTTGAACCCGGCTATGGCATTACTGTGGGCAACGCTTTGCGAAGGATCCTTCTCTCCTCGCTCGAAGGATTTGCCGTCACAACGGTAAAGATCGATGGCATCGACCACGAGTTCTCAACCATTCCAGGTGTAATCGAGGATGTTACGGAAATTATCCTCAAGCTCAAACAGGTAAGATTCAGAAGGATAGTCGAAGAGAGCGATCAGGAAAAAGCCGTTATCAAGATCAGCGGCCAGGAACTTTTTAAAGCCGGTAGCCTTAACAATTCTCTTAGCAATTTTGAAGTGCTCAATCCGGATCTCGTTCTGTTCAGGATGGAACAGGATGTCAAGCTGAACCTTGAACTGACCATAAGCAGAGGCAGGGGCTATGTGCCGGCAGAAGAAAATCAACCTGAAGAGAGTGAATTCGGACTTATTGCCATAGACTCAATCTTTACTCCTATCAGGAACGTGAAATATGCGGTCGAGAACTATCGTGTGGAGCAGAAGACCGACTATGAGAAACTCTTGCTGGAAATCGAGACCGACGGATCGATACATCCGAAAGATGCTCTTAAAGAGGCTGCAAAAATTCTGATTTATCACTTTTTGCTTTTCTCGGATGAGAAAATCACCCTCGATTCGGATGATAAACTGGGCAATGAGGAGTTTGATGAGGAGATCCTTCATATGAGACAGCTTCTTAAAACCAAGCTTATTGACCTGGACCTCTCAGTACGTGCTCTGAATTGTCTGAAAGCTGCTGAAGTCGAAACACTTGGCGACCTTGTCAAGTTCAACAAGAACGACCTTCTGAAGTTCAGGAATTTTGGAAAGAAGTCGCTTACCGAGCTTGATGAACTCCTTGAGTCCATGAGCCTGTCGTTCGGAATGGATGTAAGCAAATATAAACTGGATAAAGATTAATTTGAAACTGTTTGAGGAAATAGAGAGATGCGACATCAAAGAGTTATAAACCATTTAGGAAGAAAGAGTTCTCACAGGAAAGCGATGCTCTCAAATATGGCGGCGTCGCTGATCCTGCATAAGAGGATAACCACAACTGTTGCCAAAGCCAAAGCTCTTAAGACTTTTGTGGAGCCTGTTATTACAAAATCGAAGGAAGATTCGACCCACTCAAGAAGGGTCGCATTCAGCTATCTGAAAGACAAGACGGCGGTCTCCGAACTGTTCAGGGAGGTTTCGCCAAAGATAGGGGAGAGGCCGGGCGGATACACTCGTATCCTTAAAACCGGCAACAGGATCGGCGATAATGCTGAGATGTGCATCCTCGAACTGGTTGATTTCAATGAAAACATGCTTGCCGGAGCAGAAGCCAAACCAAAAGCCACCCGCAGAAGAAGAGCTTCGAAGAAAAAAGGCGGCGATGATGAGGAAAAAGCCAGTCAGGGGAAACGCGCCGTTTCAGCAACAAAGAAGGCAGAAAAGGCTCAGGCAAAGGAGGTAAAGGATACTGCGGAAGCACCGAAAGTACCTGAAACTCCTGAAACCCCTGGAACCCCTGAAAAACCGGAAACTGAATAACCAATCCGCAAATAAAAATTTATGAGTCAGATAGTTAATGTTCGTGCACGTGAAATTCTCGATTCGCGTGGTAATCCTACCATTGAAGTAGATGTAATAACAGCCAGCAATTCTTTCGGCAGGGCGGCCGTGCCATCCGGTGCCTCGACAGGGGAGAATGAAGCCCTCGAGCTGAGAGACGACGATAAGAGCAGGTACCTTGGTAAGGGAGTTCTCAAAGCTGTCCATAATGTAAACAACGTAATTGCTGAAGAGATTGCCGGGATGGAAGTTAC
>DIKJ01000008.1:69669-76870 GCA_002424525.1 Bacteroidales bacterium UBA5621 | reverse complement strand
AAAAGCAATCTGGGAGCCAACGCGATTCTGGGTGTTTCCCTGGCCGTTGCCAAAGCAGCAGCTTCATATCACGGACTACCCCTTTTCAGATATCTGGGAGGTCCGAATGCAATTACCATCCCTGTGCCAATGATGAATATCATTAATGGTGGATCGCATTCCGATGCTCCGATAGCTTTCCAGGAATTCATGATCAGGCCAGTGGGAGCCCCCTCTTTCAGGGAAGGGCTCAGAATGGGGGCAGAAGTGTTTCATTCGCTTAAGAAAGTGCTCAAGGAAAGAGGATTAAGCACTGCTGTCGGTGATGAAGGAGGCTTTGCAGCTTCGCTTAAAGGAACGGAAGATGCCCTTGAGACAATCCTGAAGGCAATAACAAATGCAGGGTATGTTCCCGGACAGGATGTAACCATTGCACTCGATCCTGCCGCTTCGGAGTTTTTTATTGATGGTATCTATGATTATACCAGATTCGAGGGACCAGACGGACCAAAGAGGACCCCGGAACAGCAGGTGGCATTTTTTGAAGAGCTGGTTGCAAGGTATCCGATCGATTCAATCGAGGACGGAATGGCTGAAAACGACTGGGACGGATGGAAGCTGATGACCGACAGGCTTGGGAAAAAGATTCAGATCGTGGGTGATGATCTTTTTGTAACCAACGTTGAATACCTGAAAAAAGGAATTGAGATGGGATGTGCCAATTCGATCCTGATCAAAGTAAACCAGATAGGCACTCTGACTGAAACCCTGAACACAATCGAAATGGCCCACAGGGCCGGATATACCACCGTCACATCCCACCGGTCGGGTGAAACGGAAGATTGCACAATTGCTGATATTGCTGTTGCAACCAACTCTGGACAGATAAAGACCGGTTCCTGCAGCAGGACAGACAGGATGGCAAAGTACAACCAGCTTCTCCGGATAGAGGAGATGCTCGGCGACCTGGCACTCTATGGCTTCAGGAAGTAGTTATTAACAATTGTTGATAACTGCTGTTCATTTCCCGTGTATAATTACAAACCCGAACATGATGGTTTTATCCTGTTCTTACACTATCTTTGTTTTATCAGGTGAGCGATAAAAGACTGCTCCCAAGATATGGAGACAGAAAATGGTTCTTAATTGAGTTACGATCTGTTTCTTTCAGGCCTCCGGGCTTGCATATCAGAAGAGCCGAAGTCTGAGCCAGGGGACCTTGGTCCCCGATGTTCAGAAGGTCAGCGAGAACCGGAAACGATCTTTCAAAGACTGAGTCACAGGGCTGATGAGAAAAGGGACTTCGGTTCCGGATTATCGGAAACTAAACGCCGTTTCCTTCGGGGAATGTCCAAAGGGCCTGAATGACACTTCGTCCCGGAATCCCGCGCAAGCGGGAGAAAGGACAGCCGTAAGGTTCTGCTGTAACAGGCAAAACCCGAAAGCTCAGGGTTGTGAAACACGACTTCGGTCGCGGAACACAGCCGGTCATAATAACAGTAACCTGGCGCCGCAAACGGCTTCGGCTGCCAGCGGTGAATGGGAACTAATCTTAGGAATAGTTCCCATTACTGTTTTATACAGGGCTAAGATCCCCTTTTATCCGGGATCCCTGCATTAATCTCTCCTTAATGAATATCTTTGGAATTCATTCATATTCTTACCATGGCCTACTCAGGACTGGCAGATTTTATTGCCGACCTCAGCGAAAAAGATGAACTTCTCAGGATCAACTCATTCGTCGATCCGCTCCTCGAGATAGCGGAAGTGACCGACCGTGTATCGAAAAGAGGCGGCAAAGCCCTGCTGTTTGAAAATACAGGTACCCGATTCCCCCTGCTGATCAACACCTTCGGTTCCGCAAAGCGTATGTCAATGGCCCTCGGAAGAAGTAATATCACCAATGCAGGTGAAGAGATGGAAAGCCTGTTTTCATCGTTGTCGGAGTCAGCCGGAGGCTTCTCCGGCAAACTCACTGGTCTCATACGGCTCGGGAAAGCAGCTGGTTACATGCCCGTGAAGGTAAATGGGAGAGGAGTGTGCCAGCAGATCATCATGAACGATCCCGATCTTGCCATCCTCCCTGTCCTGAAATGCTGGCCGCACGATGGGGGCCGCTTTATCACCCTGCCAATGGTGCATACCATCCACCCCGAAACGGGAAGGACCAACGTGGGAATGTACAGGATGCAGATACTCAACAGCAAGAGCACAGCAATGCACTGGCAGAGACATAAAACAGGGGCCGGCCATTTCGCAGCCTGGAAGAAAACCGGGAAACTGATGCCTGTTGCAGTCGCCCTCGGGGGAGATCCGGTGTATACCTATGCCGCCACTGCCCCTCTGCCGGAGAATCTGAACGAGTATATCCTTGCCGGATTTCTCAGAAGGAGGAAAGTAAAACTTGTGAAATGCATTACCAATGAACTGTATGTTCCGTATGACGCCGATATAGTCATCGAAGGATTTGTAGATCCGGCTGCTGACCCCGTAGAGGAGGGTCCTTTCGGGGACCATACGGGATTCTACTCACTTGCCGATTTATATCCGGTATTTAATGTAACCTGTATCACTTATTCCCGGAAAGCCATCTATCCTGCAACAGTGGTCGGTATACCCCCCCATGAGGACGCCTGGCTTGCCGCCGCTACAGAAAAAATATTCCTCGCTCCCCTTAAGATAGCCATACAGCCTGAAATACTCGATTTTCACCTGCCTGAACCGGGAGTGGCCCATAACCTGCTGATAGTAAAGATTAACAAAACATATCCCGGACAGGGAGTAAAGGTAATCAACTCTCTCTTCGGAGCCGGACAGATGATGTTTACCAAGTACCTGGTTGTTGTAAGCGGCAATATTGATATCAGGAACTATAAGGAATTGATTCACAACATTTTAATAAACACAAGCTTTAAGAATGATCTGGTTTTCATCAATGGTCCCCTCGATGTCCTTGATCACTCGTCGGATTCGTTCTCTTTTGGCGGCAAGGCAGGCATTGATGCCACGGTCAAACATCCGGAAGAGATAAGGGACGGGCCATCGCCTGTAATAAACCGGAAATCGCCGGATCAGGGTTTAGAACTGACCACTCTGTTTTCCGGAACCAGGCTTATTAATGATTTCAATGCTGCTCTTCTGAAGGACGATTTGCACCTCATAATCATCTCGGTCAATCCATCGGCGGATAATATGATCATCGGGAAGACAGCTGACTGGTTAAGGCAGTCAGCCGGTGAAAGTATATCGGGTCTGATTATCGCAACAGACCATACCGCAGATGTGAGGGATTTTTATATGGTAGCCTGGCAGGTGCTCGGCAACTCCGATCCTGTCAGGGACCACATTTTTATTAATCCTTCAACACTGCTGATTGACGGCACTATCAAGGCTTACCGCAAGGGAGGCTTCAGAAGGAGATGGCCGAATGTGGTCTGTTCCGACCCTGTTACCATCAGCGATGTTGACAGGAAGTGGGACTCCCTCGGTTTTGAGGAGTTCTACCCCTCACCTTCACTCAGGTATCGGAAACTTTGCCGCGAGGGCGGGGATTCAGTATTACAGGATGCCCTTGATCTTTTCGATCAGTAGCGCAGGAGTGTAGGGTTTGCTGATATAGTCATCGATCCCTGCCGACATGCATTTTTCCTTATCGCCCAGCATAGCGTTTGCCGTTATCGCTATTATCGGAACATGCGCATTTGTCTCCGCTTCCATCTCCCTTATCTTTTCTGCAGCCACAAGCCCGTTCATTACAGGCATCTGGATATCCATCAGTATAAGGTCATATTTTGATACAATGTATTTATCGATGGCTTCCTTGCCGTTGGATGCAGTATCGATGCTTTTAACCAGTGGTTTAAGCGTAAGATGAGTGATCTTCTGGTTAATCAGGTTATCTTCGACGAGAAGGAGCCTCACATCTTTGAGCTCCCTGTGTACCCTTGGTTTCTGCAGTTTCTCGCCCTTTTCTGCCACAGGCACCTTATACCCCTGTTCAGGCACAGGATTGCTGAACGGAAGTATGATATTCAATACCGTATAGTTATTGCCTGACTCCTGGCTGAAACTGCCATTGACAGATGAGATAAGCTTTACAGCATTAAGGCTCACGATGCCCTTTTCGTCTGTAAGAACAATTTTCCTGTCTGTCTGTATCCTGAAGCCTATGAATATTTCATTCTTATACTCTTTCTCACGCTTCACGTTTATGGTAACCTTTACAGGCCTTTCCGATCCGGAGCCTTCAACCGTATTGAATACATCAAGAAAAACCTGCTTCAGGATAACAGGATCGCCAATGCACTCCAGATCGTGAAATTCCTTTCTGTTCAGGATGAAATCAATATTGGCCCCCTCTTTCAGGTTGAAAAGTTCAATGGTGTTTTGCAGGGTTGATATTATGCTGAATTTAATATTCTTTCTGGGCTCATAGCTTATCCCGCCGGCCGACTGCATTGTCAGTTCATTGACAGTGGTAACCATGTTGTTGGTCGATGCGATAAACGTATCGAGCATTTCCTTCTGTTTTTTCTCAAGATCAGAAGCCCTCAGAAGATCCACTATGATAACCAGATTGTTGAGGGGTTCGCGTATCTTATGTGAGAAGACGGAAATAATATTGTTCTTCCTCTCGTTTTCAAGCTGTGCATCAGTCAGGGAGTTTCTCAGATTTCGGATGACAAGGGCTGATTTCCTCAACACAACCACGATGACCGAAGCTCCGGCAACAATAAGGCAACCTGCGATCAGAAGCCTGCCGAAGGTAATGAGAATTACAGCAAGTATCAGGCAGAAAAGTGCGGCAACAGCATAAGCCTCAACGATCGTGGCACCTCCGGTGAATAATCCTTCAGAGGATTTGCCTGTATCCTCTTTTTTTGTATTTTTCCCTGGTTTTGTGATCATTGACATCTGTTTGCAGTAGCGTAAAATTACATAAAATATTTTAAAATTGCACATGTTGGTCAGGCAACCTCCTTTTAAAAGAAAAAACAGTATTTTTGTCAAAATGGTACAATTTTTGAACTGAAATTTTAAAGCTCAGTAAGGGATGAAGAACTATTTCAGGAAATATCTGCCGGCACTGTTTTTATTCTTTCTTGCCTCTATAGCCTGGCTCGAAGCACAGGAGATGGAGGGTATGGTTAAATATTCTCCGGATTTCAGGTTCAGGGAGGGGATCTATGTCAACTTTGATCAGGTGAGGCTTAATAATCCCATCCCAAAAGCAAAGCTTCTTACCTCGGCCGACTACAACGACAAGGATTTTTTCAAGAAAGTCCTTTCTTCCGACAAGATCTATTACTACGACGGCATGGGACTGAGGCAGGAGATTAATGTTCAGGAGATCTGGGGTTATGCCCGCAACGGTGTTCTCTACATCCAGATCCAGGGCAATTTCAACAGGATCACTTTTGTAGGAAGTATCTGCCATTTTGTTGCTGACGTGTCATACTATGACAACAGGTACAACTCCCCTTACGGGTATGGTTACTACGATCCGTATTACAGCCCATATTCACCCTACTATTATTCCCCTTACTCCTACGGCAGCAGATACTACTCTCCGTACGGCTCTTATTATTCTCCTTACAGACAGAATGTTGTGCGCAATGAGATGAAGCAGTATCTGGTTGATTTCGAGACCGGGAAAATACTTGAATATGATATAAAGAATACTGAATTGCTTCTGATGAAAGACGTTGCTTTGCACACAGAGTACATGAGGCTCTCGAACAAAAAGAAAAGAGAACTTATGTTCGTTTTTATAAGGAGGTTCAATGAGGCAAATCCACTCTATATTCCATCCAACTAATTTTATCCGGCAATTCCTGATCCGATAACTATATATCTGATAACCTGATGAAAAAAATCGTGGCAACCTGTACTCTGTTGTTAACGGCCGGGCTTTTGACCGGCCAGCCTCCATTTCCCGGCAGTAATGAGATCAAGCAGTTTGCCGGTTCCAGAACATGCGTGGTCTTTGAGAGCGATCCGTTCTCTCCGTTCAACCTGTATATTAAACAGGCCATGAATGAGTACTGGAATATTACTCCTTTTGAGTTCGCCGGGGAGGAGACCTTTGAAGAGCGCCGCACCGATCCGGCATGGTCGTTCATTCTCGTTACTGAAACGACGTTCGACAAGGATAAATCGGGTGCCAGTTATTTTTTTATCAATCTGTTACAGGGGAAGAAGGTAAAGAGTCTCGGGGAGATGCCTGAGATATGCGCTGTTCCTCTTGCATTCGCCGGAGAGACGGACATTGAATACGGTTACAAGCTCGGGGCTATTCTTATGTTCATGCAGGAACATGCCAGACTGATCTCTGCCGAACCGACGGTTACAGGCAGACGCTATCTTACATATTATAACAAGAATGTCCCGGGGGTGGCTGACAAGAGGATACTCGTCGTCCGGGAGGATCTCTCTCCGGCTATTAATACACCCGATAAGATCAGAGCCATATCCGGCATTAATATAGAGATTGTCGAAGAGGACGAGATCGTAAAGGCAGTGAAGGAGAAAACCCCCAACACCCTTATCCTCCATATGGTGGGTCCTCCGGAAGGCAGAAACGCAGGCTATTGCTTCAAGATGCTTATAGGCACTGACGATTCGGAAATGTATTACTACAACCAGCACAGGATTGACAGGAATAATCCCAATGGTCTGCTGCCTTCAGATCTGAAGCGTCTGTCGAGGTTCTGATCGTGCATCATTTGTCAAACAACCCCGTCTTTTCATAAACACACGATTGTCATGAGAGAGATCAGAGAATTATCGGAGCCGGAACGTAATTGGGCTATGCTATGCCATCTTTCCGGGTTTGCAGGATTCTTCTTTCCTTTTGGAGGGATCATTGGTCCGCTTATCTGCTGGTTATCCAGGAAAGATGAGTCGCTCTGGGTTAACCAGAACGGCAAAGCCTCATTGAATTTCCAGTTGTCCATACTGTTGTATATGATTCTTGCCATCCCTCTCTGCTTTATAATCATAGGCATACCGATAGTAATGTTCCTCGGGGTCCTGAAGATTGTCTGCATTATTATCGCAAGCGTAAAAGCCTCAAAGGGAGAGGAGTATCGTTACCCGCTCAGTATACCGTTTATTCAGTAACCAGTTCCCCTCTCCCCTTCCTCTTTTAATTTCTCCGGAACTTTAATACCTTTAGCCCGGCTTTTGCCTTTTTACTTTTACCTTTTTACTTTTACCTTTT
>DIKJ01000008.1:42232-69623 GCA_002424525.1 Bacteroidales bacterium UBA5621 | reverse complement strand
GCCATCCATACCAAAAGGAACCAGAGACTTTTCAGCCGGTGAGATGCTGAAAAGGGATTATATTTTCGATACCATAAAGAGGATTTTCAGGCTTTATGGCTATAATCCCATAGAGACTCCCGCCATGGAGAACCTCCCGACCCTTATCGGGAAGTATGGAGAGGAAGGAGACAGGCTCCTGTTCAAGATACTTGATTCGGGGGACTTCCTTTCCGGTATCAGCGATGACGAGCTTTCAGCAAGGGAGCAGAACCGCCTTGCCCTGAAGCTCTGCAGCAAGGGATTGCGGTACGACCTTACCGTTCCGTTTGCCCGTTATGTCGTACAGCATCGCAATGAGATTACATTCCCTTTCAAGCGGTATCAGATACAACCGGTCTGGAGGGCCGACAGGCCCCAGAAAGGCAGGTACAGGGAGTTTTTTCAGTGCGACGCCGATGTGATCGGAAGTGATTCACTGCTGAATGAATACGAGCTTATAAGGATCGCAGATGATATTTTTGCCCGACTGGGGATCGCGACGGTGATAAAAATCAATAACAGGAAAGTATTATCCGGCCTTGCAGGATTTATTGGTGAGGCTGACAGGCTGACCGATATCACAATTGCCATTGACAAGATTGACAAGAGAGGCCTGGATGATGTTAAGGAGGAATTGCTAAGCAAGGGGATTTCCGGTTCCGCGGTTGAAAAACTTGAGCCTGTGCTGAAACTTGCCGGAAATACAGGAAGAAAACTGGATGAGCTTGAGAGGATACTTTCCGGTCAGAAAACCGGAATGAAGGGCATTGAGGAATTGCGTACCCTGTTTGATTACGTTGGTGGGGCCCCTCTATGGTCGGATGTGGAGTTTGACCTGACCCTTGCCCGCGGCCTTAACTACTATACCGGGGCCATCATTGAGGTAAAGGCCAGGGATGTCGCGATAGGGAGCATCGGCGGCGGGGGAAGGTATGACAACCTTACCGGAGTGTTCGGACTTGAGGGTATTTCCGGTGTCGGCATCTCGTTCGGAGCCGACAGGATATATGATGTGCTTGAACAGCTGAATCTTTTCGGAAATGTCAGTTCATCCGGCACCCAGGTGCTGATCCTCAATTTTGGACAGAACGAAACAGCTTATGCCCTTAAGATTTTTGATCTGCTGAAAAAAAGTGAGATCAGATCTGAGCTCTATCCCGATCCGGTAAAGCTGAAAAAGCAAATGGCCTATGCCGACTCCAATAAAATACCAGTGGTTGTTATGGCCGGCGTGGAAGAGATTAAAAATAATCAGGTTACGGTAAAAATAATGTCAACAGGGGAGCAGTCAAGTATGTCGTCCGGGGATTTTGAATCATTTGTCGCAAACGATCTTAAAGAGAAAATCTGATGGCTCTGCAGTGCGGTATCACCGGTATAACGAATGTCGGGAAGACAACAATTTTTAACTGCATCTCCGGCACCAGAGGGGAAATCAGCGCATATGCTTTCAGCGCGACAAAATCAAATATCGGGATCGTCCAGGTACCCGATCCCAGGCTTTATGAACTGGCACAGTATCAGGTTACTGACAGGATCGTCCCTACAACCATTGAAATAGTGGATATTCCCGGTCTTGCCAGGGGTTCAAGCAAGGGGGAGGGAGTAGGGAACAAATTTCTCGGAGATATCAGAAACACCGATGCACTGATACATGTACTCAGGTGTTTTGACAGCGACACTCTTCAGCATATCGACGGATCAGTCGATCCCGTAAGGGATCTTGAGACAATTGATTTTGAGTTGCAGTTAAAGGACCTCGAATCGGTGGAAAAAAAGATTCAGAAGCTGGAAAAAGCGGTCAGGGTTGGGGATAAGGATGCAAAACATGGCTGTGAGGTGCTGTACCGCTTCCGCGATCATATCGGAAATATTAATAATGCCCGTACCCTGGATGTGAAGAATGAAGAGAGGAAATATATCGACGATCTCTTTCTTCTTACTATGAAACCTGTTATTTACGTATGCAACGTTGATGAGGGATCAGCTGTTGCCGGGAACAGTTATGTTGAAAAGGTAAGGGAGCATCTTAATGGCATTGAGGCTGAAATACTTATAATTGCAGGAGCGGTCGAAGCCGAGATCGCTGAACTTGAAAGCGCAGAGGACAGGGCCGCTTTCCTCAGGGATGCGGGTCTTGCGGAACCGGGTGTTGATAAACTTGTGCGGTCTGCATACAGGATGCTTAATCTCCAGACCTTCTTTACGGTAGGGCCAAAGGAAATAAGGGCCTGGACAATCAGAAAAGGCATGACCGCCTCACAGGCTGCAGGTGTTATACACAGCGACCTCGAAAGAGGTTTTATCAGGGCCGAGGTAATGAAATATAACGATTTCGTATCGTTACGCTCCGAACATGCCGTTAAGGAAGCAGGCAGGCTGTTGATTGAAGGAAAGAATTATGTTGTTGAGGACGGCGATATTCTCCATATCCGGTTCAATGTTTAGATCCACTGCTGTCAAATGGCTGGCACTGTCAGCCATTGCCATGATCTTGCTCTATCCGCGGTGTCACGGGCAATACAGCTCTTCTGACAGAAGAGTGCTTGAGATAATCAGGGAAAAGGGTCAGGCTGAGATTATTATCTCCCACCCGGGAGCCCGGGCGTTTGACCATCTTACCCGGAATGTTTCCGTAAGCAGGGTCAGAGAAAACAGAGTCCATGTGATTCTTTCGCCGCTGACTGCGGAGTGGTTCATAAAGGGAGGATATGATTATTCAATTGTAGAAACTGACGAAATAAAGGGGATCCGGACTGCACGGAGTATTGAAGAGGTTATGGCGTGGGAGAGCTATCCCACTCTGCCCCAGTATGATTCAATAATGCTTTATTATTCGGAGAATTACCCTTCACTCTGCAGGCTCGACACTATCGGGACAACCATTAACGGAAAAATAGTCTATGTCCTGAAGATCTCTGATAACCCCGGAACTGATGAGGATGAGCCGAAAGTGTTCTGCACTTCGACAATACATGGCAACGAAACAGGTGGATTTATTCTGATGCTCAGGCTTGCCGGTTATCTTCTCAGCAACTATGCCTCCGACGGGAGGGTCAGGAACCTTGTTGACAATCTCGAAATCTGGATCAATCCTCTGGCAAATCCCGATGGAACTTACAACACGGGCAATACTATTACCTCTCCCATAAGGTTTAATGCAGCAGGTTACGATCTTAACAGGAATTTTCCCGATCCGGCTTCTGCAAATACTCCAAGACAAAAAGAGACACTTGATATGATGGCATTCCTGGCAAAGCACAGGTTTGTTCTCTCGGCAAACCTTCATTCAGGCGCCGAGGTTGTCAATTATCCATGGGACAGATGGCAGAGGCTTCATGCTGATAACAGCTGGTTTTACACTATCTCGAGAGAGTATGCCGACAGCGTCCATAATTATTCACCGGCAGGCTACATGACCGACCTCAGCAACGGAATCACGAACGGGTATGCGTGGTATCAGATTTACGGGGGACGTCAGGATTATGTCACTTACGCGCTTAATGGCAGGGAGGTTACGCTAGAGCTTGACGAAAACTATATTACTCCGGCCGACAAGCTTGCTGATCTGTGGGAATACAACAGGGTTTCACTGCTGGGATATATCGAAAATGCCCTCTACGGAATTCACGGTATCGTTACCGACAGAAGGACCGGTGAGCCAGTGCCTGCAAAGGTTTTCATTGCCGGTCACGACAGGGACAATTCCCATGTTTATGCCGACACCCTTACCGGCAGGTTCATCAGGCTGACCGCGCCGGGTTCATGGGACCTTACTTTCACGGCAGAAGGCTACATTGACACTGTGATATATAACGTTATGGCTGAACCGCGCCGGAAAAGTTTTTTAGAAGTGGGAATGACCCATATTCGCAATCCTGTGGATACTACCAGCCCTGCGGCGCCGTTATTATATCCGAACCCGGCTGCGTTTTATGTCTATGCGGTAGTGCCTGAAAAGCTCAGGGGATACATAAACATAAGGTTATACAATACGGCGGGTACGATTTTAAGTGATTATAACAGTATGGCTTATGAGGGGAGTCCGGTAATACTTGATGTCAGGGCCTTTCCGGCAGGTGTTTATACAGTGGTTTTTAAACAGCGAGCCACAGGGATATCATCCTATGGCAGGTTTGTTGTCGCAAGACGGTTCTGATAAGCTGATTTTTTATTGAGTTATTTAAGAATTTTGAGAAAGATGGGAATAATAAGAAAGGTAAAAATAACATGTATTCTGGCGCTGACGTTTGTCTTTAAGATATCGGGACAGGGGGCATACCTCCCGCCTGACAAGCCGCGCCTGGTGATAGGCATAGTTGTTGAGCAGTTAAGATATGATCTCCTTGAAAAATTCAGGGACAGACTCTCTGAAAATGGTATTAAGAGGCTTATCAACGAAGGTACCTATTACCGGAATGCCTCATTTCAGTATATTCTCACCCAGGGGGCGCCGGGTTTTGCCACCATATCGACGGGAACCGAACCCGCTTTTCATGGCATCACTTCCGACAACTGGTATGTGCCGCTGAAGAATGAACTGATATATTGCACGAATGATGTCAGCGTTAATCCGGTGGGAGGCAGTTATGAGGCCGGCCTTCATTCTCCGGTCAATCTGATGGCTTCTACTTTCTCGGATGAGCTGAGGATGGCGACAAAGGGAAAATCGAAGGTATTTGCGGTTGGGATCAAGGAGTATGCATCAATTCTCTCTGCCGGCCACTCAGCTGACGGAGCATTCTGGTTTGACAATACCACAGGTACCTGGATGTCATGCACATACTATATGAAAAGCCTTCCGTTCTGGGTTCAGGAGTTCAATGGAATGAAGTATTCAGACACGTTCCTTAATTATACCTGGTCGATGTACAGACCCCGGGATTACTACGCAGATTGTATGCCTGACTCAAATAAGCATGAAGCAGGTCTCTTCGGGCAGAATTATTTCCCGTACGATCTGAGGAAGCTCAGGACAAAGAGCGGAAAAGCATCGAGACAGGATTTCTCGTTACTCCGTGAGACTCCCTTCGCTGATCATCTCACCACAGACTTTGCCATAAAACTGATAGAGAAGGAGGGTCTCGGAAAGGATGATATTACAGACTATTTATCAATATGTTATTCATCAACCGAATATATCGGTCACAGGTTCGGTCCCTCATCAGTTGAGATGGCCGATGCACTCCTGAGGCTTGACCATCAGATTGAGACACTGCTTACTTACCTGAATGACAACATCGGAAAGAGAAATATACTTGTCTATTTTACATCGGCCCATGGGGTTTCTGAGATACCCACGATTCTGGAGAGCAACAGGATCCCCTCAGGATATTTCAGGCAGAACCAGGCGCTTCAGCTGCTGAGGAGTTACCTGAATGCCGTATTTGGTGAGGGAAACTGGGTGAAGGGGTACTCCGAAAAGCAGATATATCTCAACCGGGTTCTTATAGAGGATGCAAAGATCCCGATCGAGGAGATACAGAAAAGGGTTGCCCGTTTCATGGTCCAGTTTTCGGGGGTTACCACGGCATATCCCTATTCTGCCTTTGAGGCAAACGATTTCAGTAACGGGAACCTTCGAAGGATAATAAATAATTTCAGTCCGCAGAGGTCGGGCGATGTGATCGTTATTCTTAATCCGGGATGGGTGGAAAAGGATGGAGAGGATGTAACCAACCATAACTCGCCCTACGATTATGATTCCCATGTTCCGCTGATCTGGTACGGGTGGACCGTCAACCGGGCAACCGTCACCCGGAAGATCAACATGACTGATATTGCCACCACCCTTTCGTCGTTGTGCAAAGTGCCAAATCCTAATGCCGCTTCGGGGGAGCCGCTTGTCGAACTATTCAGGTAGGTTTGTTTCAGCGTAGGGAATCCCTTATCCTGCAGGCTTCTGCAAGCAGACCGGGATTTTTCTCGCAACCGTTGCCCAGTATTATAAGATCGGCTCCTGCTTCAAAGGTTTTTCTTATATCTTCCCCGCTCTTCAGCCCTCCTCCAACAGCTACCGGAATCTCCACATTGTCCCTTACTGCACTAATGACAGCAGGAGGAATTGAAGCTGCCGATCCGCTTCCTGCTTCGAGGTAGATCATATGAAGACCAAGCATTTCGCCGGCAAGAGCTGTTGCAACCACGATATCTGTCTTGTCGGAGGGGATAGCCTCCGTCTGACTGATATATTCAACAGAGGTCTTTGTTCCGCAGTTTACAAGTATGTATCCTACCGGAATCAGCCTCTCCTTTGCGCTTCGAAGGTATGGGGCAGCTATGACATGGTTTCCGATGAGCAGTTCCGGGTTTCTGCCCGAAATAAGCGAAAGCAGCAGTACAGCGTCGGCCTTTAAGCTGAGCTGCAACAGGTTCCCGGGAAAAAGGATCACGGGTATGCTGCATGATTCTTTTACCAGATCGATCAGCTTGTCAATACTGTTGAAGGTAAGGCTCCCCCCGGTCAGAATATAATCAGTATTGGATTTTACAGCAACCTCAAGTGTCCTGATGAGAGAACCTTCCGTGATCTTGTCCGGATCAAGCAGGAGTGCTATGCTCTTTTTCTTTGGAAAATCAGACTTTGTCATAGTTCTTTTTTGTCCATACGATGGCATAGTTGTCATATCTCGTATAAAAAAGGTCGAATGAATCGTTGATCCTTCTGGTATGAACATGTCCCCTTATCTCTCCCGATTCCTTCACCTCGAATGGCTCAATGGTAATATTCTTTCTTATGCTGATGCCTTCCTTGTCGCATATTTTGTAGAGAGCCTCTTTTGCGCACCAGTGGAGATACAGGTGATATTTCCTGCTTAACGGTTCTTTCGTGATCTTTTCTTTCCGGTTGATAAATTTAAAGGCAATTGCGCCAATATTTGAACTCATGTATTCCAGATCTATACCTACCCTTTCGTTAGTGCTCAGCAGGATCGATGTAAGCTTGTTGGAGTGTGAAATGCTGACAAACCGGGAACCGTCCTTCAGAAAGGGTTTATTGTTCTTATTGTAGACTATCCTGGCTTCTTTGCCCAGAAGTTCCTGAAGAAGTGCTCTAACGCTCAGGAATTCAAGTTTACGGGAAGTACTTGAAAAGGCCTTGTATTTCTTATTATCATCATTGTCCATAACTACCATACCCAGAAGGGTATCCAGATCCTCTTCAATTTTCCATACACCAAGAACGGCATACTCGTTGAGATAATGTTTGGTTATGCACCCCATTACTTGATATGATTATTTATTTCCACTCAACAGTCTCAATAAGATGGATGATATCTTGCCGGAAAAACCCGGTTATGGGGGCAAGGGAATCAGCATTGGGTTCAGCATCGAAATATAATGATCCTCTCAGAAAATGCCTTGCGCTGTCGGTAAGATAAAACTGAACAGATGTGGCTGTATTCCCCCTGAGGTCGTACAGGATTCCGTAAATGCCTTTATCACGGTCTGTTATAACCTGTTCGCTTATGGCATCTGCCTTGATTATATGGTTCCTTACATTCATCTGATATGTCTGTTCAATCAGGTCAGAGAGGTCATTGCCAACTCTTTTATAGGTAAGATACAGCTTTGCATTATACTGAGGGAATTCTATATTGAACCAGCCTGGTTCTGCACTGTTTTCAGGTTCAAATGAGATCTGTCCGTAGACAGGATATTCAAATGATACGGGGATATTTAACGGTCCGGATGAATCCCCCTCATACAATCGGTATTCACGGGCAGGAAGGTCAATTCTGAAATAGCCTCTTGGTTTTGGCACGGCCACCTCCCTGCAACTGCACAATGCGCATAAGAAAAACGTTATGTATGCGGTTTGTTTACCTGTTATCGTCATAATCGCCGGATATTTCAACCCGTATCTCCTTTATTCTTCTTTTGTCTGCTGATTCGATCCTGAATTTAAAATCTCCGTAAGTTATTACCTGGCCTTTCTGAGGGATCTCTCCCTTTAGTTCAAGAATCAGACCTGCCAGCGTTTCGGATTCCCCTCTGACATCTTCAAAAAGATCGTCGCGTGCATTTAATATCTTGAAGAAGTCGTTAAGCAGGACCTTCCCTTCAAAAACGAATGTCCTGTCATCAATCTTCCTGTACAGATTTTCGTCCTCATCGCTCTCGTCGGTTATCTCTCCCACTATTTCCTCGAGAATATCCTCGAGGGTTATAATGCCTGAAGTGCCTCCGTATTCATCAATTACCACAGCCATATGGATCTTGTTCACCTGAAACTCTTTAAGAAGGTCGTTGATCTTTTTTGTCTCGGGAACGAAATATGGCGGACGCAACAGTGTCTGCCAATTGAAATTACCGGGGCTGTTTGTATAGGGAAGGATGTCCTTTGCATAGAGGATGCCCTTCATATGGTCAAACGACCCGGAGTAAACCGGGATCCTCGAGAACCCTGATTCAATTATGAGCGGTATAATTTCGCTGAAGCCTTTCCTGACATCGATTGCGGTCACATCGATTCGCGGACACATTATTTCACTTACCTGGGTATTCCCGAAATTGACTATTCCCTTCAGTATCTTCTCGTCTTCATCAATATCATCCGAGGCAAGTTCAAGAGCGTCGGAAAGGTCGTCCATGCTTATGTTGCCATGTTTGAAGACCGCCCTCTTTTTCACGAATGATGTTGACATGATTAGCAGAGATGTAAGCGGGCTCGCCAGCTTCTCAAGGATCATGAGAGGCTTTGATATTAAAAGGGTTACGGATACATGGTTTCTGGTAGCATAAACCTTTGGAAGGATCTCTCCGAAAAAGAGAAGAAGAAAGGTGATTGCCACTACTTCGAGTATGAAACCGAGAACGGGGTTTGTGTCCATGTCGAACAGTCTGGAACTCAGGAATGCCGCGAGCAGTACGATAGCAACATTTACCACGTTGTTTGCAACAAGGATTGTGCTGAGCAGTTTCTCAGGCATTTTTATAAGCTGCAGGACAGATTCGGAACGTTTTGTTTTAAGGTTTTTCAGTTTCTCAATCTCTTCGGGTGTTATTGAGAAGTAGGCTACTTCCGATCCGGAAATCATGGCTGAGAAGAAGAGGAGTATCGCCAGTATGACAAATCCGATAAGGATCTTGGCGTCAGGGGTGTGGTAAATAATCCCTGCAAGGGAAATCGCGTTCAGGAATAGTAATTGAGGCACCAATTGAATTTCCTTTTAGAAGCACTAAAATGGCAGATCATCTTCACTCTTGCCATCCACGGAGTCGAATGATTCACCCGTCGTAGGATCATCTCCTTGAATCTGGCTGTTGCCCGGGGCAGGCCTGTTATAGGGTGCGGAAGGTTCGTTGATATCGGGGAAGGCAGACTCGGTGTCGCTCATTCCTCTCTCCTGGCCGGCCTGTGACTGGGAACCCGCCGGTGAGCCCTGCTTTTTTTCAAGCACAAGGAATGTATCGGCAAGTATCTCGGTTATATACTTGTTGTTACCATCCTTATCTACATATGAGCGTGTCTTGATCTTTCCGACAACATAAACCTGGGAGCCTTTTCTGACGGTCTTCTCCGCAACTTCAGCCATAGCCCTCCAGATTACGATGTTGTGCCATTCGGTTGTAGTAATGGTTTCACCCTGCTGATTCGTATAGGTTTCGCTTGTTGCAAGGGGGAATGTTGCCTTGGCAACACCTTTGTCAAAATACCGCATAACCGGATCTTTCCCGACATTGCCGACTAGTATTACCTTATTGATTGACATAATGTTAGTTGTTAATTGGTACAAAGTGTTCAGAAATGCAAATTTAAGAAAAAAACAGCTTATTCCCATCATGCAGTCATAATAACAGCAAGAGGCATTATTTCAGTAAGTTACAAATTACGAATAAATTCAATATCTTTATCAGCTGTTGCCCGTTGTTCCGGTCCGGCCCCGACAGGGTTTTCTATTTCATTGGAATTAAGGCATTAATAAAAAAAATTAATAAAAATTATTATGTAAGTGTTTCAATTTAAATAAATAATATTTCTATATTTGCACAGTTGAAAAAACGAATACTCAAAATAATTTGTTGAATTTTAAACTTCACGAAAATGACTAAAGCAGACATTGTTAATGAAATTGCCAAGAACACTGGTATTGAAAAGGTAACTGTACAGAAAACTGTTGAAGCCTTCATGGAAACTGTAAAAGGCTCGATGGTATCCGGTAATAACGTGTATCTCAGAGGTTTTGGAAGCTTCATCGTCAAGAAGAGAGCCAAGAAGACTGCCAGGAACATTTCAAAGAACACTACAATAATCATTCCTGCTCATAACATTCCAGCTTTCAAACCGGCAAAATCATTCATCACAAAAGTTAAATCAAAAGTTAAGAAGTAATCCTCCATGCCAAGCGGAAAAAAGAGAAAGAGACATAAGATGGCCACTCACAAGCGCAAGAAGCGTTTGCGGAAAAACAGACACAAGAAGAAGTAGACGATCAACAGGTGGTCATAAAATGAACAGTTAAGCCTAAAGGTCTGATGATCTTTAGGTTTATTGTATCAGGATGTCGGATGTGGATTGATTTGAGTTCGGATTAATGTGGTGAGGTGGTAAGCAAGGATCTAATTATTGATGTCGGTGATTCGGAAGTCTCCCTGGCTTTGCTGGAAGACAAGCAATTAACCGAGTTAAACAAGGAAAAGCGCAACATCAAGTTTTCGGTCGGGGACATTTACCTGGGGAAGGTAAAAAAGATCATGCCCGGACTGAATGCCGCTTTTATCAATGTTGGCTACGAACGTGATGCATTCCTTCATTACCTTGATCTGGGCGCACAGTTCCGGACCCAGCATAAATACTATGTTACGGCAGTTCAGAGACAGGGCCGGGTGGTGCCTGTTCACAAGTTCAAATCAGAGGAGGATATTGACAAGAACGGCCGGATAAGCGATGTGCTAGCAACCGGACAGACGGTTATCGTGCAGATAACCAAGGAACCGATTTCCACAAAAGGTCCGAGACTGGCATCCGAGATTTCCCTGGCAGGCAGGAACCTTGTGCTGATCCCCTTTTCAGACAAAGTATCCGTTTCAACAAAGATCGAGAGTGCTGAGGAGAAAAACCGCCTTAAGACACTCGTCCAGAGCATAAAGCCCAGAAATTTTGGCGTTATTGTCAGAACAGTTGCCGAGGGCAAGAAGGTTGCACTGCTCGACGCCGAACTTCGCGAACTGGTAAGAAGATGGGAATCCGCTTTCAGCTCGGTAAAAAAGGAGACCAAAACACCAAGATTATTCATAGGTGAGATGAACAGGACATCCACCATTCTGAGAGATATGCTCAATGTAACATTCAACAGCATACATGTCAACGATCCTGCTTTTGTTGAAGAGATCCGGAAATATATCAGGGAGATCGCCCCGGAGAAAGAGAAGATCATAAAACTGTATAAGGGTACTCTTCCGATCTTCGATCATTTTGGCATAAACAAGCAGATTAAAGCGCTTTTCGGGAAGACGGTTTCGTTCAAACAAGGAGCCTACCTCATTATTGAACACACCGAGGCTCTTCATGTGATCGATGTAAACAGTGGCAACAGGGCCAGAACGGGCAATAACCAGGAAGCTAATGCCCTGCTTGTAAACATGGAAGCCGCCATTGAGATTGCCCGCCAGTTGCGCCTCAGGGACATGGGAGGCATTATTGTGATCGACTTTATTGACATGCAGTCAGGCGAGAATAAACAGATTCTCTTTGACAAGATGAAGGAGAGCATGGCGGGCGACAGAACAAAGCATAATATCCTTCCACTGTCGAAATTCGGCATTATGCAGATCACCAGGCAAAGAGTGCGCCCCGAAATGCATATCGTGACCAATGAAAAATGCCCGACATGCCTGGGCACTGGTGAAACACGCCCGACAATCCTTTATACGGACGAACTTGAAAAATCCCTCGGATTTATCGTCGATAAGATAAAGACCCGCAAGATATTCCTTAATGTGCACCCCTTCGTTGCCTCATTCCTTAAGAGCGGCTGGATACCGTTGTACAGGAAGTGGAATATGAAATATAAAATATGTCTTAAAGTTCAGGCTGTTACAGCCTACCACGTCCTCGAACATCATTTCTACGACCGCGAAGGGAATGAGATCGATCTTGCCTGAACGGAACCTTGTTCCTGAACCATCAGCTATAAATTTCAGTTAATTGTAAGGGATTTGCTACATTTACGGCAAATAAAACTTTTATATATGATTAGGAAATTTCTGCCTGCAGCACTATTGTTCCTGTTTATCGCCAGGGCCGGCGGACAGATCTATGATCCGGTTACGTGGGACTTCAGCTTCGAGAAAAAGAGTGATGATAACTATGAGCTCATTTTTACAGCGGTTATCGAGAAAGGATCATATATCTATGCCATGGATATCGGAGAAGGCGGGCCTATACCCACCAGTTTCTCCTTCGATTCCCTTCCGGGGTATGAATTAACCGGGAAAACCTACGAGGTTACTGAACCTGTTGAGAAATTTGATGAAGCTTTCGGGTTCAGGATCAAGACCTTCAGCAATAAAGCCGAGTTCCGCCAGGAAATAGTTCTTGTATCACCGTCAGCCACCGTGCGGGGAAGTGTGAACTTTATGTCGTGCAATAATGTTACCTGTTCCCCTCCCAAAGATGTGGAGTTTGAGTTTATTTTAGGCATGGCGGATTCTGTTTCCGGAACCTCCTCAGCCGGTGACATAAAATCAGGGATCTTTTCGGAAAGAACAAAAAGCGGTTTGATTAAGTTTTTCCTTATCTCCCTTCTCGCCGGCTTTGCCGGTATTCTTACACCATGTGTCTTCCCTATGATACCCGTAACTGTGGCCTTTTTCTCGGGAGCCTCGGAAAACCGCGGCAAGGCGGTGTTGAAAGCGTTAATCTTCGGATTGTCGATAATGCTCATATACTCATCGCTGGGGGTAATTGTCTCTCTTACAAGTGCCGGAGCAGGTTTTGCCAGCACCCTCAGCACACACTGGATCCCCAATATACTTTTCTTTTCCCTGTTCGTTCTGTTCGCAATATCCTTTTTTGGTGCATTCGAGATCGTTCTTCCCAACAGATGGGTTGCCGGCGCCGACTCCAGGGCCGACAAAGGTGGTTTGCTTGCATCCTTTTTCATGGGACTGACAACCGTAATAGTTTCATTTTCCTGTACCGGCCCAATTGTCGGGGCCCTGCTTGTTGAGGCTGCATCAGGGGATGTCCTCAGGCCCACCATTGGAATGTTCGGCTTCGGCCTTGCGTTTGCCATGCCCTTTACCGTTTTTGCCCTGTTCCCCTCGGTAATGAACAGGATGCCCAGATCAGGGGGCTGGCTCAATTCGGTGAAAGTTGTCCTGGGATTTATAATGCTCGCGTTCAGCCTGAAGTTCCTGATGACAATTGATGCCGTTTATTCATTCAGGATTCTGTCGAGGGACATATACCTGGCAATATGGATAGTGATCTTTTCCCTGATGGGTCTTTACCTGATGGGCAGGATTAAGTTTGCGCATGACAGCGACCTTCCCTATATCGGGACTTTCAGATTGTTTCTTGTTATTGCTGTTTTTTCATTTGTTGTATACCTTTTTACCGGGTTATTCGGTGCACCCCTCAAAAGACTCTCACCCCTGCTGCCTCCGCAAAGCACATCAGCATTGAATTTCACGGGCCAGGCGACGGGCACCGGAACCTTTCCGGGAACCCTTCCGGGAACCTTTCCCTCTGTATCTTCGCCCTTCTCAAATTCACTCTGTTCAACCCCCCGCCACGCTGATATTCTTGATCTCCCTCACGGTCTTACCGGTTACTTCGATTACAAGCAGGGGCTTGCCTGTGCGAAAGAACTGGGAAAACCGGTTCTGCTTGATTTCAAGGGCCATGCCTGTTCCAACTGTAAGCTTATGGAAGCAAGGGTATGGTCACATCCGGAAATCCTTCAGCGGCTGAGGGACAATTTTGTGATAGTCGCCCTCTATGTTGACGACAGAACTCAGCTTCCTGAAGAGGACTGGATTATTTCGGCCATTGACGGGAAGACGAAGAAAACCATAGGAAAGATTAATGAAGATCTCGAGATATCAAGATTCCGGACAAACACAATCCCCCTTTATGTAATTACCGACCATTCCGGGAATCCCCTGAACACTCCCATGGGAACCAATATGAATGTCGGGGAATACAGGTCGTGGCTCGACGAGGGGCTTGAGTTGTTTAACAACCTGAAATGATATCCGGCAAATTTGCGGGGTTGCATCAGATCTGCCTGATGATGCTCCGTTTCTTCTTAAGTGGAAATAAAATGAGGACAAATAGTACAACAGATACACTGATCAGCAATCCAATGTACAGGATGTAGTCACCATATCTGACGTACGGGGTAATACGGGTTTCAGGAACAAGATCTCCCCTGATCGTTTCGGCTCTCCACCATCCGGTTCTTTTCGTGATCACCCCTTTCAGATCGATAAAGCATGAGATACCTGTATTTGCTGCCCTGGCAACGGGCCGGCGTGTTTCGATTGCCCGGAGAGAGGCGTAGGAAAGATGCTGTTTGTAACCTGAACTGTTTTTCCACCAGCCATCGTTTGTAATTATAAAAAGCATATTTGCCCCATTTTTTACATAGTCCGCAACATGTCGCCCATAAACTGATTCAAAACAGATAACAGGAGCTGATTTATCCCTGTTTACAGGGTGCTCAAAAGAGATTCTCTCATCCTGGGTTCCGTAATTCCGGTTCGTTCCGCCAAGCTGGGGAAGCAATTTTCTGAGCACTCTGGCGACCCCGGGGGAAAAGCTGGTTTCAAATCCTGCCACAAGCTTCGATTTATGATATATTCTGACAGGTTTTCCGGTATCAATCAGGAGTGCGGAGTTGAATATCTCATATTGCAGTCCGGGGCTCTCTGTCTGATCGTCTGCCTGATACGGGACCCATTTATCAGGAGAATACGGAATAAATGTGACCATGCCCGTAACAACAGCGACTCCGGGATTATCAACAGTGAGCCACCGCATCATTTGTACATATTTATTGGTGCTGATACTTTTTTCGTTGACAGGATCATCAACTGTAGTTTCGGGGGTCATTATCCACCTGGTTTTAGCAGTGATCTCACTACCGGCCATACTGATTACTTTTTCAACCTGTTTTTCAAACGGCGTACTGAATTTTTCCGTATAGGGATCAATATTGGGCTGGATTATCAGGATCTCTGCAGGCTCTGAATCTGCCGGTCCGATGGTAAAAAACCTGTGCAGTGATATTGAAACGGGCAGAATAATTACTGCTATCCAGATTGTGAACGGCAAGATCATTTTTCTGCCATGGGTGAATGAACATGCGAGCACTGATGAGAGAAGGAGGTTTGACAGGAGTATCCACAGTGTGCCTCCGGAGGTGCCGGTGATCTCATACCATTGTATGAACATGATATCTTTTGCCAGTCCGTTGCCGAGGTTGACCCAAGGTGAAAACAGATCAAATTTCAGACAGAGGAGTTCGAAGGCAAGCCAGAAAGCAATAATGGAAAGATTCCCGGCGGTCCTGCCTGCTCTCTGCCTGATACCGAATGCCGCCCACAGTACAAAGGCCATCAGGAACGATAACACTACAATTACACCGACAGCGGCAACGATGCTTACCACCCTGATCCAGCCGAGGGAAATGATGCAGAAGACAACGAAACCCGGTACGAGGTAAGTAAAATATGTGCCTGCTGAATATTTGCCGGGATTTTCAGCAAGATATTCACCTATGAGGAAGAATGGGGTGAATGAGACCAGGAGAATGAGTCCGGGGCACCAGTCAGTCCAGGCAAGTGCTGAAAAAAATCCTCCGGCAACTGAAAGGATCAGAAGAGAATATTTATTCATATCTTCGAAATGAACCGGACGGCCGGGTGCTGAAATCTGAATGACCGGTCGCCCCTAAAGCAAAATTAGCAGAAGATAAGAAAGTTTTTTATTGCATTTCATTAAAAAACTTTATATATTTACACTTGAATTTGATCGTAATAAAGTAGAGTAAGTAAGAGAACCAAAGATATTTAAAGCTGTGATGCTTTAGAAAGAAGCTTTTACTGTCCAAAAGCAATTTTTCCATTCTTTTCATGGCTGCCCCGACATCAAATGTCGGGGCTTCTTGATTATTAACCCAGCTCAGCTTCCAGTTTAATATCAACAGCTGTCAGGGCTCTTGAAACAGGGCAGGTTTTCTTGGTTTTTTCTGCCGTCTCCAGGAACTCTTTCTGTTCCACACCTTTTATTATACCTTTGGTTTTCAAAACGATCGTGGTAATTGAAAATCCCGCGGCTGTTTTGTCGAGTATAACCTCGGCAGAGGTTTCGATTTTTTCGGGTGTATGGCCTGCCTGGTCAAGGGCATGTGCCAGAGCCATCGAAAAGCAGCTGGCGAGCGCTGCGCCGATAAGTTCCTCAGGGCTCGAAGCGCTCTTGTCGTCTTCAAAGCGTGATGAAAACCGGAGTGTACCCTCATAACCGCTTGTCTTAAGTGTGTATTTACCAGATCCTCCGGTCAGATTGCCTTCCCACTTTGCATTTGCATAATGTTTACTCATAATATTATCATTTTTAATGTTCTGATCAGTTCATGATACAGGGGGAGAACCTCCCTGGATTGTATCTGCAACTGACCATCTGTACAAATTTAGTTATTTGATAATGTAAACAACCGGTAAGCTGAAAAGTTCTTGAAGGCATGTGCCCCGGACAGTTACTGTTCTTGCTGTGGCTGTTGCCCTCGCGGAGCATAATGCACGCCTCTGTTAAATAGTGTTAAATAATTGGTAATGAGGAAACCAAAGGTTTATTTTTATTTATCTTGCGCCAGTAACAAACATGATGGAACAATGAAAGGATTAATAGGTATTGCTCTAATATTCATGCTGTTTGAAGGATGCAATACATCTGAGGAGAAGCTTGCGAAGCGGGCTGATAAGATTCATGCATCAATTCTTTCGGTTGATACCCATTGCGATACGCCAATGAGTTTTGCTGATCCTGATTTTGACCTTGGTGTACGCAATGAAGATGGTTGTGTTGATTTTCCACGAATGAAGGAGGGAGGGCTCGATGCTGAATTCTTTGCGGTTTTCATTGGTCAGGGACCGAGGAATGACTCTGCATATAATGCCGTCCATACAAGGGCTCTGGAGATCTTCAGCGCCATTCATAAGAATATTGAGAAGAATTCCATGATGGCTGAGATAGCCCTGACACCGGATGATGCCTACAGGCTTAAGAAAGCAGGGAAGATTTCAGCATTTATTGGTGTGGAGAACGGGTACCCGATAGGCCGCGATCTTTCGAGGATTAAGGAGTACCATGACCTTGGGGCCAGGTATATCACTCTTTCCCATTCAAGGAATAATGATATATGCGATTCTTCGACTGATGCGGGAGGACCTGAGCATAACGGCCTCTCGGGTTTCGGGACAGAGGTGGTTAAAGAGATGAACAGGATCGGGATGATGATAGATGTCTCGCATATTTCTGATAAGGCTTTTTATGATGTTCTGAATACCTCAACGGCTCCCGTGATCGCATCCCACTCTTCCTGCAGGGCCTTGTGCGAGAACCCCCGTAACCTTTCTGATGACATGCTTCTGGCTTTGAGGGATAATCAGGGAGTCATTCAGATATGCATCCTGAGCAATTATATCAAGGCTCCTGAACCAAATCCGGAACTCACGGAGAAGCGTAAGGAAATACGCTCAAAGTATGGCGACTACAATGCACTTTCGGACGAGATTAAGAAGATTATGAGGAGTGAGTACCGTGCAATGCAGAAGAAATATGAGAAGCTTGCCACAGTAAAGGATGTGGTCGACCATATTGACCACGTTGTACAGGTTATCGGGATAGATTATGTCGGCATAGGTACAGATTTTGACGGCGGGGGAGGAGTAGAAGGCTGCAGGGATGTTTCAGAAATGAAGAATATAACCATTGAACTGCTGCGGCGCGGCTACACGAAACCCGATATTGCCAAGATATGGGGGGGTAACATTATGAGAGTCTTCCGCGAGGTTGAAAGAGTGGCCGGAGTCAATCTTTAACCCTCGAGAACTTAAGGAATCTGAGCATCCAGTCAGGCAGAGGGGCAAGAGGATCTCTCTTTCGCAGGTTGAGGTACAATCCGAACCTTTTCAGTATAGCTAATTTATGAGTCTCAACAAATTCAATCAGGGTCCCGTCAGGATCCTGAAGATAAGAGAAATGGCCAGCTGCCTCTCCCATGCCAAAGCTGTCTCCTGACTGGCTCTTCATGCTGTCGACAAGGAACGGGAAGCCTTTGCTTTCGGAGTAACTTCTTATCCCGGCCATGCCCCTTATATCATAGCACAGGTGGATGAATCCGGGATCACCCCAGATACGGCCTTCATAAATTCTTTTTCCGGGTCCATCAGGGGTGCTGATGAGTTCAATTACGCTGTTGCCAAGGACCCTGCTGAAGGGACCGCTAAATGGTAATGACCGCTTCAGAAGAACCCTGCGGCACTTTTTGTCCCCTCCCGACACCACTGCCAGATCCGGAAAGATACCTGTGATATCGTAAACAGTATCATCATAACCCAGAATATCGGAATAAACGACTTTTGACTTTTCTATATCCGATACGCCTATAATGGCTCCATAAACGCCTCCTGAAACTTTTTTCTCATCCATAAACCAGTCGTCTGCCTCAACAGCCTGGAAAATATTTCCGAGGGGATCCCTTATAAAAAAGCTTACTGATCCCGACGGGTCTTCAACAGGATCTCCGAGCACCTGTGTGCCTTTGTTCCTGTGCCAGGCACTGGCTTCGGAAATGTTCTTTACTTTCATCTTGCAGACAAGAATCCCAAGATCTCCCACTCTCGGTTCTTCTTTAGGATCCTCCGGCTGTTTGCCCGTGTGCTGCCATATTTCAAATCCGCCTCCGCTCTGCAGATTAAGCGCAAGTACAGCGTGCCTTTTCCTGGGCTTACCGGCTGTAAAGGGAAGCATTAGCGAAGCTTCAGCCTCCTCTTCAAAAATCCGGCAATCCATGCCAAACGTCTTCCTGTAATATTCCCACGATTTGTATACATCATGCACGCCTATACCCATCTGCTGAATACCGCTGATAAAATAATTTTTCATGCTGATTGTTTATTAGTTTGGATTGATCCTTCCGGCAATTCTGAAAAAGAGGCTGGGGAGATACCTTCTGATGTGGAGAAGAAGTAATTCATTTCTTCCGACAAGGATCTCCCTTTTGTTTCTTTTTATACCGCGTATTATTATTTTCGCTGCCTTTTCAGGAGGAATACCTTCATTCTGGCCTCTGTCCATTTTACCATGTTCCTTTCCATCGCCGTCAAGGGCATGAAGTGAAATATTTGTTCTTACTCTTCCCGGGATTATTACCGTTGAGCGGATATTGAATTTTTTATTCTCGAGGTAGAGTGTCTCGAAGAACCCGTGAAGAGCCTGTTTTGAAGCTGAGTAGGCTGACCGCAAGGGAAAGCCGAATCTCCCTGATATACTGCTCGTCGCGAGGATATGCCCCGATTTTTCCCTGATCATATGAGGCAAAACGGCTTTAGTAAGAGCGATTGTACCAAAATAATTGATCTCAAAAATTTTCCTGTCAAGCCACAGGGGAGTCTCCACAATAAGGGCTCTCTGGCTTATGCCGCCGATATTAAGCAGAAAATCGATCCTTTCAAACCTCCTGATCTGCTCATTAACGATATCATCAATCAGGGCTGTTTCTGACAGATCAAAAGGCACACAATGAATTTTTCCGGCAAATCTGCCTGCGCTGGTTTTTACTCTCTGCAGTCCGGACTCATCGTTTGATGATGCAATTACCGTTGAGCCCCTGCGTACAAACTCATATACGAGCGCCTCTCCGATCCCTGATGAAGCCCCGGTTATCCATGCAATCCTGCCACTGAAAAAATCATTTATCTTCATCCGGCAGATTATTAATAAGGTGTGTCAGTTCATTGTAATTGCTTATTAAAACTGACCACTTCTCATTTTTTCCCCTGATGTATTTTCTTACCCTGAAACCCCCTATAATCCTTCTGAAGAGGATATTGTAATTCCATGCGAAGATCCCGGCGGCAGGTATGGTAAGGAAAACAGCTGTTGCCAGCCACCAGGGTTTGAAAACTACAAGAGAGATAATCAGGTAAAGAGGCATGAAAATGAATGCCAGCACAAGAGATAACCCGTAGCGGATCGAGCTGTGAAACTGAAGGTCCTTTGTCTTGCGTATCTGCACTTCCGGCAGAGTGAGGAATGTCAGGGTAAAGATGGTACCGAAAAGATAGAGAGGGAGTGTTATGAATATGCCTGCCAGACCTGTAAGGAGCCAGCCGAGGGGATGCTTCTTTTTCTCCAGCAATCTGTAACTTGTCTTCAGGTCCCTGGCTCTCTTTTTGATCATAAGGCTGAGGCTGCATATTCTGTGGTAAACGGCAGGCTTTATTTGTTTCAGGCGATTTAGCTTATCGATCAGCAGCCTGTCCCTGAACAGCTTAGGGAGTTTTATGTCGTCGCTGTACTTTCCGTTTACAATACTTCTCAATTCATCAATGGCTTCATAGTCCTCCTGCGATTCGATATGAACCATTATGTTTTTCATTTCAGTTGAAAGGGTATCCCGGAGTCCGTTAAGCGCCTTTTCGGGGCTCTCTTTATAGAGCCTGTAATAATCTGATACTTCAACAGGTTTTCCATATACTACTGTCAGCACCTGCCTGAACCTGCTGTAGTTTGAGAATTCTATACCAACAGGAATGATCTTGATCCTGAGAGTGAATCCTGTGGCCTCATCTGCGTGGAAGGCCACCCGGCAGATCCCTTTCTTAAGCTGTCTGAGTCTTCTGAAGCCCGCATGATCGCCCTCAGGCAGAATAATAAGGCCATTTTTGTTCCTGAGGATATCAATTGTCTTCAGAAAGATCTGATCGTTGTCTTTCAGGCTGCTGAACCCGTCCCTGAGACGATAGACCGGCAGGATCTTAAGAAAATACAAGATTGAAGCTATTATTTTCTTTTTGAAGATATCTGCCCGGGCAAGGAAAACAGGCTGTCCCTTATGCGTAAAGAGAACAGCCAGAGCATCCATGAGTGCATTCTGGTGGTTGGGAGCAAAAATGAGATGGTGATCCGGATCGATATTCTCGCGTCCCAGTACAATTATCTTCCTGTAAAATATTTTGTTGTGCCAGAATCCGGCAGATTGTTTCAGCATGGCATATCGTGCCGAATACTTCTCAATGTTATCCCTTCCCATTTCTTTTCCTGCTGATTCCAATAAATAAGAAGCTACTGATTGCTGGTCAGTGAAGTTTTAGGTTGATGCAAGGTACAAAAAATGAAATACTCAATATAAAATCCTGGCAGCTTTATTCAGGAGTAATACTAAGAATAGGTCTTTATACCACCTCAGACACCTGATATATTGTTATTCAGCCTGTCGATGTTTCTCCTCTCCTTCTTGGTAGGCCGGCCGCTTCCTTTTTCCCTGTGGCCATATGGGAATGAGTTTCCGATCTGTCGCTTAAGCCTCTCCTCCTCAGGGGTTATATCTTCGATAAATGTTGCTGCGATTTTGGCTGAGACCCTGTTGCCGACAGGTTGCAGTACCCTGTAAGTGTAAATAACAGGGAGTTTTTTAACGGTGATTATATCTTTCTCCGATACTATTCTTGAAGGTTTGGCCTCCATATTGTTGACAGAGACCCTGCCTTTTCTGCAGGCCTCCGAAGCCAGTCCCCTGGTCTTGTAGATCCTGACCGACCACAGGAATTTGTCTATCCGAACGCTGTTTCTGTTATCCATCCGACAAGTCTCCGGTTAATCTTTATTCCCGGCTTTGTCACCTTTAGCAACAGAACTGGATGAAGGATCAGTTTTTATGTCAGGAGGAATGCTCTTACCGGCCCTGTTAAAGGTTGTCATTGTCAGTTCCAGTCCTTTGACTCCGAATGACAGGATCATATCAATTATCACTGAGATCCGTTCGTCAATCGATTTTTTTTCTTCAGGCCGCCAGTTTCCAAGGACGTAGTTCACCTGCGATCCTCTGGAGAATCCGTTGCCGATTCCAATCCTTATCCTGGCATATTCTGTTGTTGCCAGGGTCGCATTTATGTGGGCCAGCCCGTTATGGCCTCCGTCGCTTCCACGGGGCCTCATCCTGAAGCTTCCTGCCGGCAGGGCAATGTCATCGACTATTATAAGAAGGTTTTCCGGCGGAACTTTTTCCTTTTTCATCCAGTATCTTACTGCATTACCGCTCAGATTCATGTAAGTGGAAGGTTTCAGCAGGATGAATTTCCTGCCTCTGTAACCTATTTCGCAAACCTGGCCATAACGCCTGTCGGTAAAGGCGGTGCTGAAGGCTGAAGCCATTCTGTCCAATACTGTAAAGCCGATATTATGACGTGTATCCTGATACTCGTCGCCGATATTTCCCAGGCCAACTATCAGATATTTCATTGCGCCTGATATTTTGAAATGACAAAAGATTATTCTTTCTCTTCAGCTGGTGCTGCAGCATGTTCAGCTGCTTCGGCAGCAGCCTCTTCAGCGATCTCTGCTTCAGTCTTGAGCGCAACGCGTGATGAGGCGACAGTAAGTATGGTAGCTATTTTCGGATCAAGCAGTTCCAGTTTGTCAAAGGCAAGGTCTCCCACTTTTACCGAATGATTAATTTTAACATCGGTTATATCTACAGTAAGGGAATCGGGGATGTCGCCGGCATAGCCCTTTACCTTGAGGTTCCTTCTTTTCATCCTCAGTTTTCCTCCGGCCTTGATGCCCACAGAATCACCGGTGATACTGACGGGAATATTTATGATAACAGGCTTATCTTCATGAACCTCAACAAAATCCACGTGGAGTATCTTGTCAGTAACAGGGTGGAACTGAATATCTTTCAACACAGTTTTAATCTCTTGCCCTTCGATACTGATATTGACAAGATGTGTCTCGTGAGTATAGACAAGCTTCAGAAAACTGTTTTCGTGTGCATAAAAGTGCGTGTTCTCCTTACTGCCGTATATTACGCAGGGGACTTTCCCTTCTTTTCTGAGCAACGCTGAGCCTCTTTTCCCCAGTTCTGTTCTCGGGGACCCTTCAATCCTGATGGTTTTCATTTTTTTTGAGTTATTGTGCTACTGAGACCGATGAAAAACTACCCTGTAAGAAATTGCTTATCATCATTCCCCATTACACTGTTGTTTGTAATAAAAAATTAGCCTGCAAATATATTACAAAGGAATCAGAATACAAAATTTGTGCTGATTGACAGATTCAGGTTGACAGCCTGTATTGTTCTGGCAAAAATATCGGCAATCGAGAGGACTTTTATCTTAGGTGATTCCTTTCGCAGGGGAACCGAATCGGTTACCACAAGTTCCTCAATGGGTGAATCGTTGATCCTGTCGATGGCGTTTCCGGAGAGGATCGGATGTGTGGCAAAGGCCCTTATGCTTCTGGCACCGCCCTCCACCATTTTCTGAGCTGCAAGAACCAGTGTGCCTGCTGTGTCTACCATGTCATCAACGATAACAACATCCTTGCCCTCCACTTCGCCGATTATCGACATCTCTTCAACTACATTAGGTTTTTTGCGGAGCTTATAACAGAGGACCATCTCAGTCTGCAGATGTCTTGAGTACGCGTTTGCCCTTTTGGATCCTCCCATGTCGGGAGCTGAGATAGTTATATTGGGAAGATTCAGGTTCTCGATATAGGGTGCAAATATTGCAGAACCGAACAGGTGATCGACCGGGACGTTGAAAAAACCCTGTATCTGATCGGCATGGAGGTCCATGGTTATTACCCTGTCAACGCCGGCTGTCCCGAGAAGATCGGCTGCAAGTTTTGATCCGATAGAGACTCTGGGCCTGTCTTTTCTGTCCTGCCTGGCAAAACCAAAATAGGGAATAACGGCAATTACCTTATATGCCGATGCTCTTTTTGCAGCGTCAATCATAAGGAGAAGCTCAAAAAGGTTTTCAGCCGGGGGATTTGTTGACTGGACAATGAATACCATATCGCCTCTCACCGATTCATCAAAACACGGTTGAAATTCGCCATCGCTGAAATCAGTTACCGAGCTCTTTCCCAATCCTATACCCAGCTCATCGGCTATTTTCTGAGCCAGATTCATCGACGACCGGCACGAAAACAATTTCATAGGTGCTTTCCCGTACATTTTCTGTGGTTTTACAGGTGGTTTTTCAGATTTTTCTCGCTACAAAATTATAAAATCCGGTCAATATAACCCATCGGGTGAAAACTTGTTGATAGATTCTTCGATATAACCCAGAATTTCATCCCTCCCTCTCCTGGTCACTGACGATGAGATAAATGTCGCAGGGAGTGATTCCCATTGCTTCAGCATTTCGCTGTTATACAGCATTATACCCTCTTCGAGGAGAGTGACGGACAATTTATCGCTTTTTGTAAATACACGGGCGAACGGGATCTGATTAACACCCAGGAATTCCATAAAATCAAGGTCAGACTTCTGGGGCCTGAGTCTTGAATCGATCAGCACGAAAAGACTGACAAGATTTATTCTTTCGAGGATATATTTTTCGACCTCTCTGGACCAGTTAAGGCGCATTTTCACTGGCACCTTCGCATATCCGTAACCTGGAAGATCGGCTATATACCAGTCGTCGTTGATTAAGAAATGGTTTATGGTCCTTGTCTTGCCCGGCTGCCCCGATATCTTGGCCAGCCCTGCCCGGCCTGCAAGCATGTTTATCAGTGATGATTTTCCGACATTGGATCTTCCGATGAATCCAAACTCTGGCTTCACCGGGCCGGGGCACTCTTCATGCGAAGCACTGCTTTTAATGAAGGTAGCGGAGCGGATAATCATCTTGAACCCGGTTACTTAAGGTCATTGTACGGAAGATCGATCCTTTTGTAAGCCAGATAGTTGTTGCTGAAGCTTGTAAAGATCTGGGCGATTATGCCAATGTACTCCTTCTGGGGTGTTCCGGTTTTCTTAAGGTCAACATATGCTCTGCCGTTGGTGGTTGGCAGCAGGATGTATTTTGATGTATCAAAAACACCGTTGTAGAATTCTCCGGTAAAAAATTTAACTCTTGTGGCCTTGTTCGATAGTTCGAGGTTCACTCTTACCACTCCTTTCGAATTATAATCATCGCGTATGGTAAACACAATTTCCGGATAATTCTTCACAAGAGCGCCGTTCTGGGCATACTCTTCAAAGAATGGAGTCCTCAAGCCTTTAATATACTCCATCTTTGCCTTGGTACGGCCATTCCTGTAATATTGCTTCTGGATTCCATGGATTGTGTCATTCTTATATGGGGTCGACCTGAATACCCTTCCGTCGGTGTAATACCATCTCGCCGAATCTTCTCTTAGTCCGTTCTCGTACCAGAAAGTCTGGTACAATTTCCCGTCCATATAGTAAGTTTTCATTTCACCGTGCCTTACCCCGTTCTTAAAGGTTACCTCCTTAACCAGCAGCTCCTTGCTGAAGTATTGCCTGATCCCGGTGTAGCCTGTGTCAGGTACCGTAACCGCATCAGCCTCAGTAACAGACTTCCTGCTTCCGGGTCCTTTGCCCGTACAACCTGCAGTTATGCAGATAACCAGGACCATCAGCATTAAATAATAGATTGCTTTCATGATCGTTGTATTAATTGATAATTATAAATTCTGACCGGTATTAATATATATCTCGAGGAGAGTTGATCTTTCTTCAGGGATCAGCACCACCTCTTTTAGACTCGCCGGAAGAAGGAGAGTTTCTCCCTTAACTGCTTTTTCCTCACCGTCATTCCATCTGACGCTGAACTTTCCTTCAGTGCAAAGGTACACAACAAATGAATCAAGCCGCCTGTAATCCTTCTCAACAGCCCTGTCAAACTGAATAATATTTGTATCGAAGTATTCACAGCCGACAAGTGTTTCAGTTTTGTTAAGGAGAGCCGGTTTTTTTATCACTGATCTTCCGGAGGAGGAAAAGTCAATTGCCCCGAGAGCCAGATCATTATGAAGTTCCCTTGCCGGTCCGTTGTCGCTTTTTCTGTCCCAGTCGTATATACGGTAGGTTATATCTGATGTCTGCTGGATTTCGGCAAGAAGTGTTCCGGCTCCTGTTGCGTGGATTCTTCCGGCAGGAATAAAGAACACATCCCCCCGGGTACAACTCTCGGCATTCAGCAGGCTGACAATTTTGCCTTCCCTCAATGCGTTGAGGTAAATATCTCTGGTTACAGGCTCGTGGAATCCGGAATAGATAATGGCATCTTTTTCACTTTCAAGGATATACCACATTTCGGTCTTTCCGTTGGCATTGTGCCTCTCTCTTGCGAGCGAATCAGACGGATGCACCTGGACAGAGAGATCCTCTCTTGCCTCAATGAATTTGATAAGCAGGGGGAATTCATTGCCGAACTTTTCGTATACCTTGTCACCTGTCAGGTCTCCCATAAAGACTTCAATCAGCTCCCTTATATTATTTCCGGCAAGATAACCGTTGACTGCAACCGACAGATTATCCTCCACGGCAGAGACTTCCCAGCTTTCGCCTATCTTAATGGATTCCGGAGCTCTTTTCCCATATTTTTTAACCAGAGTATCACCTCCCCATACCTTCTCTTTAAGCAGGGGTTCAAATTTTAACGGGTACAATTCTGACATGGGAGAAGTTTGATTTTTGATGTTCGGTTTGCGGAGTTCTCAGTTGGAAGTCGGCTTTGGGCACTTTCTGATACAAATTATTATTTTTGAAAGATTTTTCTACCGTAAAGATATAAAAAATATGCTTATCGTTGGAATTGCAGGTGGTACAGGCTCTGGAAAGACTACAGTGGTTAATAAGATAATGGAGGTGTTTCCTGATAACCAGGTTGTGGTGTTGCCTCAGGATGCCTATTACAGGGATAATGTCGGTATCCCTCTGGAAGAGAGGCAGAAAATTAACTTTGATCACCCCGCATCCGTTGAGTTCAGCCTGCTGATTGAGCATCTGAAGAGGCTGAAGGAGGGCCTGCCGGTTGAGATGCCTGTCTATTCATTCCTGACCTGCCTGAGGCAGAAAGAGACGATGGCGGTTAAGCCGGCAAGGGTGGTTCTTGTTGAGGGGATACTGATTCTGACCGATTCAGGATTGCGTGAAATGCTTGATATCAAAGTTTTTGTCGATGCTGATGCCGACGACCGTCTTGGCAGGGTAATCCGGAGGGATATAATTGAACGGGGACGCACGGTAATGATGGTTCTCGAAAGATACAATAAAACGGTAAAACCTTCACATCTTCAGTTCATTGAGCCTTCAAAAAGATATGCCGACATAATAATTCCCGGGGGAGGAGAGAACCAGGTCGGGATTGAAGT